>NZ_CAKTTZ010000086.1 GCF_934617235.1 uncultured Ellagibacter sp. | reverse complement strand
GCACTCTTTGAATGCATGGCTGCTTCTAAGCCAACATCCTGGTTGTCTGGGCAGACGCACATCCTTTGCCACTCAGCATGGACTTGGGGGCCTTAGCGGGCGGTCTGGGCTGTTTCCCTCTCGAGCGCGCAGCTTAGCCCACGCGCTCTGACTCGCGGCCTCTCGGCCGCCGCCGTTCGGAGTTTGGTCCGCTTCGGTAGGCTGCGAGGCCCCCTCGGCGGTCCAGTGCTCTACCGGCGGCGGCTAACGGCCGCGGCTAGCCCTAAAGCTATTTCGGGGAGAACGAGATATCTCCGGGTTTGATTGGCCTTTCACCCCTATCCACGGGTCATCCCCTCCGTTTTCAACCGAAGTGGGTTCGGCCCTCCACAGGGTCTTACCCCTGCTTCAGCCTGCCCATGGATAGCTCACCCGGCTTCGCGTCTGCGCCCGGCGACTACGTCGCCGTCTTAATGACTCGCCTTCGCTGCGGCTCGCTTCTTAGCTGAACCTCGCCGCCGGACGCAACTCGCTGGCTCATTCTACAAAAGGCACGCCGTCACACCGCTTGAGGTGCTCCGGCTGCTTGGGGGCGCACGGTTTCAGGTGCTCTTTCACTCCCCTCTCGGGGTGCTTTTCACCTTTCCCTCACGGTACTCGTTCGCTATCGGTCATGGGAGAGTGCTCAGCCTTGGAGGGTGGTCCCCCCTGCTTCGGACCGGGTTTCACGTGCCCGGCCCTACTCGGGGACGCGCCTCGGAGGCGCCATGGATCCGCGTACGGGGCTCTCACCCGCTGCGGCCGGCCTTCCCATGCCGTTCCGCTTCCATGGCGCTTTGTAACTCCGCCCGAGGGAGCAGGCCCTCGGGATGGCGCGCCCCGCAACCCCCGCGCAGCAACGCCCTGTCGCTTGCACGTGCGCGGGTTTGGGCTCGCGTCCGGTTTCGCTCGCCGCTACTCCCGGAGTCTCGGTTGATTTCCTTTCCTCGGGGTACTTAGATGTTTCAGTTCCCCCGGTTGCCTCCTCGCACCGTATTCTGTTCTGGTGCGGGTAGCAGGGCATGACCCCTGCTGGGTTCCCCCATTCGGGAATCCCCGGATCGAAGGCCGTTTGCGCCTCCCCGGGGCTTATCGCAGCTTGCCGCGCCCTTCCTCGGCTTCCCATGCCAAGGCATCCGCCGTGCGCCCGCGGTATCTTCTTCCCGCGGTCCCGGGGGGCGAGCCCCCCGGTAAATGCCAGCCGATGAAGTAAATCATCGGAGAAAGTAAATAAATAAAGTTTTGGGTAAAACGTATCTCGGCGATCCTAACTGATTTCGAAGATGCAGAATCTACTTCTGTCATTGGTTGATATCAAGTTGAGATCGTTCGGGGGCTCTCGCTCCCGAACATGTCGCGCGCTATGCAGTTGCCAAGGTGCCTCGGGGTCCCGTTCGCCGGGAGCCCTGGAGGCCGGATGCCGAGGATTCGGACGGGGGGCGCGCGCGGGCCCTTGCAAGATTGTCTCCCTAGAAAGGAGGTGATCCAGCCGCACCTTCCGGTACGGCTACCTTGTTACGACTTCACCCCCCTCACCCT
>NZ_CAKTTZ010000085.1 GCF_934617235.1 uncultured Ellagibacter sp. | reverse complement strand
CGCCAGTCGAGGGTGCAGCGGACGTTCGGCTGTGGGAGCGCAAACGCTCGATTGCGTACGCCGGCTGTTGGATTGGGCGAAGGCGAGTCAGTCTTCGCGTATGAAGAACTCGGTGCATAAGTGGCGCCCTCTTCGCGTCGCCGCCCTCACATGCTTCCGTCACGGCTACTTGTTCTCGATGCTCCCGATGTTTTTGAGCTCGATGCGGATGAGCCCGTTCGCCGCGCTGGTGAACTCGATGAACTCAGGATTCTGCGCATATTCCGCTGGGAACGTGATCTCGATGCCAGTGTCGGTGCGGATCTTGTGGTTGCGTGTGACGCGTTTAGCTACCGCACGCTCAACGGGCGCGTGCTCGGGGAGATTTTCCTTCTGTGCCGCCTCGACGAAGCTGCGTCGAGGCCCTTCGTCCTCGAACACTTCCTCGACAAACTCGTCGAACGGCACTTCGTCGGAGTCCTCGGCGTTTTCGGCGACGTACGCCTTCGCCTTCGCAGTCGCGATCGCCGCATTCGCGCCGTACTCGTTGGCGACCTCCTCGACCAGGCGCATCGTCGTATCGATAAGTTCCTTGCTTGAAGCCTCCATCGTGCACTGAAGCAGGCCCTGCGGGATGAGCCACCTCTCCTCGCCGGCGATTTCGCGCGCCTTGTCCACGAACTGGACCGACATGGTTCGAACGTCTATCAGGGCAAACGAAGAAATCTTCTGCGAGGGGCTTGGCAGGATGGCATGATGGCGCTCGATGCGGTTCACCGACGCGCCGCTATCGGCTCTGCCCACCTCGTGCATAAACGCCGGCTTGCTCTCGAGCAGCAACAGCCCGAAGTAACGCGCGCTTCTCCCAGCGAACGCCGCGTCGAGCTCTGCCTGCGCAGCTGCAGCTTCCTCCTCGGACATTTCTTCGCGATCTTCCGCGGAAAGCTTCGGGGCTTTCGGCGAGTCCTCGAAATCGACGACGAGCAAGTCGCATGATGCCGGCTGCTCCATGCGTTCAAGTTCGCTTCCTAAGAATTCAGCGATCATGAGCGAGAGGTCGATGAAGTTGTTTTGCCCGTTCAAGTAGTCGGAAAGCTCGTTTTTGAAACCGCTGTCGGCCTCGAATTCACCACGTTTGTTATTGATGTTGCCCAACGCGTGTTTTGAGACGCGCTGCACGTAGGACTTCACGTTCTTGTCGGAAAGGTCCAGCTCTTCCTGCGAAAATACATTCACGCATGAAACGAAATCGAAAACGTGCAAAATGGCGTGGTTGATCTTGAACATGGAATCGGGCTCCCTCTCGCGACGAATAGCGGGAACACACATTACCCCATGGAGCGCGCGCGGGCAAACGCAAGTCGGTCGCGCGTTTCTCATTCTGCATTACTGCGAGCGGGGAGTTCTCGTTGGCGCTCAGGCGCGCGACCGAGAGCGAGAGGGTTGTTCCAGGAAGGCTTCCTTACTCCTCGAACTGAATGCCGTCGCAAGACAGCGCTTGCGGCTTCGACGCAACGTTCTCGCGGCGGCGGCTGACCCATACATCAACCGTCATTCGGCCACCCGCCAGCTCACTGCCAACCATTCTTCCGCGAAAACCCCCCATCGTGGACAAAAAAGGTCGTTTTGTCAATATCGCTCTGACCAGGGGTTTTATCTCAGTTTTGCCTAACTTTGCCTAAC
>NZ_CAKTTZ010000084.1 GCF_934617235.1 uncultured Ellagibacter sp. | reverse complement strand
CCGCAACATCGCGCGGCTTCATATGAGCCGCCTTGGCCGCTCGCAGGGCAACAGTTGATGCCCAATCGCCGTTAGCAACATCGCGCGGACGCTCGAGCGCCGCGGAAGGAACCTCCTCCAAGGGAAGCGATCCATCCGCGACAGCAGCATTTAAAGCCGCGTCGACGACTTCTTCAACTTGTTCACGTAAAGTCATTGCAATATCTTTCAGTCGGTCATATATCCCACTCAAAAAATGAGGGGCTGCGAGTTTCACAGTCCCTCATGATAACATCACCTGCAGCGAAAACAGCGCTACTTCAAAGTTGCATAGATAATCGCCTTGATAGAATGCATGCGATTCTCAGCCTCATCGAACACGCGAGAACGTGCGCCGCGGAAAACCTCGTCGGTAACTTCCATCTCGGTGATACCGAATTTCTCAGCGATTTCAGCGCCGATCGTCGTCTCAGTATCATGGAAGGCGGGCAGGCAGTGCATGAAGATGCCCGTCGGCGCCATAAGGTCGATAACCCGGCTGTTGACCTGGTACGGAGAAAGCAGCTTGATGCGCTCTTCCCACAGCTCGGCAGGCTCGCCCATGGAAACCCAGATATCGGTGTAGACAACATCAGCGCCAGTGCAGGCCTCTTCGACGCTTGAAGTAAGCGTCACCGAACCGCCGGATTCAAGCGCGATATCCCTGCAAGTAGCAACGAGCTCGGCATTCGGCATGCGCTCTTCGGGGCCGCAAGCAACGAAATGCAAGCCGAGCTTCGCACATACCACCATAAGGGAATTGGCAACGTTGTTCTCGGCATCGCCCATAAAGACAAGCTTCTTACCCTTAATACCTTCAGGGAAGTTCTCCTCAAGCGTGAGCATGTCAGCGATCATCTGAGTGGGATGAAACTCGTTGGTGAGGCCATTCCACACTGGAACACCTGCGTGCGCAGCGAGATTTTCGACGATTTCCTGTCCATAGCCACGATACTCGATACCGTCGAACATCCGGCCAAGCACGCGAGCAGTATCCTCAATCGATTCCTTCTTGCCCATCTGCGAACTGCCTGGATCAAGATAGGTGACACCAAGGCCCAAATCATGCCCAGCAACCTCGAACGAGCAACGAGTACGCGTAGAAGTCTTCTCGAACAGAAGCACAATGTTTTTGCCCTCGAGATATTTATGGGGGGTGCCGGAAAGCTTCAAAGCCTTAAATTGCTTCGCAAGCGAAATAAGGTAGCGGATCTCATCTGGAGTGAAATCGAGAAGCTTCAGATAGTTTCGACCGCTCAAACTGATTGGCATGAGAGTTCCTTTCATTGGAAATAGATATCTAGAATAACCTTCTTCGCAAGCATTGAACAGGAGAAGAAAGGGGGAATCCACGAAAGGAAATAAAATGAAAAGGCCGCGGCCCGGGGAACCCTCCCCCGGGCCGCGGCCCTGCGCAAATAAAGGAAGCGCCGCCCATGAGCGGAACGCCCTATCCTCCCACGGACTTCCTCCGCAGTACTTTCGGCGAGGAGGGGCTTAACTTCCGAGTTCGGAATGGGATCGGGTGATCCCCCTCTCTACGGTTCCGCTCATGGGGGGCGCTCCCCCGATGAGGCTATGTTTTAAGGTGCCTCTTCCAGGACGCCCCGCGGCGACCCTGGCGGCTGCATGCGCGCTCCATGCCTCGATTCCGATACCCGCACTTTGCTGGTGAAGAAGAGCTCGGGCTATCAGCACCGCTCGCCTGAGCGCCTCGCGGCGCTTGCAGCTGCGGCCTGTCGACCGGGTGTTCTACCCGGGCCCTTACCGAACAGGGAGCTCATCTCGGAGCCGGCTTCCCGCTTAGATGCTTTCAGCGGTTATCCGTTCCGGGCGTAGCTAGGCGGCGGTGCCGTTGGTCGACAACCGCTCCACCAGAGGCCCGTCCGCCCCGGTCCTCTCGTACTAGGGGCGGCCCTCCTCAACTCCCTTGCGCCTGCGGAGGATAGGGACCGAACTGTCTCACGACGTTCTGAACCCAGCTCGCGTACCGCTTTGAATGGCGAACAGCCATA
>NZ_CAKTTZ010000083.1 GCF_934617235.1 uncultured Ellagibacter sp. | reverse complement strand
GCGCCTTCTTGGGCCTCGAACAGCACGCGGGAGTCTTCGATGGCGTTGAAAGCGTAGAACACCGCCACGCCCAAAGCTAAGGTGACGAAGTATACAGCGTAATCGCGCACGCTGCGGCGCACGTTGCGCAAGGCTAGTTTCAAAAGCATGACGACCGCCGCCTAGTTGCCGAGCGCGGTGACGTGCGAGGCCACGAAGCCGACCGCGGAGGAATCACCCTGCTTGCCGGAAAGGAACGCTTGAACCTCAAGGATGCGTTGATAGAAATCGGTCCTCGCACCATCGCCGCGGCGCAGCTCGTTAAACAGCTTGCCGTCCTTGATGAACAGGATGCGATCGGCATAGGAGGCGGCAACCGCGTCGTGCGTGACCATCATGATGGTGGCGTGCAGTTTCGTGTTCAGCACGTCGAGCGTCTCGAGGAGGACGGCGGTGTTGCGCGAGTCGAGTGCGCCCGTGGGCTCGTCCGCCAAAACCAGCTTCGGGTCGGCGACGATGGCGCGCGCTGCAGCCACGCGCTGACGTTGGCCGCCCGACATCTGGCGCGGATACTTCTGCAGGACGTCCGTCACGCCCAACAGAGTGGCGGTGCGTTCAACCTTCACGCGGACGGCGTCGGCTTTCTCGCCCTTGATGGTGAGCGCTAAAGCGATGTTCTCGAAACCTGTCAGGGTGTCGAGCAGGTTGGCGTCCTGAAAGATGAAGCCAAGATCGTCGCGGCGGAACTTGGAGAGCTGACGGCTGCGCAACTGCGTGATATCGAGCCCGTTCAAGATGATGTTTCCGCTGGTCACGGTATCAATGGTGGAAATGCAGTTCAACAGCGTGCTCTTGCCCGAGCCAGACGGGCCCATGACGCCGACGAACTCGCCTTCGCGGATATCGAACGAGACGTCGTCAAGTGCATGCGTGACGGCTTCGCGCGAACCATACACTTTCGAAACGTTGCGTACGGAGAGCAAAACGTTGCGGCCGTCGGGTTGATTCACATTCGCGATGCCTGCTGGCGGGGTTGCGGTAACCACAGACATGGGGATTCCTTTCTCTTCGATTCGACACATCCCCATGATGCGGCGATTGCGAAAACGGAGCCATCGAAGGGCCTTACCGCAATCTTACGATTTTGTAAGGTTGGCCGCCAAATCCATGCGCGTGCGGTCGAGCGGGAAGGTGAGCGCAATCGTCGTGCCGTGTCCCTCTTCGGAGGAAATGCGCAGGCCAAGTCCCATTCTGTCACAGGCAACGGCAGCGAGGTAGAGCCCCATGCCCGTTGCCTTGTGGTGCGTGCGGCCGCGGTTTCCCGTGAATCCGCGATCGAAGACGCGCGGCACGTCGGCAGCGGGAATGCCGTCGCCGTCATCGCTGATGGAGAGCTCGACGCACCCGTCTTTCGTCCCCGCGTCCTTCACCGCGCTTTCGAATTGGATGGACTTCGCGCCGTACTTCGCCGAGTTCTCCAGAACCTGGCCGATGATGAAGTCGACCCACTTCGCGTCGGCAAGCACGTGAAGCTCGTTGTCGATTGCGAAATCGAGCGAGACTCCGGCGCTGATCAGCGTGCGGGATCTCTGGCGGCACGCCTTGCGCGCAACTGCTGCGAGGTTTAGTTCCTCGATGGAGAAATCCTCGCTCAGAGTTGCCGAGCGTGCGTAGTATAACGCCTGCTCAACGCGCGATTCGATGCGATCGAGATCGCCGCGCACCTCGTTGATTTCGGGGCCGTGAAGATTTGACAACGCCAGCTGCGCCGATGCGATGGGCGTTTTCGCCTCGTGGACCCAAAGCTCGATGTAGTTGCGGTACTCCTTCATATCGCGAGAGCGCACGGCCAGCTCGTCCGAGGTCGCCTTGCCCTGCACGGCAAGCGCGCGGTAGGCAAGTGAGCCCTCCAGCGTGTGCGGCTCGTCCAGAATCGACGAGAGGTAGCGTGCGTTGTCGGGCGAATCGCAAAAGGATGCAAGCTGCTGGTAGAACTCGCGGTCGCGCAGAAACCCGACGGCAAGCACAATGCAAGCAAAGAGGGTCTCGCAGATCGAAACGAGGATGATGGCGGAAGCGTTGGACCCGGTAACAACCATAATGCCTGCCACAGCGAGCATGAGGGCGACCGCGCCGAGCAGGAAGCCTGCGTGCGAGCGAAGATACTTCCCGAACGAGTAGGCGCAATC
>NZ_CAKTTZ010000082.1 GCF_934617235.1 uncultured Ellagibacter sp. | reverse complement strand
GACCGTTAGCTTAGTTGGTAGAGCAGGGGACTCTTAATCCCAAGGTCCGGGGTTCGAGTCCCCGACGGTCCACCATCTCGAAATCAAGCCCCAGCAATGGGGCTTTTTCTTTGCCGTGATGTCGCGGCTCTCGAAGGGGACGTGGGTTGCGGCGGGTGCGGCAACTGGGGCCTTTCTTCCACCCCATTTCTCTCCTACATCCCCCTTCCTCCGCAGGCCCCTTGTCGTCTCCTTCTCTCCCGTATCCCCTTTCTTCTCTCACAGGCAATTTGCCGCCCTTCTTTCTCTCGCAGGCTGCTTGCCCTCTTTCCCTCGCCATTCCTCTCTTCCCGGGAGCGTGTACAAAAATGACGATAAGTTGCGAAGAAATTGTGTACGACTACCCAAACATACCGAAAATGTGGAATTACTCGTTTCGAAACTCGCTTATATGCGACAAGTTCGGGACAGGCTAGTCGAATTTCTAGCTAACTTCACCATCCCTTCACAACTTATCGTCGATTTTGTACACGACCTTGCTCGGGGCCCTTTTGCGCGCCGCCGTGTATAAGGAATGGAGCGAAATGGGGGACTGAAGGGCGGCACGAGAATGGACTGGGACTCGCCGGGCGGCAAAAAAGGCGCGTGCCCGGGACTCGCCGAGCAATCTCACCTTTGCTATATCGCCCATTCCCGTGAGCACCGAAACCAGTTACCATGAAATCCGTACGCGCACGCAAGAAGGAGGAGCCCATGGAAGTCGGCGAAAAGCGCTATCTCGAATTGCTTTCCCGATCGTTTCCCACCATCGCCGAGGCATCTGCCGAGGTCATCAACTTGTCGGCGATCTTGAATCTTCCCAAATCGACGGAATTCTTCGCCTCCGACATCCATGGCGAGTTCGAAGCCTTCTCGCATATCCTGCGCAACGGCTCCGGCTCGATCCGCCTGAAGGTCGACGACGTGTTTGGCGACACGCTCTCCGACGCCGAGAAGCGCGCGCTCGCCACGCTCATCTACTACCCGCGCGAGAAGGCGAAGCTTGCGCTATCGCAGGTGGAAGACGAGTACGCATGGTACGCCGTCACGGTGCCGCGCCTCGTCGCGGTCTGCAAGCGCGCCGCCCGCAAGTACACGCACTCCAAAATCCGCCGCGCCGTGCCAAGCGAGTTCGCCTACATCGTCGAGGAGCTTTTGACCGAGGATCGCCACGGTGTCGACAAGGAAGCCTACTACAGTGCCATCATCGATGCGGCGGTGCGCACGGGCCGCGGCATCGCGCTCATCGAAGCGCTCTCGACCATGATCCAGCGCCTCGCGGTAGACCAGCTGCACATTGTCGGCGACATTTACGACCGCGGCCCCGCACCGCACACCATCATGGACACGCTCATGGCGTACCATTCTGTGGACATCCAGTGGGGCAATCATGACATCGTGTGGATGGGCGCCTCGCTTGGCCAGCGCGGTTGCATCGCGCACGTGGTGCGCAACTGCGCGCGCTACGGCAACCTCTCCATCCTGGAAGACGCCTACGGCATCAACATCCTGCCGCTCGCCACGTTCGCGCTCGACGCCTACGCCGACGACCCGTGCGTCGGGTTCGCGCTCAAAGGCAACCCCGACCTTCCCCCCTCCGAGCTCGAGATGAACGTGAAGATCCAAAAGGCGATGGCGATCATCCAGTTCAAGGTGGAAGGCCAGCTCATCGATGAGAACCCGGCTTTCGGCCTCGACGACCGCAAGCTTTTGGACAAGATCGACTACACCCGCGGCACGGTGATGCTCGACGGCACCGAGTACGAGCTCACCGACAAAGTGTTCCCGACCATCGACCCGGAGAACCCCTACGCTCTCACGCCCGCTGAGCGCGACGTGATGGAGCGCCTCGTCGCCGCGTTCACCGGATGCGAGAAGCTTCGCCGCCACATGCAGTTCTTCCTGGAAGCGGGAAGCCTCTACAAGGTGCACAACGGCAACTTGCTCTTCCACGCCTGCGTGCCGCTCAACGCTGACGGCTCGCTCAAGGAAGTCGACGTCTACGGCAAAACGTACAAAGGCCGTGCGCTCTACGACGTGATGGAGCGCCACGTGCGCGCCGCGTTCTTCAGCCGCGACGAGGAAGAACGCCGTCGCGGGCGCGACATGCTGTGGTATCTGTGGCTCGGGCAGGGCAGCCCGCTGTTCGCGAAGAGCAAGATGGCCACCTTCGAGCTCTACCTCATCGCCGACAAGGCCGCGCGCAAGGAAGTGAAGAACCCCTTCTACACCCTGATCGACGACGAGGCCGTGGTCGCGAACATCTTCCGCGATTTCGGGCTCGACCCGGAAACGTCCCATATCATCTGCGGACATGTACCC
>NZ_CAKTTZ010000081.1 GCF_934617235.1 uncultured Ellagibacter sp. | reverse complement strand
GAGTTGTTGCGTTTCCGGACAAGGGGCCTTTCACATGGTGGGATAAATCACGCTGAAGCCGATGGCGAAGAACGCGGGACCGAGGATGGAGTGCGGCCCCTGGGATGCTTCGGGGATCAATTCCTCCACCACGACATACAGCATCGCACCGGCCGCAAAACCGAGGAGATACGGCAGCGCCGCGATGATAGGCTGCGAGGCTAGGGTCGTCAGCACGGTGCCGATGGGTTCTACAACGCCGGATAGGACGCCGCCGGCGAACGCCGTGCCCAAAAGAATCGATATCCTGAGCACTGTCCCGTTCGGCACGTGCGAAGCGTCTGCGAAGGAGCGCGCTGCGAGCAGCGGGAGGGGCCTCGATGAATAACGTACGCACGCGTATTGCCGCGTTGGTTTTGACCTTCGTTTTGCTTGCACCTGCGCTGTTCATAGTTGCCGAAGCCCAGCATGACTGCCAGGGCGATGAGTGCCAGGTTTGCCAGGTACTCGCCATCGCTTCTTCTATCATCCAAACCGCCGCTGACGTTTCTGCTGCGGCGTCCGAAGCTGCTCTGTTTGCTGCATTCGTGCTGCCGATCGCCGTGCGACCCTCTTATGCGGCGTCCAATACACTGGTCGAACTTAAGGTGAGGCTCGACTGCTAGGGTGCATCTTCCTCGATATATGTACGTCATGCCCGTAAAAAGGCATTCCTGGCAGGAGATTTATACCAATGGTGAAACTGAATAAGATGATGTACGCAGCTTTCGCGGCTGTGGTGGCCGTGCTGTGCGTCGTGGGGCTTTCCGCATGCTCCGGCCCCTCGAACAATTCAAATACGGCTTCGAACGATAGCCAATCCTCAAACGAATCCCAGAAGGTCCAGGTGGTGGCGAGCTTCTACCCGATGGCCGACTTTGCCCAGAAAATCGGAGGCGATCACGTTGAAGTCACGAACCTATGCCCGGTGGGAACCGAACCGCACGAATGGGAGCCGTCGCCGAGCGACGTCAAGACCATCGAAGGCGCCGATGTCTTCGTCTACAACGGGGCGGACATGGAAGGCTGGGTTAGCGATACCCTGGCTGATTCAGAATCACATGTCTCTATCTCGATCCGGCCCATCGCAGCTCGATTTATCTCGTCGCAGACGAAGCGATGGGCGACGGGGTCGCGGGCATGTTCGATGACCTGAGCACGCCCGCAGGCCGAAGCGTCAAGAGGATCGTCTTCGACCGCCATGAGCTTAGGGAGAAGGTCGTAGCGCTGGAGGCTGGGCTCGACGATTGCGTCATCGAGATTCTCAAGATGGCTATAACCGGGTCGGCAAAAATGCAGGGGAATGTCGACCCAGATGCTGATTGCTCGGTCAAACTGATCGGATTGGAGGGAGACGGCCTCGTGTTCAGCATAGACGATGGCGAAGTTTGCTTCACCGCAGTCATGCCGAGGGGCGGATACGATCTGCACAGGGACGCACTCGAGAGGTCGTCCCTATCGGCAGAGCTGCCCTATCTCGTCGACAGGAAATGGGCCGAACTCGCGATCGACTTGTTCGACGAAGAGGGCGCATTCGGGTTATAGGCGTTGGGCGCAAAGGCGCTGCGAATATTGGAAGAGACCCCGAATGGGCATATCCGCTCAATTAAGAGGAGATGCGCCAGATTACCGATTGCCCTACGCAAGCCTCTCGCTGGCGCACTCGACGGTGGGCCTTGCGGTGACCTCGAAGGGGATTCTCTGTTCCCTCACGGCCTGCTTGAGGAACATGTTGATCGCCTGGGTGGTGCTGATGCCGAGCTCCGAGAAGAGCTTCGCCGCATCGTCTCTCGTCTGCCTTTCTATACGTACGGTGACGTTGACCGTCTCCATGCGGACCTCCCTGTCATGTGTGAGCCATGCGGCAATTGTACGTGCGGCAGGCGGGATTTTCTTGGGATTCGTCATGACATGACGGAAATCCGCCACGTGGCGACTGGAATATGCCGTGACCCGCTCCGATACACAAAGATAGCACCCATGATGCAGTGCGCCATGGGTGCTATCTAGACTGCCATGCACGTGTATTGCACGTATTTTTTCTATTTCCACTCAGTGACTAATCCAGTCCGGGTGCTGTCAATCCGTATCGCACCATACCGCCGAGGGGTTGATTCGTGCGCAATTTGGGCGAATCAGGTCCTTGATTCGCGGTTTCGGGAATGACTCAATTGATTCCCGCTATTCGTCCATTGATGTCGTTTCGGTCTGCTCCCTTTGGCCATGCTTTATGGATGATTGGGGTCCACAATCGCGTTCATGGCTGCGGTCCGTCATGTGGGCCCAGAAGCCCAGCGTGAGGTTCGAGACGATGTCGTCTGCAGTCGCATTCTCGCGAAGGCCGTTTCTCAGGTGGTCTATCGAGTTCCTGTTCAGTCGGTTGGCGTCGTTGACCTGTCCGCGCT
>NZ_CAKTTZ010000080.1 GCF_934617235.1 uncultured Ellagibacter sp. | reverse complement strand
GTCTCGTCCAGGATGGCCAGCTTCGGCTTGAGAAGCAGCAGCTGCAGCATCTCGAGCTTCTTCTTCTCGCCGCCGGAAAAGCCCACGCCCAGCTCGCGATCGAGATACGCCGTGTCGAAGTCGAGGCTTTTCGACAGTTCGCGCACGTGCTTGCGGAATTCCTTGCCCTTCATCTTGAAGCCTTCGCGGCCCTCGACGGTGGCGCGCAGGAAGCTCGACAGCGGCACGCCGGGGATCTCGACCGGGGCCTGGAAGCTCAAGAAAAGACCCGCGCGTGAGCGCTTGTCGGGGGAAAGTTCCGTAATATCTTGCCCGTCGAAGGTCACGGTGCCCGAAGTTACGCTATACTCAGGGTCGCCCATGATTACATGGCCGAGCGTCGATTTGCCGGCGCCGTTCGGGCCCATCATGACATGCGTCTCGTGTGCGCCGATCGCCAGATCGATGTCGTGAAGGATGGGTTTGTCGCCTACCGAGGCCGACAGCCCCTGCAGTTTCAGCAGCGGGCTCGTTGCAGTGGTTTCCATGAAGTATGCCCCTCTCGTCTGTGCATATTCCTATGAATTTTCTAGGAATAAAATACCTCGAAGCGATAAAATGTCAAGTAATAGATTGCTTTCGCGCTAGAATGAGCACGCGAAATCGAAATGGTTGCGCACGGCGGTTGCGTTCGGGTTATTCCGAGGGCGAACCGTATCACGAGGGGGAAGTGAGGATAAACGATGCTGGTAACCACGAAGGGGCGCTACGCGATGCGCCTCATGATCCGCATTGCCCAGCAAGGCCCCGACGGGAAGGTTCCCCTGCGCAAAGTGGCCGAAGAGGAAGACATCTCGCTGAAATACCTCGAGCAGGTGGTGCGGCCGCTTATGGCCGCAGGGCTTGTGCGCAGTGTGCGTGGCAAGGGCGGCGGCTATGCGCTGGCTCGCGAGGCGTCCGACATTCGTGCAGGTGACGTGCTGCGTGCGGCCGAGGGTTCCACGGTGCCCGTGGCGTGCAACGCGCTTGAGGATGACGAAATCGGCTGCCCGCGCAAAAGCGAGTGCACGACGGTGCGCTTCTGGGCGGGGCTCGACCAGGTGATCGAGGAATACGTCGACTCGGCCACGCTCGCCGACTTCCTAGAATACGCGCCTGAGCCTGGCATGGCTATCGAGGGCTGCTAGCGCTTTCTTCCCGCGCCTGCGGGGTCCATCGCGCGGGCCGCGCGGGCTGAGAGATGACGTGGCGGTATGCTTATTCTCGACGCCGCGCAGGGGAATGGCGTGGCCTGGCGCCGCAAGTCTTGTGATGCGCGCTTTCCCCAAACCTGGTAAAGTTCGCGCATGGAAGACATTCTGTGCGACATATCGGCGTTTCGCTTTCATCGAACCCCTCCGCAGGTTCTAATGCTGTGCCCTCCTTACCCCGACAGGGCGACCGATAGCAATCGTGCAGGCTTCAGGAGCCATATACTCACCCATGAGATACTCGGTATCCCCGTCCATCTTTTAGCGACTGATCGCAAACGCCGACTGAACAACGTGAGCACGGTGTCGCACCTCGTTACAAACGAGTTGCCATTTGGGTGCATACAGCAAACCGACCTCGGTATTTCAACGGCAAGTCCTCTCTATTCACTATTTAACCTTGCCTCGCATGTCGACGAAAACCACCTTGTTATGGCGATGTACGAATTCTGTGGCACGTTTTCGATATTTCGGCCGAGCCCAGTTGTTGAAGCGCTTCTCGACAGCATCGACTCTTCCGAGCTGCTTCCCCGGTCATTCGGGTGGCGGCGAGTCAAAAGCTCTTCGGGGAGAAAGACCGACCTTTGGAGACGAGAACCTCTTATCGAGCTGGGCGAATTGGGACAGTTCGCCGACGCCATGAAAAGCGAACGCGGCGGGCGGCGTTTCGCGCGCGCCGCGAAACGCGTGACCGGGGTTACCGCTTCGCCGTTTGAGGTCCAAGCTTCGATGCTCTTCTCGACGCAAAGATGCAAGGGCGGCGAGGGCTTTTCGGGATTCGTCAACAACGAGCGAATTCCGCTTTCGACAAGCGCAAGGCGCATCTATGGGAAATCGACGTGCTACGCCGACCTGCTGTTCGACGTTCCCAACGGCGCAAGCCCGCTTATCGTCGAATGCCAGGGAAAAGTGGTCCACGACGACTACGATTCGGCGATTTCGGACTCCGACAGGACGACCGCGCTTCAACAAATGGGCTTTACCATCATGCCGCTTACTTATCGGCAGATATCCGATCGGGCAAACTTTGATACGGTGCGCAGGATGGTTGCAAGGCAAATCGGAGTCGCGTATCGAAGCAAAAGCTCCAAAGAGATTCGTTGCGAGATCGACCTGAGGCGCAACATCTTTATCGATTGGACAACTCTCGGGCGCTAAATTGTGCGTTATTACTGCATCTGGGCGTCTCTATGTTAAACCACCGTTGACATGGGTGTCCCATCGGCGGCCCTCCCGAAAAGCAGGCTCCCCCTATCATGGG
>NZ_CAKTTZ010000079.1 GCF_934617235.1 uncultured Ellagibacter sp. | reverse complement strand
TGAACGCGAAGGGCGCGGGCCAGTTCGAGCACACGCTCATCATCGTGGAAGACGGCGCCGACCTGCACTTCATCGAGGGCTGTTCGGCACCGAAGTACAACGTGGCCAACCTGCACGCGGGCGCGGTCGAGCTGTTCGTGGGCAAGAACGCCAAGCTGCGCTATTCGACCATCGAGAACTGGTCGAAGAACATGTACAACCTGAACACCAAGCGCGCGGTGTGCGACGAGGGCGGCCAGATCGAGTGGGTTTCCGGCTCCTTCGGCAGCCACGTGGGCTACCTGTACCCGATGTCGATCCTGAAGGGGCGCAAGTCGCGCTGCACCTTCACCGGCATCACCTTCGCAGGCACCGGCCAAAACCTCGACACCGGCTGCAAGGTCGTCCTGGCGGCACCCGAGACGACGGCAGCCATCGAGACGAAGTCGATCTCGAAGGGCGGCGGCGTGTCGACGTTCCGCAGCTCGGTCGTGGCAACCCCTGCCGCCGAGAACTCGGTCGCGAGCGTGTCGTGCCAGTCGCTTATGCTGGACGACCACAGCCGCTCCGACACCATCCCCGCGATGGACATCCGCTGCAAGCACGTCGACGTGGGACACGAGGCAACCATCGGCCGTATCGGCGACGACAAGGTGTTCTACCTGATGAGCCGCGGTATTCCCGAAGAAGAGGCACGCACGATGATCGTGAACGGCTTCGCCGACCCGGTCTCGAAGGAACTGCCCCTAGAATACGCCGTGGAAATGAACAACCTCATCAAACTCGAAATGGAAGGGGCGATTGGATAATGAGCGCCCTCACTTTGAATCACGTGAACGCGATGCCTGCGGCGACGTGGCATCAGCTGCATATGAACGAGACGACCGTCGACATGCCCGAAGGACTCGAAGCTGCGCAATCCGCAATCGTCGAGGCCGACGAGGCACTTTTCGGGCCGCAAGACGCCTTTGAGACAGCCGTGGCAGCTGCTCAGGCCGAGCTCGACGCCGCAAACGCGAAGGCCGCGCCCGATACGCGCGCCATTCTGCAGGCGGTCCGTCCCGACGTCGACCCTCACGACCTGGACATTCCCGCGCTCTCCGTGTTCGAGAAGCGCGCCGTAAAAGAAGAGATGGCGCAAAGCATCGCCGACACCTTCGAGTGCGGATTGGGCGATGAGGCCACGGCCTACCTGGAGGAAGTCGGCGGCGCCCGCAATGGCCGCATCGTGCTTGCCACCAAGGCAGGTGCCACGGAAAGCGCCACCATCCGCCTCGGCGGCATCGACGGCAAGGCGAACGTGGCCTGCGTCGACATCGTGGCGGCGGAGAACTCCACCATCACGCTCAACGTCGCGTTCGACTCCCCCGAAGCTGGCACGGGCGTCATCAGCCTGTACACCCGCGTGTTCGCGGGCAAGAACGCACGGGTGAACGTGGCGACCATCCACACGCTCGGGCAAACCTGGATCGCCCTTGACGGCGAGGGATACATCGCCTGCGAGGATGCGCGCATCCAGGTGGACCACCGCGTGCTCGGCGCCGGGCAATCCTACACCGGACTTGCCTGTGACCTGCGCGGAGACCGTGCAGATGCCACCATCCGCACGCGCTATCTGGGACACGGCGACGAGCGCCGCGACTTTAACTACATCGTCCGCCATCGCGGCAAGAAGACCACCTGCAACCTCGACGCCAACGGCGTTCTGGCCGACAAATCGCGCAAGGTGCTGCGCGGCACGATCGACCTGGTGCACGGCTGCAAGGGCGCGGAAGGCACCGAGCGCGAAACGGTGCTCCTCGCCGATGAGAAGGTGGTCAACAAGACCATCCCCACCATCCTGTGCGACGAGGACGACGTGGCGGGCAACCACGGGGCCACGATTGGCCACGTGCGTCCCGAGCAGATGAACTACCTGATGACACGCGGCATTTCCCAAGAAGCTGCCGAGCGGCTGTTCGCGAACGCAACCCTTGAGGAGGCGGCCATCAACGCGCCGGACGCCCAGGTGCGCGCCTCGGTCGCGCGCCTTGCCGCCGAGCTGAACGTGCCCTTCGAGCTCGTGGGCGCAGACGATGAAGAGGCGATGTAACATGAGCCAGACCGATTCCCTTATCGCACGCGCTGCCGAACAAGCGGCCAGCGACACCACCGCTTGCGCGATCGCCGACGCGGCGCACGCAGCTGCCAGCTCCGCCACGGCGAGCGACATCGTATGCGCCGCCAACATTGCGGAGAACCCCTACAAGCGCGACTTCCCGCTTCTGGCGAACCATCCTGACCTGGCATTTTTGGACAGCGCCGCTACCGCGCAACGCCCCAAAACCGTGCTCGATGCGCAGCGTCGCTTCTACGAGGAAATGAACGCGAACGCGCTTCGCGGCCTGTACCGCCTGTCGGTCGAGGCCACCGAGGCCATCGAGGTGGCGCGCCATCGCGTCGCTAAGTTCATCGGTGCACCCGATTGGCACGACATCGTGCTCACGCGCAACGCGTCCGAATCGCTCAACATCGTGGCGAAGGCCTTCGCCCCCACCGTGCTTAAGCCCGGCGACGAAGTGTGCATCACCATCATGG
>NZ_CAKTTZ010000078.1 GCF_934617235.1 uncultured Ellagibacter sp. | reverse complement strand
ATCCGGCAGTTCCGCTTTCTTCTTTACCTTCAAGAAGGATACGCAGGCATAGAGGCGCCTGACCGCGCCAAAAGTACCTGCTACCTGCTTAATTGCGAGTTCGACGGGTGATTGCTCAGAGTCGAGGAGAAGTTCAGGTTGTATCTGGAGGTGCTCGCATAATGAAAAGCGACGCAAGCCTCAAGGGCAGAATTAAGGCCCTGGCGAAGATATGATGCGGAACATCTGGCCCTCGCACGTCTCGGCATCGCCCTATGTGGCAGACCTGGATTTCGAAGAGGCGATCGATTCCGCCATTGAGCTCGCAAGACTTTCGGGGCTTGACGACGGCGCGGATCAAGCCAAGCCTGTTGGCGACGAAAGTCCTCCCGTGTCCTCTAGAGAACAGCTCGACTGCAGCTTGGCGCATTTCCACAGCATGCCTCCCCGCCATAGGAAAACCTCCCGTTCTCGGACTTTGCTTTCAGTCCAAGAAATGGGAGCCGACCGCATTGTCGGCTCCCATGATCTCAAAAGGCAAGACATATCACCGGCAAAACATCCTCTGCGCCGCCGGTTCGCAGATATGCGAGGAGGGGCTTCGGCACGTACCTGACCGCCCCACCTCGCATCGTTTTTGCATTAGAGTGCCCACGCGGCGCTTTCGCGCTGCAGCTTTAACATGCGGCGGTACCTGCCTTCGGGCTTCTCGCGTAACTCGGCCGGGCTTCCCTGCTCCACCACGCGACCTCCCTCGAGCACGACGATCTTGTCGGCGTTATCGACCGTGCGCATGCGATGCGCGATGACGAGGACCGTCTTGCCTTGAAGCAGCTCGGAAAGAGCGGCTTGCACCTGCGTCTCGTTTTCCACGTCAAGCGAAGCCGTGGCTTCATCGAGCAGCACAATCGGGGCATTTTTCAGCAGGGCGCGCGCAATCGAGATGCGCTGGCGCTCGCCGCCGGAAAGCCTGCTGCCGTTTTCCCCGATCATCGTGCCGTAGCCGTTGGGCAAACGCTCCACGAACTCGTCGCAGCGGGCCGCCTTCGCCGCGGCGAGAACCTCCTCGTCCGTAGCGTCCTTCTTCCCAAGGCGAATGTTCTCACGCACGGTATCATCGAAAAGCACCACGTCCTGGAACACCTCGGAGAATGAAGAAAGCAGCGTTTCCGGATCGACAGTGGAGACGTCGACGCCGCCCACGAAGACCGCGCCGGAGCTTGGGTCCCAAAAACGCGAAGCGAGCTTGACGGCCGTGCTCTTGCCCGAGCCAGACGCGCCCACAAGCGCCGTCACCTGCCCTTCCCGAGCCTTAAACGACACGCCGTCCAAGACATCCTCGCCGTCAGCGTATGCAAAACCCACGTCGTCGAAGACCACGTCATAACCCTGAGGCTCGAACAAAGTGAGGCCCGTCTGTATCGGCTCGTTGTCGATAGCGCGCATACGCCCCAGGCTCAAGCTCATGTCCATCAGCTCGGCGATGGCCTGCAAAATAACGTTAATGGGATCGTAAACCCTGGTCACCGCCAACAAATACACGAAGAACACGAGGAAGTCGACTTGTCCCGCCACGAGCAGCATCGTCCCCACCACGATGACGGATGCGATTCCCAGGCGCAAGAATCCTTGGGCGGAGCATACCGCCACGCCCATAGCCAGCTCGGCATCGATCTTCTCTCGCTCGAAGCGATCGATGCAACGGTCAAGCTCGTCCTGAAACGCGCTCACCTTGTTGAGCGAGCGTATCTCGCGATGGCATTCAAGGTATTCCTGCAGCCCATCAGCGAACGAGAGAGACGCCGCGTTCTTCTTCGCAGTATGCGACTTCTGGACGCGCGCGGTCAAAAGCAATGCCACGAGCGCCACAGGGATGGGCCAGAGCGCAGATGCCGCCAGCCTCCAGTCGAACGCGAACATCATGACAGCGAACACCAGCGTCGAAGCGCCCATGCCGAAAATCTGCGGCATGGTATGCGAAAACAGACGCTCCTGATCGGAGCAGTCCTTCATGATAACGCTCGTCAAGTCGGCCAAATCGCGCTTTCCGAAGAACGAGAGCGGAAGCAGGCGCAAACGCTCCGCAATGGCGATGCGTTTGCGGGCGCTTTCTTGGTATACCACCGTATACGTCGCGCGATATTCCCACATCTGCGTGACGAACATCACGGCAAGCGCCGCCACAATGCCCGCTACGTAGGGTGCCATGTCAGGCAGGCCGGCAGCGGGGTCGCCAAGGTACCTGATGAAATCGCTTGCGACGAAATACAGCACCACAATGGGCAGCATCAGCATCAGGTTCGCCAACGCGCAGAACCCCGCGCCGCGCATGAAGTCCTTCATGCCTTGGTCGGTCAGGGCGAAAATGTCTTGAATCCTACGCCGCACGGTTGTCACCCCCCTCGATCCTCCACATCGCGCTCGTTCGGTAGTCTTGCCACATGCGCGCATACAGCCCACCCTGCGCGACAAGTTCTGCGTGGGTGCCCTGCTCCACGACAGAGCCCCGAGCAATGACGAAAATACGATCTGCATTCGCGACGGTGGACAGACGGTGGGCAATCATGAGCACCGTCTTGTCTTTGCAAAGCGTCGCAAGAGCAGCCTGGATCAACGCCTCGTTTTCGGGGTCGGCGAACGCCGTCGCCTCGTCGAGAACCACGATCGGGGCGTCTTTCAGAATGGCACGCGCAAGCGCGATTCGCTGACGCTCTCCCCCGGAAAGGTACACGTCCGCTTTTCCCACCACGGTGTTCACGCCATCGGGGAACTTGGCTATGATGTCGTCGCACTGGGCAGCATGGAGCGCCGCGAGCACCTCGGCATCGCTCGCATCGCGGCGACCCGCACGCACGTTGTCGGCCAAGCTCCGCTTGAACAGCCGATCGTTTTGGAACACGAAGGAAACGGCGCCCATCAGCTCCTCGGCGGGAATACGTCGCACATCTGCCCCGCCCACA
>NZ_CAKTTZ010000077.1 GCF_934617235.1 uncultured Ellagibacter sp. | reverse complement strand
GGTATTCCCTCCAAGGTGGTGAAGAATACGCAGGAATTCCTCGATGAGCTGGCGAAACTTCCCTGTGAAATGAATGCTTACGCCATCGCGAACTACACGGCGCTGCCGAGTGTGAAGTCCGCTCTCGATGCTGCGGAAGGCGAGGCTGGCGACCCTGCGCGGGAGACTCCGTGCTCAAACAGTCCTCGCTTCGCTGCGGAACTGCGCGCGGAGCCCCCCGCACAGGGTCGGTCCGGGACTGACGGGGCGGAGCCCCCCGCACAGGGTCGGTCCGGGACTGACGGGGCGGAGTCCCCCGCGCGGGATCAGGAGCGGACAGGGTCTAATGAGCGACTGAGCGCGGCCGAACCCACCGAGACCGAGGAGTCTCCCGCTCAGGATCAGGGGCAAGCAACCCCCATCGTGATTGCTCATATGTTCCCCGACCTGCTGAACCTCTACGGCGACGGCGGTAACGTGCGCATCTTGAGCGAGCGCCTTGCATGGCGTGGGATTCCCGTTCAGGTGAAACGTGTCGAATATGGCGAGTCCGTCGATCTTGGTGATGTCGACCTCGTGTTTCTCGGCGGCGGCCCCGACCGCGAGCAGAAGCTCGCGTCGGCGGAGCTCATGCGCATGAAAGACGAGCTCGCCGCCTATGTGGAAGCGGACGGGCCGGTGCTCGCCATCTGCGGCGGCTACCAGATCCTCGGCAAGACCTGGCTGCTCGGCGACGAGGAAGTTCCCGGGCTCGACATCGTCGGCATCGAGACGCGCCGCCCCGGCACGTCCGCCGACCGCCTTATCGACAACATCGTGCTCTCCTCGCCGCTCGCGACGCATCCGGTGGTGGGGTATGAGAACCATGCGGGCAGAACGTACCTCGCGGATGGGGTGAAGCCTTTCGGCTCGGTGATTTCGACGAGTGGTCACGGCAACAACGATGCAGACAAGGCCGATGGTGTGTTCTATCGCGGGGTGATCGGTACCTATCTCCACGGCCCGCTTCTTTCGAAGAATCCCGAAATTGCTGACTGGCTCTTGGCTGCCGCATGCACTCGCCATGCGGAGCGAACGGGGGAGCGCGCACCTGAACTCGCTCGACTCGATGACGCCGAGGAGTTGGCGGCGAACGCCTTCATGGCGGAGAAGCTCGGGGCGAAGTAGGCTTTCGCTACGCGCTACCCCGCCGACAGCGAAGAGGGCTGATGATTTTCTTGTCGGGGAACGTGAAGGGGAGGCCCCAAGTTGTAGGTTTTCAGTGGGCGTCCTGCGGCTATTTGCCAGAAAAGGTGCATCCTCGCTTGTCAATAAATGGCGCAGTCTGCAAAATCTATTTGACATGAGAAGAAATAAGAAAACATCCCCCAACGCCGTCGGGCAGCACGGTCGGCATACGATGGGCGTCCAAGCGTCCTCGAGCTTCGACCGGCAGTCCCCGACGCCTCACGCCTCCCATGCGGCGGCGTCCTTCAGCGACGGTGAAAACTTAAGCCCGTCGCAGAATCCCTATTCCCGTCGCGTGACGCAGGCGGAATACACCAAGAAGCGCAAGAGCAAGAAGCGCAAGAAGATCGTGCTTGCGGTGTGCATCGCTCTTTTGGTGGTGCTACTCGGTGGGGCGGGCGCTGCGTTTGCCTACATCAACACCATCAACGCCAACCTCAACAAGGGCGTCGACGACGATCTCCGCGATGCGCTTGTCGACACGAAGTATGCCGGCGACCCGTTCTACATGCTGCTCATGGGCACCGACGGCTCAGAAGAGCGCTCGGAGTCTGCTGAATACGCAGGCGACCAGTTCCGCTCGGACAGCATGATCCTCGCACGTATCGACCCGCAGAACAAGCAGGTTACCATGGTGTCTCTCCACCGCGATACGCTTATCGACATGGGCACGAACGGCAAGCAGAAGCTCAATGCCGCCCACTCGATCGGCGGTGCGGCCTACACGATCGAGGTTGTCTCGAAGTTTGCGGGCGTTCCTATCTCGCATTATGCGGAAATCGACTTCGACGGCTTCAAGGAGGCGGTCGATGCGCTTGGCGGCGTGGAAGTCGACGTCCCGATGGAAATCAACGATGAGGATGCGGGCGGTCATCTTGACGCCGGCCTGCAGACGCTCAACGGTGACCAGGCGCTCATCCTGTGTCGCGCGCGCCATGCCTACGACGCCTACGGTGACGGCGACCGCTACCGTGCCGCTAATCAGCGTCTTGTCCTCTCCGCTGTTGCGAAGAAAATTCTCTCGTCCGACCCGATTACCATGGCGAACACCATCCAGGCACTCTCGAAGTACATCACCACCGACTTCAACGTGACCGACATCATCTCGCTTGCGTCGAGCATGCAGGGGCTCAACACCGACACCGGCATCTACTCGGCAATGGAGCCCACCACCTCGAAGCTCGTTAACGGCACCTGGTATGAATACGTGAACGAAAAAGAGTGGCAAACCATGATGCAGCGCGTCGACCAGGGGCTTCCTCCGACCACCGAGGACGAAATCGACGAGAAGAACGGCACGGTGCTCGCCAGCACGGGCGACAAGGCGGGTGCGACCTCTAACTCGTCGACGACTACGACTGCAACCAGGTCGGGCAAGGTGACCGTGAAGAACGGCGCGAGCATCGACGGTGCTGCCGCCACCGTCGCCACGAAGATCGAGAAGCTCGGCTATACCACTGAAACCGGCAACGCGAGCTCTTCGTTCTCCACAACAGTCGTCGTCTACACCAACGACAGCCAGAAGGAGGCGGCTGAGGAAATCGTGAAGCAGATCGGCAACGGCGTCGCGACGAAAAACGACGGGCGCTACACGTTCTCGACCGACTTCCTCGTGGTCATCGGCTCGGATTGGAAATAGCATCTGCGCGCTTGCGGGCGCAGGGCGAATAGAGAAAACACGCGCGGCCGGCGCATTGCGGGTCGCGCGTTTTTTATGGGAAGGGGCGCGGATGAAGTTCACCGTTATCGCAGTTGGAAAGCTTAAGGAGCGCTTCTGGACGGAGGCGTGTGCGGAATACCTCAAGCGCTTGCAGCCCTATGCGAAGACGGAGGTGCGCGAAATCGCCGACGTGGACCCGCGACGTGCGGGAGGCGTCGAAGGTGCGCGAGATAAAGAGGGCGCGGCGATTTGCGCGGAGCTTGACAAGCTGGGCCCCGATGCCCATGTGGCGCTTCTGGCGATCGACGGCAAGGAGCGTTCGAGCGTGGGCATCTCCCAGCGGATCGACGCGCTGGCGCTTGCGGGGAAGAGCAGCTTCGCGTTTATCATCGGTGGGTCGGACGGCGTGAGCGCGGAGGTACGCAACCGGGCCGACGAGCTGCTGTCGTTCGGTCCGATCACTTTGCCGCACAACCTGGCGCGCGTCGTGCTTTTGGAGCAACTCTACCGCGCGCAGAAAATCTCGCACGGCGAGCCGTATCACAAGTAGACGGCCGGCCGCGAAAGGGCAGCCAGCCGTCCCTGCGATTCTCGTTGTGCGTGCTTCGGGGTTCTTCCGCCTACGCAAGCAACCCTTTGCCTGCGCTGGAAACAACCGCCGATCGCGCAACCAGGTAGGTAGACATCAGGTAGATCGCATATACCGCAATCACCAGCGCGATGCCGGCGGAAAGCGTACCGATAACAGCCGAAGCGCCCCAAATCGACAGCAAGTTCTCGTACAGAAGGCTGATAGCACATGCCGAATGGCACCCTGCAACAAGAAGCGGAGCCACGAAGTAGATGCCGATCTGTGTGCGCAGGCTTCGCAGCACCATGCTTCTGTCGCATCCCAGCTGGGCTAA
>NZ_CAKTTZ010000076.1 GCF_934617235.1 uncultured Ellagibacter sp. | reverse complement strand
CGATGGCCGTTTTCCTCGGGCGGGCTTCGCCCGCCCTCCGAAAACGGGTTGATACACCAACATTCGGGACGCTACCTTTAGCGCTTGTTAAGCGACGTGAATCGTAGCCAGCGGCTTTATCGTCCTGCATTCCCGCAGGTCAGATATGATAGCAAAGTGATGACTGAAAGAATCGTCGCAGGCGGCTTCCGTCAACACCGGCTCTTTCGCAGAGTCGTTTCAAGGTTATTCCAGACTGCGAGATCCTCCGCAAGATTGAGGCGGACGCTATTCCGATGACGCTACTCGCCCGATCCGCCCTTGGGGAGCTCAACACGTTTCCAGTTTCTTTCTTATAGGCAGATACCTTACTCTCGACCAAGACCTAGTAATTGAACGGAATTAGAGGATGGTGCACTCTCTAATCAAGGCAAGACAACAGCAAGTAGCATCAAGGAGGCAATGATGGATAAATCAGAGCAGGCTAAACTCGTTGCAGATATGAGGCTCGCCGTCCCAGCGCAACAGCAAGAGCAGCGCAGGATTGGTCTTATCGGCCTTAATTCTACGGCGCAGAAGGGGCAGATCGAGTTCACGGGATCGTTGCTGATGCAGCAATTTCCCATCGGCGAGATGGCCATGACCGCTGATCTGCCCGTGAAGGTTTACAACCGGGCGATTAAGGGCTACAAAACCCAAGACCTTATCGAGAATATCGGACCCCTTGTTCTTGACATCGAGCCTTCGAAGATTTTCATCAACATTGGCACCAATGATCTTGCCGATGAGCGCATCACCGATGATCAGCTAATCGCGAACTACAAGACCATCATCGACGCCATTCATGATCGTCTTCCGAAAACCAAGGTTTACATGATGGCGTATTATCCCGTAAACGAGGATGGGGGCTCCGGCCAACCTCCCTATCCCCACTTTTTCGACCTGCGCAACAACGAAGCCATCGATGCGATGAACGGCAAGCTGTCCGCGCTTGCCGGGGAATGGGGCTGCGAATGGGTCGACGCCAACGACGGCCTGCGCGATGCCGAGGGCAAGCTTCGCAAGGAGCTGACCGTTGACGGTGCCCACATGTACGCCCACGCATACCGAATCGTTTTTGAGAACCTTCTCCCGTATCTGTCTGTGTGAGTCGGAATAGAAATAACCAGGCTCTATTCGATATGAGAGGGGAGTTGAAAGCATTTGCTCCCATGAGGTCGATTTCGACGCTGGGTCTAGTCCTTCAGAACATCCTCCATTAGCTTGGAGAGTTCGGGAACGGCCCGCATGTACGATTCGTAGCCGAGCCGGCCCATGCATCCCATGAGGCCGTCGAACGCGAAAAGGACGGCCAGATTGTCTGGATCCTTTCTCGTGCGTCCGTGCGGGGCCTCGTGGCTCTTTCCCAGCGCGAGTGCGAGCTTTCTGCCGAATGTCCCGTTGCTTGCGTCTGGCTTCAACAGCGGTGCAAGGGGGCTGTGGAAGACATGTTCCCCGAACCTGCGCAGAGTCTCCTCCGAAGCGAGGTCGACGCTGCCGTCTAGCGTCTTTTCGACGATTGCGCTCACGGCATCGTCCTCTATCTCGTCGACGACGTCTGCCACATTTCCATAGTGGTAGTAGAAGGCGGGCTTGCTGACCTCGGCCCGCGAGCATAGCTCCTTCACGGTAACCTCGGCCAAGGGCTTCGACGCGCAAAGGTCGGTCAGCGCCCCTTTGATAGCCCGCTTCGTCTTCACAACCCTAAGATCCATCTCGTTTTCCTGCCTATTCCCGTATATGGGTTAGATATCTATCCCGATCCTCGAACTCGATAATTGAATCAATGTCGATGATAGCAGATTATCTAACTGAAGTAAGAAATCTAAATAACGTCTTAAGTGAGGGATATCGATGGCAAAACAAAATGCCCAGCTCAAAAGCATTACCACGTACGGACCCAGGGATTGCCTGACGGCGATTCCTGGCGATGGCGCTCGAAACCCCAGCGAGCCCGCGGGCTTCGTCCCCCTTGGCGGCTCGCGTAGCTGTGGCCAGGACATCACCTGGCTCGCGCTTGACGAACGCTGGTTGGCGAAGCAAATCGGGAGCGCCCCCGACATCGCCGACGCGGTCGAAGAGGCGATGCGCGCCGCCGCGCGCGGAAGGCGTGGAAATGTTCCCTCAACTGCCGAGGTGCTTGCGGAGTGGAGGTTCTTCTTGCCCGCAAACGTCGAAAAGCCCGACGCTTTGACCTACTTCAAGTTGGTTTATCAGTATGTTGCAAGGAAATCAGGAATCGACAACGTGCTTGCTGGCTGCATTCGCAATGAAGAACTATCCGTTTTCTTTATCCCTGGAGGGTTTGGACGCCGTAGCGAGAGCGGCCGTGTGCGGAATTCGATGAGTCGCGAGGAGTACCTTGCTTTTTACGAAAAACTCAAGGGCTATCTTGCTGGGGAGATGGGTTTTGCCCCCGATCTTGACGCAGACGATGGCATGTTCGTGAGCCTTGGCTATAGTCGAGACGAGCGCGCAAAGGCGATTGCCGACCGTGAAAGCGCGGCAGAGATGGCGAAAAGTTTGGGCAGCGCTCTGGAATCCCAGGTACAGGGCTTCGCGAGGGACGCAAGGAGGGCTTTCGGCGGATTCGGGAAATAAAGCTTCGATAGCGCGAGGGCGTCGGCTCCGAGAGGCACGAGGCCTTAACATCGCCCCTCGGGGAACCCGAATTGTGAATTATCCCCGCAGGGCCCGATTATTCCCGTACCGCCGAGTATCCCGCCGTGCCGCCCGGTAGAGGCATGCGGGGAATAATTGAGCCGTTTTCCCAGGTAGACAGGCAAAAAGAAAGCCTCCGAACCAGGAGGTTCGGAGGCCGTTATTCCCGTTATTTCGCAGGTGGCTTTGCCCTGCGGCGATGCCGAAACAGTATCAGGCGGTACTCGGCAGCACCAAAACGCGAGTTCGGAAGCCAGTTCCCGTTATTCCCACTCGGTGGCTCTGGCTTTAGCATCTGGCCATTCCGGTTTCGCCCAGTTTTTCGATGCCGTCTCGGACTAAGTGCCGCCAAGTCACACCATGTCGTGCTTCATCGGCTTCGGGGACAGAAGCTGGGACAGCTTCAAAAACTCACCTTAAACTCAGGGCGTTGAGTTTTCGTTTTTGTCCCAAATGGCGTGGCGGATGGCCCCCGCAAACTCAATAGCGCCGAAAACGCCCGTTCTGATACTCTACTGCTCTTTAACGTGCAAGCCACTAGCTGCAATCGTAAGTGAATTAACGCGGGTGGCTTACGAGTCATTCGCAAAACCCCAGGTCGCAAGTCTTCGCCATCGGCGGGAAAAGTGAGTAGTCTCAGGTGGCTTTCCCATGAGCCACGGAACGGGCTGGGGCTTCGCTTGCGTCCGCATCGATTTGTGAGCATTCGAACCCCTGCGCGGGCGATGATATAAAGTAGATGATTTTCCGCCAGGAGGGCATCCAAGTGCCGGAGCGTTCCCTCGGCTGTTTCATATCCGAGAGAACCCCGCGATGGCCCCACGCTACGCTCAGAACCCCTGCTCGCCGAGCAGCCACCTCGCGAGGTCCAGCACGAGCACGCCCTCCCGGGTATAGGGCTCATGCCTCGTGCGGGCGATGAGGACCTTCGGGAACGCGTCCCTGATGGACAGAAGCGGCGCGAGCTCCCTCTCGAGCGTCGGTTCGGAGCTGATGTCGTCGCTCACCTGGATGTAGACGAGCTCCGACCCTCTCTTCGCGACGAAGTCGACCTCCTTTTGGTACAGCTTCCCGACGTAGGTCTCGTAGCCCCGCCTCATCAGCTCGAGGAAAACCGCGTTCTCGTACATGCGGCCCCAGTCCATGTTGCGCGTCCCCAGGACCGCATAGCGCATTCCCGAGTCGCATACGTAATGCTTCGCCTGCGTGCTCAGGTACTTCTTCCCCTTGATGTCGTAGCGCTTCGCCTCATAGAAGACGAAGGCGTCGCGGAGGTAGGAGATGTAGCGCCCGACGGTGACGTGGTTGGTGGGAACCCTGTTGGCGTCGAGCACGTTGGCGATGTTGTTGGGCGAGTTGAGGTTGCCGGAGTTATCCATCATGTACTCGGCCAGCCTCTCCAGCACGGTGGAGTCGGGCAGCGAGAACTTCTGAACGAGGTCGCGCGTGAGGATGGTCTTGTAGACATCGCGGATGTAGCCGTACGACTCCGAGATGTCATCGTAATCGTAGGACCCGGCAAGTCCGCCGCGTCTGATGAACCCGTCGAAGTCGTCGTCGATGGCCCCTTGCCCGCCGAAGTAGGAGCGGTATTCGCCGAAGCTGAAGGGGAGGATGTGAACCTCCCTATGACGCCCCGTGAACAGGGTCGCCAGGTCCGAACTCAGGAGGAACGCGTTCGATCCCGTGAGGTAGACGTCCCATCCGCCGCGTGCGTGAATGCTGTTAATTGCCTTCTCGAAACCCTCGCACAGCTGCACCTCGTCGATGAAGAGGCGGTTGCGCGTGCCGTCTTTATACCGCTCTATGATTTCGCGATGCAGCGCGTGGTACTCGAGCAGTGGCTCGTTGTCGAGGTCCAAAAGGTCGATGTAGACGTTGTTGGAGGACGGGTCTTTCCGAGCAACGGAGGCGGAGAACGCCTTCATGAGCTCGGACTTGCCGGAGCGGCGCATCCCCGTGATCACCTTGATGTCCCGGGTGCCCTCGAGCGCCCAAAGCCGCTCCATGTACGTATTGCGGTCTACCCAAGCCATCATCCGCTCCTTCTCGGTTTCGAAACTCAAAAGATTTTAAAGTTTCGAAACCGAGAAAACAATACGCATGAGTATACATTGAGGAGCGGGTCCAGCCACGCTATGTCGGCGGCACGACTCGATAGCGCCGAAAACGCCCGTTTCGGAATTCAAACAATCACGGGTCACGATGGGCTATCGGAATCGTGATGAGTCGATACCGCTCTCAATCCCCCTTCCGAATAGGCATTGAGCAGTTCCTGGGCGCGGGCGAACTCGGGTCCTTGCCTCCAACCGAGTAG
>NZ_CAKTTZ010000075.1 GCF_934617235.1 uncultured Ellagibacter sp. | reverse complement strand
GGAAGTCCGTCGTCATAGACGCGATGCCCGGGCCCACGAACTCCATCACCTTGTTCTTCACGTATCCCTTTGCAAACACCTCGCGGATGATAGCGAGGGCCACGTCGTGCGGACCGACGCCAGGGCGCGGGGCACCTTCCAAATATATGGCCACAACGCCGGGGTACGCCACGTCGTAGGTGTCGCGCAGCAGCTGTTTTGCCAGCTCGCCGCCGCCTTCGCCGATAGCCATCGTGCCGAGGGCGCCGTAGCGCGTATGCGAGTCGGAGCCTAAGATCATCTTCCCGCAACCGGCGAAGTTCTCGCGCATGAACGAATGGATCACGGCGATATGCGGGGGCACGAAGATGCCGCCGTACTTCTTCGCGGCAGAAAGACCGAAGACGTGGTCGTCCTCGTTGATGGTGCCGCCCACGGCGCACAGCGAGTTGTGGCAGTTGGTGAGCACGTAGGGCAAGGGGAATTCCGTCATGCCCGATGCGCGCGCCGTCTGAATGATACCGACGAACGTGATGTCGTGGCTGGCCATCGCGTCGAAGCGGATTTTCAGCGCGCCTGGATCGCCCGAGGTGTTGTGCGCCTGCAGGATCGAATACGCGATCGTCTTCTGTCGCGCTTCGCGAGGCGCATCGGAAATACCGCACGCCGCCGCCTCCGCTTCGGGAACGATTTCGGTCCCTTTACGCAGGAACACTCCACCATCGTAAAGCTTAATCATAGAAACCCCTCTATCTCGCCCGGCCCCAAGGCCAGTTTCATGGCTGACCCGGCTTTCCAGCCGTCATGTTATTTCATGCCTTGCGGAGCTTATTATCCTACACTTCGCATACGCATGTGTTTCAGGCTCGCTACACGTGCCCATTTTCACGCAAAAAGGCTCGCGACCGACGATGATCGCGAGCCTTTTCATTGTCGAATGCGTTGCCGCCCGAACGACGCCCTAGGCCTTCGGCACGACAACCGTCGGCGTGGCCAGGTTCAAAAGCATGCTATGCGTGACCGAGCCGAACAGCGCACGCCCAAGTGCGGCACGGGAATGCGTGCCCAAAACCAGCAGCTGCGCGTCCTTCGACGCATCCAGGAGCACGCGCGTAGGAGAAGGACCCTCGATCGAGCGGCCCGTCACCTCGAGCGCGGGGTTCGCGGTCTTGATGCGAGCGACGAACTCGTCGACTTCGGCTTGGCGCTGACGACCAACCTCTTCAAGGCCGCCGCCCATGCTCTCGGCCGGACGAGACATCCACGCGGGAATGCCCCATGCGCTCACCAAGTCGAGTGACTGAGCGGAGTCGATTGCCTCGCCAACGCCGAACGCCACCGCAGCATCCGACACGTTGTCGGGACCCACGCCCACCACGATGCCAGACTTGCCAGCACAAGTCACATCCCAATCGCAGGGAACGACAACCGTTGGGATCTTCACCTGCACGGACACGCGCAGGCCAGTCGCGCCCCCGAACGTTTCGGTGATCGAAGCCCCGTGATGCGATCCCAAAACCACCATGTCGTGGTTGACGGCTTCCTCCACGATCGATTCCACGGTGGGGCCATCAACGATCTTCGTCTCAACGGCAACGCCAGAATGCTCAGCCGCAAGCGTTTCCTTCTTCTCGCGAAGCGCCGCTTCGACGGTGGTATGCACCATCTCGGCTTCCGCGCCGAGCTTCTTCGCCTCAGCAGAATTCACAACCGCGAGAAGCATCAAGCTTGCGCCCGTGCGCTCGGCGGCACGCGCAACCGCCCAATCCAGTGCGCGACGACCGCGCTCGCTTCCATCAACACCAACGAGAATGCTCGCCATGGTGGGCCTCCGTTTCTCTTCCAGTTAGTGGAACATCGGAATCATGAGCCACAGTGCGAACAGCACGATGGCCACACAGGCAGCGAAGCAGACGGCCGAGGCGAGGCGGGTCATCAAACGCGTTTCGCGCTCCACGTCGCCATCGGCGCGCGCCCACAAGCGCAGCCCCGATGCATACAGTACGCTAATCGAGCACGCAACACAAACGGCAACAACGAGAACAGTGATAAAACTAACGATTTCTTGGGTCAGCATGTAACGAGCTCCTCCTTGTTAAGCGGCCGCAGCGGCAGTCTTCGCGTTAGCGTTGGCGTTGATCTTGACATCAGCACGCTCGTTGACGTTCGCGGAATTGATCGGGTTGCGGCGGGACATGCGCCAGATGATGAACGCGACGGCACATGCGATGAACGCGACAGCGACGGTGCCCCAAAGCCCCGTCTTCGCAAGCGCACAGGCAAGAGCACCGATGATGCCGGCGGCAGGGAAGGTGACAAGCCACGCAATGACCATTTTGCCGGCAACACCCCAGTTCACCTTGTTGCCCTTCTTGCCAAGACCCGTGCCGATGATGGATCCGGAGCACACCTGCGTGGTCGAAAGCGCAAAGCCCATGTGGGAGGATACGAGAATCGTCGTCGCCGAAGCTGCCTCTGCGGCAAAGCCCTGCGGGGTCGAGATTTCGGTCAAGCCCTTGCCGAGCGTGCGGATGACGCGCCAGCCGCCCATGTAGGTGCCGAGCGCGATGGCGAGGCCGCAGATGGCGACAACCCACAGCTCGGGACCCGAACCGGAAGGCTGGAAGCCCACGGCGATCAGCGTCAGCGTGATGATGCCCATCGTTTTCTGGGCGTCGTTGGTGCCATGGGAAAGCGCGACGAGACACGCCGTCACCGTCTGGCCGTGGCGGAAGCCCGACTCGATTTGCCCCTCTTCCATCTTGCGCACTACGAAAAAGATCAGCTTCACCGCGCAGAACGCCGCAAGTCCTGCGACCACCGGGCTTACGAGCGCAGGGATGAGAACCTTGGTCAGGACCGCTGCGAAGTTCACGCCTTCAACACCTGCGCCCACAATGACGGCGCCGACTAGGCCTCCGAACAGGGCATGCGACGAGCTCGACGGCAAGCCAACAAGCCAGGTGATAAGGTTCCATACAATAGCTCCGACAAGCCCTGCAAAGATGAAGGCAGCGCTGATGGTGACTTGCTGCTCGTTGATGATGCCGCCCGAAATGGTCTTCGCCACCTCGGTCGACAGGAATGCGCCGACCAGGTTGAGCGTTCCCGCCGCGATGACGGCTGTCTTCGGCTTGAGCGCACCAGTGGCGATGGAGGTCGCCATGGCGTTAGCGGTGTCGTGAAAACCGTTCGTGAAGTCGAACGTGAGAGCCGTGATGATGACGAGCGCCACCACGACTAGAGTTGCCGGATCCATGTGTTTTCGTTCTCCCTTCGAGTGTTTTCTCTGCTCGAAGGGACTAAACCCAACCTGCCCCTTCGAAGCTGATGAACACAGTAAGGAGCGCGTGTCTTGGGAATATCTGGCTTTTGTAAAGTCCGTGTAAAGCGCGGCAGCGAGCGTTTGCGCTCGGTGAACGGCGGCGGGTTGCCGACCAGGCGGCAAAGCTCACCTACCTAACGACCTGGCGCAACCTCTTGGAACCTTGCTACAGCGTGTCCTCTGCGACCTTTTCCCAGTTGTAGCCTTCGCCGCATACCAAATCGATGCGAAGGGCACCTTCGGGAGCCGACGACTTCGCCGCCTCGTAAGCATCGCGCGCAGCCGCCTCATCTACGGCGTCAAGCTCAGTTTCTTCGAAGACGAATGGCACGTCCGACCGCTCGGAATTCTTGATATAGCGAACTTTGTATTTCATGAGTGAGCCTTTCTCGTTTTCGAGCAACCATTATAAGCGAGTCGCAGTTTTGAAGTGAAAGGCGGGCGCATTGATCGCAGCGGCGTCATTTACTCGCAGGCGCGTCATTACTCGCGACGGCGTTGGCGCTCACTGTCTCGCAATCGCTTACGACCGCGTCGGCACCCGCAATGGCGTCGGCTCTCGCAATGGCGTTGGCGCTCACTCAGGTGTCGCGTTTAACGCATGGCTTGTTACGCTTGGTGCAGCCTGGGCACTCTCCCTTGATGGGCTGCGCTACAATGGCGAAAACCCATCCCTCCCGCTGAAAGGAGCATTATGGACGCGAAAACTGCGCGTATCGGCTTCATCGGATTCGGCAATATGGCAAGCGCCATGGCGAAAGGGCTCGTCGAGCACGCTGGCGTCGAGGGGTCGCGCATCAGCGCCTGCGCCGCGCATTTCGATTCGCTCGGAAAAAGATGCGCGTCTCTCGGCATTCAAGCGCTTGAAACCCCTGCTGAAGTTGTCGAAAACAGTGACTTCATCATCGTTTCGGTGAAGCCTCACCTCGTCACCGAGGTCCTCTCTCCTGTTTGCGAGGCCCTTCGCGAGAAGGCGGTCGTCTCGGTTGCCGCCGGGCTGTTATTCGATTTCTACGACGACCTGCTCGGCGAAGGGTCGCGGCATCTCTCCACGATTCCCAACACACCGATCGCCATCGGGAAAGGCGTTATCTCCTGCGAAGAGCACCATACTCTCACCAATGATGAATGGAGCATTTTCACCGAGCTCTTCTCCCCCATCGCACTTATCGAGATGTTACCGGGACGCCTTCTTTCTGTCGCAAGTGCGCTTGCCGGCTGCGGGCCGGCCTTTGCTGCAATGTTTCTCGAAGCGCTTGCCGATGGTGGCGTGAAAAACGGCCTTCCTCGTAAGACCGCTTATCGACTTGCCGCGCAGATGATGGCAGGAACCGCCGAGCTCCATCTTGCGACGGGAACACACCCTGGCGCTATGAAGGACGCTGTATGCAGCCCTGGCGGCACAACCATCAAGGGCGTCGCGGCGCTCGAAGATGCAGGCATGCGAGGAGCCGTCATGCGCGCCGTTGACGCCACACTATCGTAGCGCTATCAGGGCAACTGCTCGCTATTTTCCTTCCCCACCAGCTCATATATAATGAAAAGGCCTCGCGATTGAGGCCTTTTCTTGTTTTAGAGAAACCGGATGGCTCGTGGCGCGACCCTCGACTTATCGAGTCAGGTGAGCGCCACCCGCGCAATCGCGCACGCGCTATTGAACATGAACGAGAGCGAATACATCCACGTCGGTCACCTTCGCGATGGCCTCGCGCGGATGAAGGAAATCAAGCTCCATGAGGAACCCCATTCCCGCCAGCTTGCTGCCATATTGGGATACCAGCTTGGCCTGAGCAACCGCCGTGCCGCCAGTTGCCACCAAGTCATCGATGATCAGCACCACATCGTTCTCGTCGAGCGCATCCACATGCATCTGAAGCTCGTCGGTCCCATATTCGAGCTCGTAGCTTTCCGTGCGAACCTCTCGAGGCAGCTTTCCCGGCTTGCGCGCAGGCACGAACCCCGCGCCAAGACGATAAGCGACGGGCGCACCAATGAGAAAGCCTCGCGCTTCAGCACCGACAACTTTCGTGATACCTGCATTCTTGAAGTGATCCGCAATTGCATCTATCGCGGCGTGAAATCCTTCGGGCTCCTTCAGTAGCGTCGTGATGTCCTTAAACACCACGCCCTTCTCGGGATAATCCGGGATGTCGGTGATATGGCCCTCAAAATTATAGGCAGCCATTGGTTTCCTTTCCTGGCAGCTTGTTCGAACACTGCATATTGTACCTCGATTTAACTCTTCAAGACCTGAGCTGCGCTTCCTTTACTC
>NZ_CAKTTZ010000074.1 GCF_934617235.1 uncultured Ellagibacter sp. | reverse complement strand
TAGTCGCGGTACTTCTTCAGCTCGAACTTGGAAGCGGTGAGGATCATCATCTCGTCGGTGCCGCCGGAGACGCGGTCAACGCGAAGGTCGCGCCAGATGCGCTGGATGCGATGCTCGCCGGCCACGGCCACGCCAGCGAGAATCTGCATGGCGTCGTCGACGACCTCGAAGGCGGCATTGGCGCAGTAGTACTTGCACATGGCGGCAGCGCCCGGATCGAACTTGCCGTCGTTGTTGTCGGCTTCCCAAGCGGTTTCGTAGAGCATGTTCTTCATGTTCTTCAGCTTGATGGCCATCTCGGCGACCTTGAGCTGGTTGAGCTGCTGACGGCCGATGGGCTTGCCGAAGGCGATGCGCTGGTTCGCGTGGCGGCAGGCATCCTCGTAGCAGGCGATCGCCGTGCCGTAGTCGCAGGCGCCGACGAGCCAACGCTCGAAGTTGAAGTCGTTGATGCCTCGGGCGAAGCCGTTGCCTTCCTTGCCGAAGATGTCCTTCTCTTCGAGCTCCACGTTGTCCATGTAGACCTCGCAGCAGGAGTCCATGCGCAGACCCAGCTTGTTGAGCGGGGACAGGGACACGCCCGGCTTGCTCATGTCGAGGAAGAACTCGGTGAACATCTCGGGATCGTCGGCGTTCTTGGCCATGATGACCAGGTATTTCACGCCAGCGGAAGAGGTGATGAAGGTCTTGGTGCCGTTGAGGTAGATCTTGCCGTTCTCGCGCTTGTAGGTGGTCTGAAGCGCGGCGACGTCGGAGCCTGCGCCCGGCTCGGTGCAGGCGGAGTTCCAGATCTGCTCGCCGGATCCCAGCGTGGAGAGCACGGCCTCGATCTGCTCTTCGGTGCCCTCGCGGATGATGGTCTCGAAGCCGGGGAGCTGGTAGAGGACGTAGGTCGGTGCGCCGTAGCGGCCGAGGACCTCATAGACCGCCATAAGCGTCACGGCCGGCTGCTCAAGGCCGAGCCCGCCATGGCTTTCGGGGAGCATGATCGAGTCGAAGCCGAGCTCGCACAGGCCGCTCACCCAGCGAAGGGGGTACTCGTGCTTCTCGTCGCACTCTGCGAAGTAAGCTTCCCAGTTCTCGCTTTCCATGTAGTCGCGATAGCTTTCGACGATCAGCTCTTGCTCGTCACTCAACTTGAAATCCATTGCATTCTCCTTGTCGATATCCAGCGCAGCCTTTTGCCGCGCTGTGATTCCAAAAATGAAGGTGCGTGTTGGCTGCGGTTAGCGGCCGATGTTCCGAGCGATTTACGCCTCGTCGGTTTCCACGCCTGCTGCCAGGTTCTTCTTCATGGCACGGCGCGTCATGACCAGGCAGAAGCAGCCGAGGACCGCGAAGACAACCAGCGCGATGAAGATGGTGTTGAAGGCGTCTGCGCCCTGGGCGTCGATAAGGCCGCCGAACCAGGTGTGGACGAAGGTGTCAGGCAAAAAGCCGATGACGGACAGCAGGCCCGACGCGGTGCCGAAGATGCTCATCGGAACCTTGGCCTCGGTGAGGGGGGAGGAGCCGATGGAGAAGGCGCCGTAGGTCACAAAGCCGAGGACGACGACCAGCACGGCGATCGGGATGACCAGGCCAGCCTCGCGGGGCATGACCATGAAGGCGGCCAACACGATGACGCTTGCGGCGAAGAAGATGAGGATCGACTTCGAGGGGCTCTTCAGCTTGTCGGCGAAGAAGCCTGCAGCTGGTCCTGCGATGAGGCCGATTCCGTAGGTGCGGATGAGGCCGACGACGGAGACGATGGCGACCGGCGCTGCGAAGCAGGTGGTCATGAACGGCGTGGTGTAGGTGACGCCCATGTAGACGAGGTACACGAAGAAGTAGGCGAGGCAGGCCCAGATGACGCCCGGGTGCTTGATGGCCGTGACAACCTCTTTGAGGCTGAAGAGCTTGGCGTTCTTGTCGATCTCGCCCTTGAAGTCAGGGATGAGGATGAAGGACAGGATGGCCAGGATGGCGATGAGCACGCCCAGGAAGACGAGCAGGATCTGGATGCCCTGGGAGGCGTCGGCGATGGCGGAGATGATGGCCGTGTTGATGAGGCCGACGATGAGGCCAGCGGCGCCGTAGATGGAGTAGCTCACGCCGATCTTGGAGGCGTAATCCTCTTCAGAGCAGCACAGACGCACGATCTTGAAGCGCGTGCCCCACCAAATGAGGATGGAGGTGATGCCGAAGCCGACGAAGATGATGTAGAGCATCTCGATGGAAGGCAGCATCGCGTAGATGAAGGTCAGGACCGCCGTTCCTCCGAATCCGACCCAGGAAAGCGTGCGCATGCGCACCTTGTCAGCGATGATGCCTGCTGGCAGGTAGGTGATGACGGCGACGATGGCGTAGCAGGAAAGCAGTGCACCGAGGTCGGCGTTCGTGCAGCCGAGGCCCTGCATCAGCGGTTCGTAGAAAACGTTCTTGAGGTAGATGGGCGTGTAGATGATTGATGAGCCCATGGAGACGAGCACGATGAGAAACCACTTGTGCAGACCGCTCAGGTCCTTATAAGTGAGCTCTCCTCTGCTCTTCGCAAGCATCGACATTATTCGATCCTTTCTTCATTCTATTGCGCCCGGTTCCCAGGCATTCGGCTTAGTTAGGTGGAGGGGAGGAGGTGCGGAGGGGGTTCGGACGGCCCCCTCCGCGGAGAGGAAGAATGCAGGTTTACTTACCCTGCCAGTTCGGAGTGCGCTTCTCGACGAAGGCTGCGGGGCCCTCGATGCCGTCTTCGGTCTTCTCGATGAAACGATAGGCCGCGTCGCAGTAGCGCATCGCGTCCTCTTCGGACATCTGGGAAGCAGCGTGGACGATCTGCTTGGTGAACTTGAGCGAGAGAGGTGCGTTCTTGGCGATGGTGGTCGCGAGCTCAAGCGCCTTGTCCATGACCTCTTCGGCGGGAACGACGTAGTTGACGAAGCCGATTTCCTTGGCTTCTGCGGCGTAGACGAGGCGAGCGGTCAGGAGCATTTCCATTGCAGCCTTGCGGGGAACGTCGCGAGCCATGCGGACGAGGCCGCCGGTAGAGGCGATGAGGCCGACCTTGGGCTCGGTGAGGCCGAAGCGGGCATGCTCGGCGGCGACGACGATGTCGCAGGAAACGGCGATCTCCATGCCGCCACCCGCTGCGACGCCGTTGACGGCGCAGATAACCGGCTTGGGGCAGAGACGGTCGGTGAGGCCGCCGAAGCCATGGTCGGTAACGGTCATGCACTCGCCGCCGCTGGACAGCTCGGAGAGATCCTCGCCAGCGCAGAAGGCCTTCTCGCCCGTGCCCGTGACGATGATGACGCGCACGCGGTTGTCCTTCTCAGCCTTGTTCATGATCTCTTCCATGGCGGCAGAGGTGACTGCGTTGATGGCGTTGCGCTTCTCGGGGCGGTTGATGCGCATAATAAGCACGCCGTCCTCGCGAAGGTCGGTCACAACCTCTGGTGTACCGTAGAAATCTGCCATTTTATCCTCCTTTAGAAAGTGGGATCGTTTGCCGGTCTTGGGTTGCTCTTATCGGCTTTCCGGCTTGACCCGCATCCTATGGAGCGCGGCGCGAAACGTCATCGCCAGGACTTCGGTAATGAGGTAATCGCACGAAAAACGTGCATCGCAAATTCTTAGTGATGATGCCTTTGACCATGGGAAAGTGATGGCTCGACAGTCAACCCCGAAAGCGCCTTTCGCGCGGTCTCGGGAAGGCCCGAAATCGTCCCTCGGCCATCCTCTCGAAGCCTCGGGGAAGGGGGTTTGGAGGGTATCGCGATTTTCTGAGTAACGGGTATTTCACGGTTATCTGGCGATGCGAACGCCGCTTGCGGAGTGCAAGATGACCTCAACGCGCAGGGCGACTCCCCGAGGCACCCGAGCAGATCGCTTGGGCATCCTGAAAGCGTCAACCTGCGGACAAGCCTCTGTACAAGCATATGAAGGGAAGGCTCAAGATGAAAATAGCCGCCGCATTCAAAGTGGTCCCCGACGATCAGGACATCAAGGTCGCAGGAGATCGCACGCTCGACTACTCGAAGGCAAAGAACACCATCTCGGTGTACGACCTGAATGCCTTGGAAGTCGCTTCTCAGCTCGCCGCTGAGGTCGAGGGCTCCTCGGCAGTGGCGATCACCGCCGGTCCTGCTTCGATCGACGAGTCCAAGCTGAAGAAGAACGTCCTCGCCCGCGGCGTCGACGAGCTCTTCATGATCGCCGACGATGCCTGTGCCAACATGGACGCCAAGGCCACCGCATGCGAGCTCGCAGCGCTTGTCGAGAAGATTGGCGATGTCGACGTGGTCGTCTGCGGCGACGGTTCCGCTGACAACTATGCGCAGCAGGTCGACGTGCAGCTCGCCTGCAAGCTCGGCTGGCCCGTGGTGAACGCCGCCACCAAGATCAGCTGCAAGGGCGACGCTCTCGAGGTCGAGCGTGTGCTCGAGGACGTCGTCGAAGTGGTCGAGATCAGCCTTCCCGCCGTCATCTCCGTGACTCCGGATGCCGCCGAAGCGCGCATCCCCGGCATGAAGGACATCCTTGCTGCCGGCAAGAAGCCCATGAACGTCGAGGCTGCAGCGGGCTCCGTCGCCTCCAGCATCGCCGTCGTCGACTGCAAGGCTCCCGAGCAGGCCGACCGCAAGCTGCAGATCTTCGATGCCGCCGAGGACGGCGCCGTCGAGAGCTTCGCAGCCGCCCTCAAGGCAGCCCTGTAGGTCAAGCGCTATCAAGCACAAGAAAGGCAGAGTGAACACTCATGAAAGCATTGATCATTGCTGAGCACGCAGGCGCAGCGGCAGAGCTGGCAGCGGGCGCGCGCACCATGGCCGACGAGATCGTCGCCATCTCCTTCGGCGAAGCGAGCGATTGCGGCGCCGACAAGGTCCTTCGCATCACCGTTCCCGAGGGTGTTGCCCTCGACGCCGCGGCCGACACCGTGAACGCCGCGTTCGACGCAGAGCAGCCGGGCATCGTCCTTATCGAGGCGACCCGCCACATGAAGGTCATTGCCGGCAGCCTCGCCTTCCACGCGGACACCGCGGTCATCACCGACGTCATGTCCTTCGAGGACGCAGGTGCTCGCAGCATGTACTTCGGCGGCATCGCCGAGCGCGTGCAGAAGGCCGAGGGCGACGTCGCGATTTACACCGTCGGCGCCGGCGTGTTCGAGGCCGCTGAAGGTGTCGCCAACGGCGCTGTTGCGGATCAGGAGTGGGTCGAGCCCGCTCGCCCCGTCAAGGTCCTCTCCTCCAAGGCCATCGAGAAGAGCGGTGTCGATCTGTTCAAGGCCGACGTCGTCGTCGCGGCAGGCCGTGGCTTCACCGAGGAAGGCCAGCTCGACATGGCGCGCGATCTGTGCGGCAAGCTCGGCGCGGGCCTGGCGTGTTCTCGTCCGCTCACCGAGGGCGTCAACTGGCTTCCCACCGAATGCTACGTGGGCGTCTCCGGCCTCATGCTGACCCCCAAGGCCTACATCGCCTGCGGTATCTCCGGCCAGATGCAGCACATGGTCGGCTGCAACCGCTCCGGCGCCATCTTCGCCATCAACAAGGACAAGAACGCCCCCATCTTCAAGCAGTGCGACTTCGGTCTTGTGGGCGACATCAAAGACGTCCTGCCTGCGCTTACCGCAGCTCTGTAAGGAGTTTCTCCCCGCCCCGCATCGCGCCTTTTTCTCCACATCGCCGATTCCTCCGAGCGATTACTCCCCGCCATATCCCTCAGGCGCGATGCGGGGGTCTCAACTGCACGCAAGTCGACAGCCCGTTTCGGCTGCGAGTGAAAGGATAGCGATATGTCAGACTTCGACGCGATCGTGGTGGGCGCGGGCTGCGCCGGCTCGGTCGCAGCGTACGAGCTCGCGAAAGCGGGCAAGAGCGTGCTGGTCGTGGAGCGCGGCAACTTCGCCGGCGCCAAGAACATGACCGGCGGCCGCATCTACTCCCACTCCCTCAAGC
>NZ_CAKTTZ010000073.1 GCF_934617235.1 uncultured Ellagibacter sp. | reverse complement strand
TGTCGCGCTTGGTCGTCTTGCCGACGGAGCTGCGCAGCACCGCCTCGACGCGCTCGGCCTTGGTGAGCCTGGCGTCTGCTGCCGCGGAGACGCGCTCCTCGAACTCGCGGTATGTAGCCGGGATCGCGCCCAGCATGTAGCGCACGAACGGGCCGGGGTCGTTTCGGTTCTCGTGCCATCCTTGCGAGCTTGCTGCCAAGGCGTTGCAGTACGCGCCCTTGGTGCGCTCGACCTCCTTCTCGATGGAGACGTACTTGCCAGCCATGTAACCCGCCTTGTACAGCAAAAGCAGGGAAAGCAGCCTGGACATGTGCCCGTCGCCATCGTTGAAAGGATGGATGCACGAAATCGGGTGGGCGGTTCGAAAATCGCAATCCGCAGGTCTTTGCCATTGATGAGCGAAGCGAGTAGCCTCAGGTAGCTTGCCTATGTGTTGTCGATTGGATGAAAAACCGCCCCCCACCTTTGCCTTCCAAACGCTCTCTTACCGGCCCAGCAGCTTCTTCCCTGCGAACGTCGCCATCAGCAAAGCTATCTCGACGAGCACGATTGCTCCGCCGGGCTTGAATCCGAACGCGTAGGAGGCTACGAGCCCGCAGGCGGCGCTCACCATGCCGACCCCGCATGACACGACGACCGTCTGTTTCCAGCTCCGCGCGACCACGAGAGCGCAGGCTACGGGCACCGTCATCATGGAGCTGACGATGAGCGTGCCGACCGTGCGCGATGCGATCGACACGGCCACCGCCGTCATCAGGATGAACGAGAAATTCACCAAGGTCGTGCGCACGCCTGCGAGTCTTGCGGCGCGCTCGTCGAGGGCCACCCAGAACAGCTCGCGGTTGAACAGAACGCTCAGAAGCACGATGGCGATGCCGAGCGCGACGACGACGGCGAGCTCGCCGTCGTCGACCGTCACGATGCTGCCGAAGAGAAAGCTCGAGAACGTGGAGCTGTTCGGGACGAAGCCCGAGAGCACGCCCGCAAGCCCGACGCCCGCTGCCGTGACCACGGCGATGGCGAGATCGGCGTGCCCTTCGAAGCGACGGCGGATTCCCTCGACGGTCAGGGCGGCCGCCATGCACGCCGCGGTTGCGCCCGCAACGGGATTCAGGCCTCCGATGAGCCCGGCAGCCACGCCCGCGAGCGAGGCGTGCGAAAGCGCATCGCCGACCATCGACAGGCGTTTGAGCACCACGACGACGCCGACAAGCGGGATGGCCGCGCCGAGCACGATGCCTGCAACGAACGCACGCGTCATGAACGCATGGGAGAACATATCGGCAAGCAGCTGCACCATCTACATCCCCTCCCGCAAAAGAGCCGCACGATCGGACGAACCCCGCGCCTCCGATTGCGCAGGGTACCCGGTTTCGCGCAGCTTCCCCGATTCCAGCCGTAAAACCCGTGCCGGCAACGCCGACAGCCTGCGCATGTCGTGCGTGATAAGCAGCGCGGAGCGTTCTCCCGACGCCACGATCTCCTGCAGCAAGTCGACGAAGGACCCGACGGCATCGGCGTCCATGCCGCTTGTCGGCTCGTCGAGAATGAGCAGATCGGGGTCGTTCACCAGCGCTCGAGCGAGAAGAACGCGCTGAAGCTGCCCGCCTGAGAGCTCCCCGACAAGGCGACGGGAAAGCATCTGCGCGCCGACTTTTTCCAAGGCGCGTTCGACCGCTTCCGCATCGTTTGCCGACCTGGGCATAAACCTCCGTCGCGCGGCATAGCGATTCGCGGCAACCACTTCCGCGACCGTTGCCGGGAATCGCTCGTACAGGCCCGCTATCTGCTGCTGCACGTATCCGACGCGCCGCCAATCGCGGAACGAGCCGACAGGGATGCCGAACAGCTCGGCGTTTCCCCTGGTCGCAGCCAAAGATCCGAGCATCACCTTCAGAAGCGTCGATTTTCCCGCTCCGTTTTCGCCGAGAATCGCGCACGTCTCCCCATCGCCGATCGTCAGGTCGACATCGGATAAGACCTCCTGCGCTCCATAGGAGAACCCGACATGGGAAAGATGAACGGGAGGGAAGGGCTGCCCCGCATGTCGCAGGTTGGCTTTGCTCCCCACGCGCGGAGTGCGTGCGATTAACCGATTTTCGCCCATAATCCACCCAGGTTATTGCTGATTCAAGGCGCCGACCAGCTCGTCAAGGTTGTCGCGCATGACGGAGAAGTAATCCTCACCCGCGTCGAGCTCGTCTTGTTCCAGGCCTTCGATCGGGTTGAGAACCTTGCAGGAAGCCCCCGTCTCCTCGGCGATCTGCTGCGCGATCTTGGGGCTGACCAAATCTTCCGAGAAGATGACCTTCACGTTGTTGTCGCGCACGAACTGCACGATCTCGGCCATAGTCTTCGCGTCGGGCTCGCCCTCGGCGTCCATGCCCGTGATAGGCTCCTGTGTCAGGCCGTATGCGTCGCATAGGTAGCCGAATGCCTCATGGGATACGACGATGGTCTTGCCCGAAGTCTGGGAAAGCCGACTTGCGAACTCGCTATCGAGGTCGTCGAACTCGCGCGCCCATTTCTCGTAGTTCGCCTCATAGTCCGAAGCGTTGTCGGGATCAGCCTTCACCAGCGCATCCTTGATGTTCTCGGCTTCCTTCTTCGCGTTTTCGGGTGCGAGCCATACATGCGGGTCGTGTTCGCCCGCGTGCTCATGCGGGTCGGCTTCGTCGGCATCGTGGTCGTGGTCGGCAACGCGCAGATCGATGCCGTCGGACGCGCAGACAACCGTTCCCGTGACATTTGCGGAGGCCAAAGCGTCATCCACCCAGCCTTCCATATCGGCGCCGTTGTATACGAAGACGCGAGCGCTTTCGATCGCCTTGATGTCGGCGGGCGACGGCTCCCACTCATGGGGTTCGGTTCCTGCCGGGCAGAGGTTTTCGACCTCGACATGGTCGCCTCCGATCTTCTGCGCGAAATCAGCCATAGGATAGAAACTTGCCACAACCTGGATTTTCTGCGACTTGCTTGCGGACTGGCTCTCGCTCGAGTTCGAACCTGTGGTACCCGAAGTGCTCGTGCACGCCGAAAGGCCGACAATCGAGAGCACCGCCAAAACGGCCGCGAACGCAGCCGTGAACAGCTTATTCATTTTCATCATGCTTTGACTCCTGTGTATTGTGCCTGAAAAGCAGGCATTTTCATCGCGTTTGAAATACACAGGGAACTTAACAGTCAAGCCTCACTTGAAGGTCGACGAGCGTTGTCGCGCAAGCTCGCACGACAGGTGCGAGCGTGAGCGGCACAAGCGCGGGGAGGAGCACAGGCGCGCTTGACCCTGTCGGGGCATCGGAGTCGGCGTGCGCGAGAGACGAGGCGATGGCGAGCACGTGGCACACCTGGCACCCATCGCCCGAGCAATCATGATGGGCCTCGCAAACGATGAAAAGCGAAGGCGCGATCAGGGCAAGGGTGATCGCCACCGCCGCGATGCGCGCAAAAGGGGAGTTCACCGCCGCGCTGGAGCCGGCGTGCAACCGCATGTGAGTCTCTCGCATGGCGCCGCGAAAATGAGAGTCACGCATTGCGGCGCTCCAAATCCGCCGACTGGGCGGAACACTCTTTGCAGGTTCCGAACAGCACGGTGCTTGTCATATCGATGCGAAAGCCGTGTTTGTCGAGCATATGAGCGCACAGCCTCTCGACCTCGTCGCAATCGAGATGGATGAGCCTTCCGCAGAAAAGGCATTTCATGTGGTAGCAATGCGGAGCTTCGCATGCATCGCGATCGATTATCTCGAAGCAGGCGCTCTTTTCCCCGACGGGCGTTGATTTCATCGCAACGCCTTCGTCGATGAGCTTCTCCAACTGGCGGTACACCGTGGCCGAAGAAACCGTGTGTCCCGATTCGGAAAGCGCGGCGTGCACGGCAGCTGCGGTCATATGGCCGCGAGCATGCGAAAGGCAATCGATAATCGCCTTTCGTTGAACTGTTTTATACTGTCCGCGCATGCGTTCCTCTCTCTAATTTGAGAATCGTTCGCATATTAAACATAGCGCGGGAAGATGTCAACAGGGAAGAAGAGCCCACTCTCGTTTTGAGCCGCCTGCTATTTCCCGATGCCCAAGAACCGGTGGGTGTTTCAGACAGGCGCTCGGGGTTCGCTTCTACGGAAGAGACGATGAGCCCTTCGAATGACAGTGCGATACCGAAATCGCTTTACATTCAGGGCTCACACTAGAGCAAGAAGTCGATTGCTCACGAACAAGCCCCGTCCATGAGGTCGGTAGACGTGCCGCTATGGAGCCGGAAATCGATGTCTGGGGTATTCGTTTCGCGTCTTTCGCATTTCCTGAGCAAGGGTGGACGGCGTCTCCGCTTAGTTCCATTCCTTCTTGTCATTCTTCGCATTATGCTTATTTAGGCATAATGCGAATTTCAATATCGGCAATAGCTATAGGTCGAATTCCTCCTTACTATTTTGGTAAGCCGGAAAGGAGGAAGCAATGACCGACTATTACGAAGACACCCACGATTTAACGCAAGAAGACATAGAAACCTTTCTTGAGGCTATGGCTTCGGGCAGGGAAATCGAGGCCGGCTCGGAGATTCACCGCATCATGGTTGCCGCATCCGAGCGCGCAATGTGTATAACTGCGCGCATGAACTCCTCCTTCCGGAGCCTCTCAGAGACCAGAGATGTCTTCGGGGAATTGCTCATGGAACGGCTTCCGGACGGCGTGGGCTTGAGCTGCACCGGCGAGAGCGGCGGCCATCCCCTGGGACGCGATCTCGGCGTTCTTCGATAAGAACCTTGGATAGAAAGACAGCTGCGAGGGGAGTGCCAATGGGCAAGAAAGCGCTGATCGTGGCGATCGAAGCCGGCCACGAGCTTCTGCTCTGGTAAGACTCGCATGACGTGGAAGCATTCCCCCGCTCTTGAGATGGGATCCGGTTGCATGGCCGGCTCCCATCTGTTTTCGGGGCGGCGGGTATAGCGCGATGCTCCGTCCTATCCGATGCGCGATCTTTTGCGATAGGCGCGCGGTGTTGTACCGTAGGCGCGCTTGAACGCGTCGGTGAACGCCCCTTGGTTGCGGTAGCCTGCGCTTCTGGCGATCCCTCCGATCTCGCGGCCCCCGTCAAGGAGGAGGCGTCGGCCGTATTCCAGACGCTGCGCGCGGATGTAGCTTTGCGGGGTGTCCCCTTGCACGTTGCGAAACGCCGATATCATCTTCCCTTCGCTCACATGGGCGATGCCGCACAGCGTTTTCGTGCTGAGGTCGGACGATAGGTTGCCGTCGATGTAGGAACAGATGCACTCGACGCAGTCCCTGTCGCTTATGCGCACGGCGTCGGCTGCCGGGTCCTTCTCGGGGATGCCGCTTGCCAGCAGCGCGAAGCATTCGATCACCTTGGCGTGGTAATACGCGTCGGCCACCGATGCGGCGGGGTAGGCGATGTCGAGCCCTCGAAGCGCCGAGGGCAGGCCGGGCACGCCGTCCGACGCGGTGAGCCGCGCGATGGCGCGGCGCAGTTTCCCCTCGTCGCAGCGCAAGGCGTCCGCATAGCGACGTATCGCTTCAGGGGCTATGGTAATCGACGCCGACGACAGTCGTTTGTCGGGCTCGAACGAGCTTATGTAGGGGCCGCCATCCCAGTCGTGTCCTATGAGCTTGGAGTTAGACCCGGCGCACTCGGGCGAGCAATACTTGGGCATCGCATGCTCGTAGAGGCCGAACCCCAGGTAGGGAACAGTCTCTATGGCCGCTTCCACGGCGCGCCCGTACGTGATGTCCATCGACACGACGATGGTGTCGTTGTCCATGAGGTAGAACCAATAGGAGCCCCTGCCGTACCGGGGGTCGACGAACCACGTCTCGCCGACGCTTCGCACCAGGTCGGCCCGTCCGAATCCGTGCGCGAGCGCTTCCTCCGCGCACACGGTGTGCAGCTGCGAAAGCTGCGTGACGAACATGTCGTAAAGCGGGTTTTCCCGTCCTGCGGCATGGCTTCCGGTTGATTTTTCGGTAGAACTTGAATTCTTTTCGGCGTTGTTTTCCATCTTCTCTTTTCATCTTTCGCATCGCTTTACGGAGCCCTATTTTAGCGTGAAGAAGTTATATACGGCTAACAGATAGAAAGAAGGACGAAAACCGCATGGCTCTTTCGATGGATGCGCCTTTGCCCTTGAGCGCGGCCGCGCAGGCGCGGCCCTCGGCGCCTGCCAACCCAGCCAACGCCGCGCCGCGCCATCTCGACCCGCGCGTGTCGCTTGCGGTGCTGGCGGCGATCAACGTGCAGATGGCGCTCACACAAAGCCTGTTCGCCGAGATGGGCGTTTTGGCGCTTACCGTCGCCGTGATGGCGTATTGCCGCCGTTTTTCCGCGATTGCGCGCTGGCTTGCCTTCTATGTTCTGTTCGCCGTGGCGGCGCAGCTGTTCGTGGCGAGCGGGAACACCCTGCTTTCGCCCTTTGCGGCGTCGCTTCTCATGTACCGCCATGT
>NZ_CAKTTZ010000072.1 GCF_934617235.1 uncultured Ellagibacter sp. | reverse complement strand
GGGTAGCATTCGCCTGGCAAGGGTGGCCGGCGGTTCCGGCGATGGCCCTTGATACACCACAAATCGGGACGCGATCTCTTGGCGGTGTTGTGCTCGGCGCGTCGAAGGTGGTGGAGCCTGCAGGTGGTAGGGTTTCGCGGTGAAGGCGGCTACGATGGGCGGCTTGAACTTGGCCCGCCTGCGCGTGGCGGGAGTTTGCGGCGAGGGTGATCCAGCGCTCGGCTCGCAAGCCTGAAAGCGAACGCGGTGCTCGGCCCGAGGCGATGGGCCCCGAGACGCGACCCCGCTTGCGCCAGTCGGGCTCTAAGTTTTTGCGTGATTCCCCAGCTCACACGCTGTTCACTATTATTTTGCGATGCGCGTTCCCTCGTATTTAGCGATGCGCTCTCCTTTGTTGTTGGGCGATAATTCGCGCCAATGCTGCTGCGGCCGATGCTGCCGCGCGTGGGCAGCAAAGGACCCGAAAGGAGAGAAAATGGCTATTTCGACCGAGATCGTAGGCAAGACCTTCGGACCGTTCGTGCGCGATTACACCTTCAAGGATTTGGAGATTTGCGCGCTTGGATGCGGTGCGGGCTGGGATGGCAAGGTCGACTTGGACTACGTCAACGAAGGGGACGCGAAAAGCCCCGAACTCAAGGTTCTGCCGATTTTCGCCGTGCCGCTTACGGTCAACGAGGAGATGACCACCACGCTCGATTACGGCTTCGACTATTCCGGGTCGCTGCATTACGGAATTGACGTTCACTTCCACGCTCCATTCAAGATGGCCGACCGTATCGAAACCTACGTGACCCAGGAGGCTATCTGGGATCGCGGCGAGGGGCGCGGCTCTCTCTCCAAGCAGGTGGGCAAGTCCTACTCCTCCGACGGTACCCATCTGTGCACGGTCGATACCTACGACTGCTGCATCTACGACGGCGGCTGGGGCGGCGAGCTTCCGCCGAAGGATGCGGTCGAATACCCCGACCGCGTGCCCGACTTCGTTTACGAGGAAACCTATGGCCTGAATTGGCCGCTCGTGTATCGCCTGATGGGCGACTGGCATCAGCAGCACATCGACTGGTCCTACACCGAGCAGACCGGCCTTGAGCGCCCGATCGCGCACGGCGTCAGCAGCGCCGGTGTTGCGATGCGCCATGCAATCTCGCTTTTGTTCTCAGGCCATCCCGAGGCGATGACCCGCTTCAAGTGCCGCTTCACTTCGCCGGTCCTCCCAGGCGTTCGCCTGCGCACCATCGTGTGGAAGACGGGCGAGGGCGAAGCGCGCTTCCGCATGGTCAACGCCGATGCACCTGAGTCCAAGCCGTTCTTGAACCACGGCATCGTCGAGTGGAATCCCTCGCTCGCGTAAGGAGTTCGGACTCTAACTATTGCGAACGACCCCGAGTCGCGTCGCCAGCACAACAAGAAAGGCCTGCGGGTTTGCCCTTTTCTGGGGCGCCCGCAGGCCTTTCATCATGCGTATGTCATCTGCTCGCAGCGGCTACTTCTCCTGCGTCATGCGGCGGTAGTGGTAAAAGCGGCGTTGCGCGTCCTCTTTGCCCTGCTCGAAGAGCCTCTCGGCCTCCTCGGGGAAGGTTTTGGTGAGCGAGGCATAGCGGTTCTCGCCCGCGACGAACTCCAGATAGTCCATGGTGGGCTCCTTGGAATCCAGGGTCATGGGGCACTCCTTGCGCGGATCGTAGTGGTACAGCGTCCAGTAGCCGCTTTCCACGGCGCGCTTCATCTCTCCCTGGACGTCGTGCATGCCGCACTTCAAACCATGCGAGGTGCAGGGTGCGTAGGCGATGATGACCGCGGGGCCGTCGAATTCTTCGGCTTCTTTGAGCACCTTGACGAGCTGGTTGTAGTTGGCGCCCATCGCCACCTGGGCGACATAGACGTTGCCGTAGCTCATGAGGATGGCACCGAGGTCTTTCTTGCCGGTCTTCTTACCGCTTGCCGCGAACTGCGCAACGGCGCCGGCGGGCGTTGCCTTCGAGCTCTGGCCGCCGGTGTTGGAATACACCTCGGTGTCGACCACGAGGACGTTCACATTGGCGCCGCTCGCGACCACGTGATCGAGGCCGCCGAAGCCGATGTCGTAGGCCCAGCCGTCGCCGCCGAACATCCAGAAGGTCTTCTTGGCCAGCTGGTCTTTGAACTTGAGGACGTCCGCGCAGAATACCTTGGCGCTGTCGGTGAGCGCATCCCTTGAAGCCTCGATCATCGCTACAAGCTCATCGGCGGCGTCGCGCGAGGCGTCGAAGTCGTCGAAAGCGGCGAGATAGGCCTCGCACGCGGCCTTGACCTCGCCCATGACAGCGGGGTCGGGCGTGTCGTTCTTGTCGGGCTTCAGATTCTCCAGGCCGCGCGCGAGCACTTCTGCGAGCTTCTCGACGCGCGCCTTCTCGGCTTCGCGCTGCTGGGTGGAGCCCAGATAGAGGCCAAGTGAGAGCTCGGCATTGTTCTCGAAGAGGCTGTTGGTCCACGCGGGGCCGAAGCCGCGCTTGTTTGCGGTGTAGGGGATGCCAGGGAAGGGCGAGCCCCAAGCCTGCGAGCAGCCCGTGGCGTTTGCCCAGTACACGCGGTCGCCGAACAGCTGGGTGAGGAGCTTTGCGTAGGGCGTCTCGCCGCAGCCCGCACAGGCGGCGGAAAACTCGAGGAGCGGCTGCTTGAATTGCGAGCCCTTGACTGTGTAGGGATCGAACACGCGGCCCTTGTCGGCGAGGCCCAGGCCGTATTCCCACAGCCCGCGACTGGCGTCGGTGAGCTTGGCGGGCTCCATGGAAAGCGCGTCTGCCGGGCACACGTCGGCGCAGCTGCCGCAGCTCGTGCAGTCGAATTGGCTCACCTGAAGGGTGAAGCGCATGCCCGCAGGCAGGTTCTTGCCGCCCTTGAGCGCGACGGTCGCGAACCCGGCGGGGGCGGTTGCGGTTTCCTCCTCGCTTACCAAGTAAGGGCGGATCGCGGCATGGGGGCACACGAAGGCGCAGCGGTTGCACTGGATGCAGGCGTCGGCCTTCCACGTGGGTGTCGCAACGGCGATGCCGCGCTTCTCGTAGGCGGTGAGGCCCATGTCGATGACGCCGTCCTCGTAGCCCGCAAACGCGCTCACGGGAAGCTCGTCGCCCTTCTGCGCATTCACGGGGCGCAGGATGTTCGTGACCACAGCGGGCAGCTCCTCATCGCGATTGCGCGTGTCAAGCTCAGCGTCGGCCCAGCTTGCGGGCACGGCGACCTCAACGCACTTCTGAGCGCCCTCTTCAATTGCGGCAACGTTGCTCGCCACCACGGCGTCGCCTTTGCGCGCGTAGGACTTCCGCGCCGCGTCCTTCATGTAGTCGAGGGCCTCCTCAACAGGCATGAGCCCCGCAATCTTGAAAAACGCCGCCTGAAGCACGGTGTTGATGTGGCTGCCCAGGCCCACGCGGTGCGCGATCTCGACCGCGTCGATGGTGAAAAGGCGGATGCCGTTTCGGGCGATGTGGCGCTTCATCTTGCCAGGCAGGTTGGCGTCAAGCTCCTCGGTCGTCCAGCTCGTGTTGAGAAGGAACGTGCCGCCCGGCTTCACCTCCTGCACCATGTCGTACTGGCGCACGTAGCTTTGGTTATGGCAGGCGACGAAATCGGCGCGCTTCACGTAATAGGTGCTACGGATGGGCCTCTTTGACAGGCGCAGGTGCGACTTGGTCACGCCGAAGGACTTCTTCGAGTCGTATTCAAAATACGCCTGCGCGAACATGTCGGCGCGCTCGCCTAAGATGCGGATGGTGTTGTGGTTGGCACCCACCGTGCCGTCGCCGCCTAGGCCCCAGAACTTGCAGCTGTAGGTGTCGGCGATTTCGAAGTCGTCGAGGGGGTGCACGGGAAGCGACAGGTTGGTCACGTCGTCGGTGATGCCGATGGTGAAGCTGCGCTTCGGCTCGGGTGATGCAAGGTTCCTAAACACCGCGACGATCTGGGCGGTGTCGGTGTCCTTGGAGGAAAGCCCGTAGCGGCCGCCCACGACAAGCACCTTGCCCGCGCGGTCGCTGTTCGCGATGACGCTCGAGACGTCCAGGAACAAAGGCTCACCGGCTGACCCCATGCACTTGCAGCGGTCGAGCACGGCGATGCGCTTCACGCTTTCGGGCAGGGTGCCCAAGAAGTGCTTCGCCGAGAAGGGGCGGTAGAGGTGCACCTGCAAAAAGCCGTAGCGCTTATCGGTGCCTGTGGCCTGGGCCTTCGCGTTCAGATAGTCGCACGCTTCCTGCGCGGTGCCCGAGACGCTGCCCATGGCGATCACGACATCGGTCGCGTCGGGCGCGCCGTAGTAGTCGAACACGTGATGCTCGCGCCCCGTCACGCTGGCGACCTGGGCCATCACGCCCTCGACCACGTCGGCCAGCTCGTCGTAGGCGGTGTTGTTCGCCTCGCGTACCTGGAAGTACACGTCGCCGTTCTGCACGGTCGCGCGTAGCATGGGGTGCTCGGGGTTCAAAGCGCGCGCCCTGAAGCGATCGAGCGCCTCGGTGTCCATGAGCGCAGTGAGCTTTTTGGTGTCGGGCATGTCGATGCGCGAGAGCTCGTGCGAGGTGCGGAATCCGTCGAAGAAGTGCATGAAGGGGACGCTGCCCTTCACCGCGGCGAGGTGCGCGACGGCTGCCATGTCGGCTGCTTCCTGGACGCTTCCCGAGCTGAGCTGCGCAAAGCCGGTGTCGCGGCATGCCATGACGTCGGAGTGGTCGCCGAAGATGCTCATGGCATGGGTGCCCACCGTTCGGCTCGCCACATGCAAAACGCCTGGCAGGCGCTCACCGGCGATACGGTAGAGCACGGGAACCATGAGCATCAGCCCCTGGCTCGAAGTGAAGCTCGTGCCCAGGCCACCCGCCTGCAGCACGCCGTGGATTGCTCCGATGGCGCCGGCTTCGGATTGCATTTCGGTCAGCTGCACGCGCTGGCCGAACATGTTCAAACGCCCCTGAGCGCTCCATCGATCGGTGTGCTCGGCCATGGGCGAGGACGGCGTGATGGGGTAGATCGCCGCCACCTCGGTGAAGTCGTAGGCGACATGGGCCGCTGCCTCGTTGCCATCGACGGTTACGTAGTTGCTCATAATGCAAAGTCCCCCTCTGCGGTGATTGGCGCTAAACGCAAGCGGGGGGCGTACATGACGGCCCCCGCAAAAGGTCTCTCTCGATTCAGGCTATTTCTTCACGAGGTCCTGAAGCCCCAGTTCCTTCACGGCGGCTTCCCTCATCTTGTACTTGAGGATCTTGCCGGCCGCGTTCATGGGGAAGGAATCCACGAACCTGATATAGCGAGGTACCTTATGACGCGCGATGTTGCTCATCATGAACTCGCGGATTTCCTCTTCCGTCATGGTCTCGCCCTCCATGAGGATGATGCAGGCCATTGCCTCCTCGCCGTATTTCTTGTCGGGAACGCCCACGACTTGGCAATCGCTCACCTTGGGGTGGGTGATGACGAAGTCCTCGATCTCTTTCGGGTAGATGTTCTCGCCGCCGCGGATGATCATGTCCTTCAGGCGGCCCGTGGCGACGAAGCAACCGCGGTCGTCGCGCATGAGCAGGTCGCCGGAATGCAGCCAACCGTTCTCGTCCACCGTCTTGAAGGTGGCGTCGGGCATCTTATAGTAGCCCTTCATGATGTTGTAGCCGCGCGAGCAGAATTCGCCGACCTCGCCGTTGGGCAGCTCCTCGCCGGTTTCGGGGTCGATGATCTTGCACTGGACGTGGGGGAATGCGTATCCGACGGTTTCGGTGCGCAGGTCGAGCGGATCGGTCCAGGCGCTCATCGTGGAACCCGGGGCCGATTCAGTCTGGCCGTAAACCGACACGATGCCGGTCATGTTCATCTCGTCGGGCTGGGCGGCGCGCTTCATGAGCTCGGGCGGGCAGCCGGCGCCTGCCATGATGCCCGTGCGCATGTGGCTGAAGTCGGTCTTGCGGTAATCCTCGTGGTTGAACATCGCGATGAACATCGTGGGAACGCCGTTGAAGGCCGTGATCTTCTCCTGCGTGATGCAGTGCAGCGACGCCTTGGCGCTGAAATACGGCATCGGGCACAGGGTCGCGCCGTGAGTCATGGACGAGGTCATCGACAGGGTCATGCCGAAGCAGTGGAACATGGGCACGTGGATCATGAAGCGGTCCGCGGTGGACAGCCCCATGCGGTCGCCGATGCACTTGCCGTCGTTGACGACGTTGCGGTGCGTGAGCATGACGCCCTTGGGGAATCCCGTGGTGCCGGAGGTGTACTGCATGTTGCAGACGTCGTCGGGGCGGACATCGGCGGCCATGCGCTGGATCTTCTCCAATGGCACGAGTTCGGCGCGCTCCATGGCCTGGTCGAAGTTGAGGCAGCCGGGCATGTCGAAGCCGACGGTCACGACGTTGCGCAAAAACGGCAGCTTCTTGCAGTGCAGCTGATCGCCGGGCTTGGTCTGGGCGATTTCGGGGCACAGCTCGTTGATGATCTGGCGGTAATTGGAATCCAGGGCGCTCTCGACCATGACGAGCGTGTGCGTGTCGGACTGGCGCAGCAGGTACTCGGCCTCGTGGATCTTGTAGGCGGTGTTCACGGTGACCAGCACGGCACCGATCTTGGTGGCTGCCCAGAAGGTGATGTACCAGGCAGGCACGTTGGTCGCCCAGATGGCAACCTTGCTGCCGGCCTTCACGCCCATGGATACAAGCGCGCGGGCGAACGTGTCGACGTCGTCGCGGAACTCCTCGTAGGTGCGCGTGTAATCGAGCGTGGTGTACTTAAAACAGTACTGGTCGGGGAAGCAT
>NZ_CAKTTZ010000071.1 GCF_934617235.1 uncultured Ellagibacter sp. | reverse complement strand
GCGGAGTGGTTGCGGGAATTCATCATGCAGGCGTAGGGGAGAAGGTTCTCGCCTGCGGGGCCGATGGTCGCGACGCAGGCGCTGACGCCCTCGAGGCGGTTTAAGACTTCGGTCGTGGCGCGGGTGCCAAGGCCCCATACCATCGAGCCGTCCTTAATCTCGACCTTGTCATTCTTGATGTGAAGGTAAACCGGCTTGTCGGATTTGCCCTCGACGATGATGGCGTCGTAGCCCGCCATCTTGATCTTCGCGCCAAGCATGCCGCCGCAGTGCGCATCGACGACCTGATAGTCGGTGGTGAAGGTGGAAAGGAAGCAAACCGTGGTACGGCCAGCCAGAGGCACGCCGGTTGCGGTCAGGGGACCGACGGCGTAAACGATCTTTGCGTCCTCGGAAAGAGGATCGGTGCCCGGGGCGACCTCATCGTAGATAATCTTGTTCGCCAGGCCCATGCCGCCGATATATTCCTCATAGGGTGCGGTTGGCTCGGTGGTGGTAGATCCGGTCGTGAGGTTCACGCGCAAGATCTTGCCGGCCCAGCCATATGACTTCGTGTCAGCCATTGTTGCATCTCCAAATCTCTCGCTTATCGTGCGTTGCGTGACACGTCAAGGCGACTTGGGGTTGCAGACGATACAAACTCGTCGCCGCGAAGTGTCTCACCTGGGCTCTATACCCCTGTACCCTCTTTGAGGGTATTTGGGCGAAATTGCAGGTAGATGAGGTTTTGCCCCCGAAAGAGGGTACAGGGGTATTCCGTTGGCGCGCATAATGCTTAGCGTTGCGTGACCTATCAAGGCCAAAATGAAGAGGGGGAGCCACCGGGATGCGTACCTTATATAAAGGCGCGCGAGGAACCCGGGGCCGAAGGAAGAGACTCACCGATATGTGAGGGGGAGTACCAAAAATGTCAGATACCAATATCAACGGCAGCGCCCCTGAAGAGAGCCCGACGAACGCCGTCGAGCAAACTGAAGCTGTGGAAGCAAAGCCGAAACATGCGATGACCCGTCGCCAGGTGCTTGCGATGGCAGGCTGTGGCGTCGCCGGTCTCGTCGTGGGCGGCGTGCTGGCGTCGTGGGGCGTCACGAGCCAGTCGATCGCATCGGGCCGCATCGACATCCGCCACACCGCGACCAAGATGATCGTCACCGATCGCGCCCGTTGCTCCGGATGCCAGCGTTGCGAAATGATGTGCACGCTGAAGAATGATGGCCGCGTGTGCCAGAACATCGCCCGCGTCCGCGTTTGGGATAACTACTACTGGGGCACCAGCCCCGACACGGGCGAAGGCTCGTTCGGCGATGGCAACCCCGGCGCATGCGAATTCACCGTCGAGCATTGCAAGCAGTGCGCCGACGCGTGGTGCATGAAATACTGCCCGGTCCATGCCATCAAGCCCGACGAGAAGACGGGCGCCCGCACGGTCGACCCGAAGCTGTGCATCGGTTGCGGCATGTGCGCGCAGGCTTGCCCCTGGAACATGCCTCGCATCGATACCGAAACGGGCGTTTCCACGAAGTGCATCTCCTGCGGCCGCTGCGCAGAGCAGTGCCCCAACGGTGCCATCCAGTTCATCGATTGGGAAGATATCGCGCAGAAGTGCATCGACATGGGCGTCGTTCGCACGACCACGCTCGTCTCTGCGTAAGCGTCGGCTTCCCGCTGATGCAAGGTAAGTAAGTCAAACGATCGATTCGGAAAGGAGCGAACAGGCAATGTTGGACGACGCAGCGGTGTTCTCGATTCTCTCCAAGTGCTTTGCTCCCGTCGAGAAGGCGGAATGGGAGAAATTGTCCGCGCGCGAGGCATGGGCTGAGTTTCTCGATGGCGCACGCTTCATCCTTCAAAACGGCGGAAGCCTCGGGGTCGACAAGAGCCCCGCGGATTATCGTCGCGGCAACCACGCGCCTTTGCAGGATTTCCTGTCGGAGTGCGAGGTTTGCGCACTGTTCTGCCCTCCTACCCATGAAGAGAAGCGGCAGTTTGCCGCCCGCCACTTCACGGGAGGCTTGCCCGAATCGGCGCTTCCGATCGAGTCGCTTTACGTGAACACGGCCAAGGCTGGCGATTTGCTTTCGCCCGTCGACGGCAAGGGGATGTATCTGGGCGCTTCTGCCCGCTACATGTCCGCGCTTGTGGAGCGACTGGGGCTTAGCGTCCCGCCGGAATTCTCAGATTGCCCTGACCATCTGGCTCTCGAGCTCGATGTGATCGCCGTGCTTCTGAGAAGCGGAATGGTGGACGAGGCGCGAACGTTTCTCTCCGAGAGGTTCAATTGGCTTACCTCGTATCGCAAGCGTCTCATCAATCTGGGAAGCGAGGCGAACTTCTACGTTTGCCTGTGCGACCTGCTTATCGGCATCGTTGCCGAGCAGACAGAGGATGCGGCGTGAGCGGAAGAGCATCAAAGGGGAGCGAAGACGATGACGCGAGATGCATATAGAGAGGAATCAGCAATGTCAGAAAACGCTATTACCAGGCGAAGCTTTCTGGCCGGAAGCGCCGGGGTCGCTGCCGTTGCGGCGGGCGCGGGCTTTTTGAGCTTCAACGCTTGGGAGCAGGCGGATGCGCGCGGGACGAGCGATATCGATCATTACACCGCCCACTCGCTGTGCAACTCCTGTTCATCGAAGTGCGGGTTCACGGGATACGTCGTTGACGGCAAGCTTGGCAAGATGATCGGCGATGCGAACCATCCGAACTGCGAAGGCACGCTGTGCGGTCGCGGTTACGGCTTCGCCTCCATCGCCTACAACGAGGATCGCCTGACCGACCCGCTTAAGAAGAACGGCGGCAAGTTCGAGAAGATCACGTGGGACCAGGCCTACAGCGAGATCGCCGAGAAGGTCAAGGCGATCATCGACGAGAAGGGCCCCCAGGCGCTCGCCATGGTGCAGGACCCGCGTCCGAGCGGCTCTTACTACACCAAGCGCTTCATGAACGCACTTGGCAGCCCGAATGTCTACACGCACGGTGCCGCGTGCAACATGTCGAAGAATGCTGGGTTCACGCAGGTCATCGGCACGGGTGACTTCACCTCCGATGTGGCGAACTCCAAGATGACGATGTTCATCGGCCGCAGCTACGCCGACGCTATCAAGCCGAGCCAGCTGCACGCCATGCAGAAGGCGCACGAAAACGGTGCCGAACTGGTGATTGTCGACCCGCGTCTTAACAACTCCATCGCGTTCGCCGACGAGTGGGTGCCTATCAACCCTGGCACTGACCTGGCCTTCATCCTGGCCATGGCGCATGTCGTCGTGCACAACAAGCTCTACGACGCGAGCTATATCGCCGAGAACACCGTCGGGTTCGAAGAGTGGGCCGACTACCTGAAGGACTGCACGCCCGCATGGGCCGAGGAAATCACCGGCATCTCGAAGGACACGATCGAGCGCTTGGCGACCGACCTCGCGACGGCGGCACCGGCAGCTTCCATCGAGCCTTCTTGGCGCGGCGCTTACGGTTGCAGCTATGCGAACTCCGGCGAGACGGCTCGCGCGGTGTGCTGCTTCAACACGCTCCTCGGCTGCTGGAACCAGGAAGGCGGCGCCTTCTTCGGTAACTCCGTGAAGGCGGGCGATCTTGACAAGGAGAAGTTCCTGTCTGTCCCCAAGCCTGAGGGCAAGATTGCCGGTTCGGACGAATACCCGCTGTCCCTTACGGGCATGGGCGTGAACGTCTACGCTGCCGAGCTCGCCAAGAAGGGCGAAATCAAGGGCATGTTCTTCTACAACTCGAACATGGTTGCGGGTTACTCTAACCCCAAGTACCTTGAGGACTGTCTCTCCAACCTCGAGCTTTCCGTTGCCATCGACATCCAGATGACCGAAACCTGCCAGGCTTGCGACTACGTGCTTCCGGATACGACGTACCTGGAGCGCCTGGAAGTTCCCGAGTTCATCGGCGGCAAGATCCCCGCAGTTTCCCTGCGCGACCAGGTGATCGAGAAGATTCACCCGAACACCAAGCCAGTCGACGAGATTTTCACCGAGCTCGCCGAGGCATGTGGTGTGGGCGAGTACTTCCCGTTCACGGTTGAGGAACTTGCGGACGCGCAGCTTCGCACGGTGGGCCTCACGCTTGATGGCCTGAGGGTTGCCGGCACCGCCCGCTTCCCCGAGAAGACCTTCAAGTTCGGCAAGACGCCGACGTGGAAGACCCCCACGGGCAAGATTCAGTTCTCGAGCGAGGCGTGCCACGCTGCCGGTTACCCGAGCGTCCCGCAGTGGATTGAGCCTGTGGCAAGCGTTCCCGAGGGTGACAACTACTTCCGCCTGATCGGCGGCAAGCAGGCTGTTCATACGCATACGCAGACCGCGAACGTGCCGGCGCTCATGAACATTTCCAAGCAGTACAACCTCGATCGTGTTTGGATCAACGCGAGCCGCGCGGCGAAGCTCGGCATCTCCGAAGGCGACGAGGTCGAGATTTCCAACGATGAGGCGAAGGGTACGGTGAAGGTGCACGTCACCGAGCGCATTAACCCCGAGGCCCTCTACATGCCGAGCCACTACGGATGCAGCTCCAAGGACGAGAAGACCGCCTACGGGTTCGGCCTGCGTCAGATGGACTTCGTGCCCTTCCGCATTGAGCCTGGCTACGGTGGCATCTGCTCGCAGGAGGCTATCGTGAGCGTCAGGAAGGTGGGTGCATAAACATGGCCCGTTATGGAATGTTGATCGATACCACGAAGTGCATCGGCTGCTACACCTGCCGTCTTGCGTGCCAGCGGCAAAACGGCCTTGAGCCGGACGAGGCGTTCGTCCGCTTCGAGGATCGCGAGACCGGCACGTATCCGCAGGTAGGCGTCGAGCATGTGCCCCTGCAGTGCATGCATTGCGAAGACGCGCCCTGCACGAAGGTGTGCCCGACTGGTGCTGCCCATATCGGCACCGATGGTATCGTGCAAGTTGATCAGGGTCGCTGCATCGGTTGTCTGTACTGCATGGCAGCGTGCCCGTATCAGGTTCGTGTGCGCAACTCCAAGACCGGCGCAGTCGACAAGTGCCGCTTCTGCCACGTGTCGAACTACGAGAACGGTACCGAGATGTGCACCTGCGTGACGGCGTGCCCGACCCACGCTCGTATCTTCGGCGATTTGGACGACCCGGATTGCGAGCTGGTCAAGGAAATCAATCGCACGCATGCGGCGCCTATCGCTGGCGACCTGACCAAGTCCAAAGTTTTCTATGTGAGGTGATGAGAGATGACCTTCGAACCTATTTGGAGCGGCATCATCGCCTGCTATCTGTTCCTTGGCGGCTTGGGTGGTGGCGCGTTCGCGACGAGTGCATTTTTGGCATGGCGTCATCCTGAAGCGGTGAATATGCGTAAGATCGGCCATATCATCGCCCCGATTGTCGTTATCATCGGCCTTGTGCTGCTGATGTTCGACGCGAAGGCGGGCCTTTACAACCCGCTGCGCTTCGCCCTGTTGCTGACGAACTTCGGGTCTGTGATGACCTGGGGCGTCGTTATCCTGGCGCTGTTCGTGATCGTGGCTTTGATCGCCATGATCCTCGACCTTACGAAGCGTCGCGTCCCCTGGGGCATCGAGCTTGCCGGCTCGATCCTGGGCATCTGCGTCGCTATCTACACCGGCTGCCTGCTCGGCGTGTGCAACACGTTCCCGTTGTGGAACAACGCGCTGCTGCCGATCCTCTTCCTTGTTTCGGCAATGTCGACCGGCATGGCATCGGTGCTGCTCGCAGGTGTGTTCAAGCACCCTGAGGAGTTCAACCGCGTGGGCGTGTTCAAGAAGTTCCACTTCTGCTTCCCGTGCATCGAGATGCTGCTGGTTGCATCGCTCATGTTCATCACGGTGACGAACTCCACTGCGGGCTATGAGTCGGTTATGGCGCTGCTCGCTGGCAAGTATGCGGTTGCATTTTGGGTCCTGTTCGTGATTGTCGGCCTCGTCGGCCCGACGATCCTCGAGACCTGGATGCTCTTCTTCTCCCCGAAGGAGTTTGAGGAGAGCCGCAAGGCGCACGCGATTTCCGCGATGTCCGACATCGGCGTGCTCATCGGCGGCTTCATGCTCCGTCTGCTCGTGCTGATCGCAGCTCTGCCGATCACCATGGTGACGCCGTTCGTCTTGTAATCCTGCTTTACCGGGGGGCGTGAGGTTGATTGCGCCCCCGACCCTTCAACTTTGCTCGGGGTGCGACACCCGCCGCGCCCCCAACCTTTCAACTTTTTGCATCGCGGACTCCTTCCCCTGCGATATGAAAAGCCCTTTCCCGCCAAAGGCCGGCTCCGTTATCCATCGGAGCCGGCCTTTGTGCGTTGTGGGCAACCTCATCCCCGAGCTGCGATGTGATTCGGGGGCGCCTTCGCTCAGCCGAGTGCGACTCGGAGCACCTCGCCCTTTCCTGGAGCACGTGGCCCTTTCCTGAGCGCATCCGCCCCTTCTCGAGGATACGCCCGGTCCTTCCCGAGGGCACGACTGCCTTTCCTGCTACCCATCCGCATCTTCCCGAGGGCGTCCCTGGTCCCTCCCTTGGCGCCCCTGGTCCTTTCCTGGGGGGTGCAATTGATGCCGACACGAGTTTTTGTACGAGATTGACGAAATGTTATGAAGGAATGGTGAAGTTGGCCGATATGAAGCCTTAACTGCCCTGAAAGTGTCGCATGCACGGTTAAAACGAGAAGAGATAATCCACAATCACATGACTTTTGAGGAGTCGCACACAATTCCTTCGCAACAAAACGTCAATCTCGTACAGAAACTCCGATTCTCTATGTTAAACCACCGTTGACATGTCGGCGATCTGCCTGGTCCAGTAGACCATGGCGTCGCCGCATTCGAGGT
>NZ_CAKTTZ010000070.1 GCF_934617235.1 uncultured Ellagibacter sp. | reverse complement strand
CTTCTACATGGGGCCGCCAGTGGGCGTTTCCATGTGGCCGATGCTTCGCAACCGCCACGACGTGATGATGGTGGTACCAGCCGAGGGCGAGCTGCGCCGCTACGATGTGGCGCTGTATCGTCGCGGCGAGAAGTACGTGCTGCATCGCGTGGTGGGATATTACGGGAACGGCCCCAAAAAAGGCTACGTGATCTGCGGAGATAACTGCGTCATGCTGGAATACATCCCGCGTGAGAACGTGCTTGGCGTGCTGCGAGGCTTCTATCGCGATGGCCGCCACATCGATTGTGAGACTTCCCGCGGGTACCATGCGTACTCGAAGCTGTGGGTGGCGCTGTTCCCCGCGCGCAAGGTGTGCAAGGGCGCAAACGCTGCGGTAAGGCGCGCGGGAAAGCGCGTTCTTGTGGCTTGTGGCCTGCGCAAACACGATGCTGCGAACGAAGCGGGGCGAAAATGATGCGCGGGGCAGAGGCGCGCGAGCAGGACAAGGTCACCTACGCGTGGCTGTTCGCGCAATCGAGGGCGCAGCATGGCCGCATCGTGACGCTGTCGGTGTTGTGCACGGTGCAAGCGGCAGTGCTCGTGAGCTTCGCTCTGGCGTGCCGCGCCGTCATCGACCAGGCGGTCGCGGGAAACGTCGACGGCTTGCTGGCAAGCGCGGCGGTACTTGCAGGCGTTATCATCGCGCAGCTGGTGCTTCGCCTGGCTATCAACAGCACCCAGGAGCGCATTCGGGCCCGTTTTGCCCTTGAGCTGCGGAAATCGATGCTCGATAGCATCTTCGCCGCGCGCTTTGGCAACGTTTTGCGCTTCCATTCCGGCGAGCTTTCCAACCGCATGTTCTCCGACGTGCAGGTTGTATCGAACGGCGTGGCGACCATCATCCCGAGCTTCGTGTCCATGCTCATGCAGCTCGTGTTCGCCATTGCGGTGCTCGCGCTGATCAGCCCGCCCATGGTGGCCCTGTTCGCTGCCGCCGCGCTGCTCTCGTTCGTTCTGGCGCGCACGCTGCGCGGGCGGTTGAAGGCGCTGCACAAAACCGTGCAGGAAAAGGAAGGCGCCGTGCGCGTGTTTATGCAAGAGGCGCTCGAGCATCAGCTGGTCATTCGCTCGTTCGGGGCACAACCCGCCACGAGTGCGCGCGCCGACACGCTGCAGGAGGAGCACTTCACGGCGCAGATGCGCCGCCGCGGGTATTCCATCGCCGCCAACGCCAGTTTCTCGTTTTTCTTCAACGCGCTGTATGCCGTGTCACTCACGTGGTGCGCGTTCGAGCTTCTGCACGGCACCATGAGCTACGGCACGCTTATGGCGGTGTTGCAGCTGGTCGCGCGCATTCAGGCGCCAGTTTCCAATCTGTCGGGCATGATGCCGCAGCTCTATCAGACCCTCGCATCGGCGGAACGCCTGATGGAGGTCGCGGCGCTGCCGCATTCGGAGAGCCGTCTTACCCTGTCCGCCACAGAATTCTATCAGCGGCTTTTGGGCGTGCGGATGAGCGACTTGGCGTTTTCGTACAACGACGAGGGAGGCGAAACGGCGGACAGCGTTGCGCCTGCTGAAGGGGCTGACGTGGAGGGCAGTCTTGCGCCAGAAGATGAGGCCGAAGAGGAAGAGACCGCAAGCCTTTTCTGTGCAGATATTTTTGTGCCCAAGGGTTCCTTCGTGGTGGTGGAGGGCCCTTCCGGCTCGGGGAAGTCCACGCTGTTCAAGCTGGCGTTGGGCGCCTACGATGCGGCTGGCTTCGTGTACGAGCTCGTCGGCGGTGCCGCAGCACCGGGGCGCGCGACCCCCGAAGCTGACGCGGCAGCTACGTTGTGCCCCGCCCCGCAGGTACCGCCTGGCGTGTTCGCCTACGTGCCACAAGACAACTTCCTGTTTGCGGGAACCGTGCGCGAAAATGTGGCGTTTGCTGCCGCCGATATAACCGATGACCTGGTTAAACATGCGTGCGAAGTGGCGTGCGCGTGGGATTTCGTACAAGAGCTTCCGCTGGGACTCGACACGATGATCGGCGAGCACGGACAGGGACTTTCCCAGGGGCAACTGCAGCGGTTGGCCATTGCGCGCGCGGTGTGCTCAGGCGCGCCTGTCATGGTGCTCGACGAGGTCACAAGCGCGCTCGACGAGGCAACCGAAGCTGCCGTGCTTGCCAATATTGCCGCTTTACCTGGGAAGACAGTTTTCGTTGCCGCTCATCGCGCAAAAGCTCGCGAGTTCGCGACCTTGCGCCTTCGCGTGGAAGATGGCGTAGTGAGCGAAGTGCGTTAGGGCGTGGTCAACATGGTGAATCCCCAAGTTGGGCGGCATGTATTGCAAGTTGGCCAACCGGTCGCCAAATGCTTCTCATTTGAGACATGGGGTAACCTGCGATGTTGGTATTATTTTACATGTAAATACCAGCCTAGCTGGTGTCGACCATTGAAGGGAGAGCCGACATGGGATTCATGGACAGCGTCATGGACAGCTTTAACGACGAGGCTGGGAAAATCAACACTGGAACAGGTCAATATCGCGTCATGCAGGTCGTCCTGAGGGAGAAGTTCGTCGGCAAGGGCTCGAAGAACTTTGCCGAAATCGAGGACCTCTGCAACCAGCAGTATGCCGAGGGCTATCGCCTGCACACGTTCGCGCAGTCGACGGCGGGATCCACCGGCCTCGGCGGCGGCGATCGAACCGTTTGCAACCTTGTGTTCGAGCGCATGGGCTAACTCAGGCGCGCGGAAAGCTTCGCATTCAGATGCATCTCGCAGTATGCGCCCCCAAGCGTTCGCAGGCGCTTGGGGGCGCTCTTTATTAGCGGCTCGTCCCGCGCCCCAGGGCTCCTCCTCACGTGGACTTGTAAGCGTAGTCGTGATATAGTTCGCCCATGTCGTTAGGCGATAAGGAGCGTCGGAGCGGTGCATTTCCCCTGCATAGCAACACCAAAGGCCCATGCGCCCTCCTCCACGTCGCACGAAACTCATCCCGTAAAGGGGCGATCTCGCAACCTTCTCACGCACCATCAAGCTGCCACGCGGATGCCGGCCAGTGAGCACCCGGGAACAAGGCGCTCGCGCACCCTTCGCGCGTGGCTTCAAGCTAAACGACATACTCCATTCAGCGATAAGCGCGCAGGGCAAGGGGCTCTGTGCGCTTTTGCGTTTTAGAAGACGAGAGCGGTTTACGCGAAAGGAAAGCGCATGGACACGGAACTTCTGAGCGTTGCAGGTGGAATCAAGCCGGCCGACGTGGTCATCACGGGCGGTCGCATCGTCAATGTCTACACCGGTGAAATTTACGACGGCGGCGTGGCGATTAGCAACCAAACTATCGCGGCGGTTGGCGACGTCGACTATTGCATCGGCGAGGGGACGCGCACGATCGACGCCGAGGGCGCCTTCATCACTCCGGGTTTCATCGACGGCCACATCCATCCTGAAAGCTCTGACCTGGCCATTCGCTCCTTTGCAGAAGCTGTCCTCAAGCATGGCACCACTTCCATCATGACCGACCTACACGAGGTCGGCGTCGTTTCGGGGCTTCCTGGCATCGAGGCGGTTCTCGAGGAAAACGAGGTCACCGACCTGAATCTCTACTTCGTCGTGCCCTCGCATGTGCCCTTCTCGCCAGCACTCGAAACGAGCGGCGGAAAGTTCAATCCCGAGATCATCCGCGAGGCGCTGAAGCGTCCAGACGCCGTGGGCATCTCGGAATGCGTCGGCCCCTACGTTCTTGCCGACCTGCCCGACCTGCTTGAGTCGCTCGACGACGTCGCCTCGATGAAGGGTATGACGGCGCAGGGCCACCTCGTCGAGATGAAGGGCAAGGACCTCAACAAATGCGTGGCGGCGGGCATCTCCACCTGCCACGAAGGGCTTTCCGCCGACGACATCATGGACCGCGCACGCGTGGGCGTCCATGCCATGTTGCGTGAATCCTCGGCGGCCCGCACCCTCTCTGAACAGCTGAAATGCATCGTAGGCAAAGACATCGACACCTCCATGATGAGCATCGTCACCGACGACCTCCACTGCTGCGACCTCGCGTCGACGGGGCATCTGGACCACCACCTGAAGCTCGCCCTTGAAGCCGGCGTCCCGTTCGCGAAGGCCATCCAGATGGTCACCATCAACGCCGCGCGCGCCTTCGAGCTCACCGACATCGGGGCGCTCGCTCCCGGAAAGCGCGCCGACGTGAACATCGTCTCGGGCGACACCGCCGACGACTTCAAGGTCGTAAGCGTCTTCTCGCGCGGCAAGCAGGTCGTCGACCACGGCGAGCTGCTCGTCCACTACGAGAAGGCCACGCACGACCCCTGCCTGCTCAACACCACCAAGCTCTTGAACCCCATCACGCCCGACAGCTTCAAGATCGCAGCCCCCGAAGGCGCCAAGCGCGTGAAGGTGACCTGCATGGACACGCTTCCATGGATCCCTATCACGCAGCCGCGCGAGGTCGAGCTCGAATGCAAGGACGGCTATGTGGCCTGCGACGTTTCGCAAGACGTCCTCTACATCGCGCAGGTCGAGCGCTACGGGATCAACGGCAACGTCGGCCGCGCGTTCATGGGCGGCTTCCATATGACGAGCGGCGCGATCGCCTCTTCGGTCGGGCATGACAACCACAACGTGATCGTCATGGGCACGAACTTCGAGGACATGGCAACCGCCGTGAATCACATCATCGAAATCGGCGGCGGACAGTGCCTGGTCGACGGCGGGGAAGTCGTCGAGTGCGTGGAATACCCCATCTGCGGCCTGCTCACCGACCTCTCCTGCGAGGAGCTCGCTGCACGCAAGAACGCGCTTAACGCCGCTTGCGCCGAACGCGGCTGCATCATTTCCATCCCCTTCATGTTCCTCTCGTTCATCTGCCTGGCCGCGCTGCCCGCGTACGCCATCACTGACCACGGCTTCATCAACGTGATGACCCCGCAGATCGAAGACCCCATCAAGGGCGTCGTGGAATAGGGCGCGCGATGGCAAAGACTACGCAACCGAGGGCGTTTTACGGGTCGTATTTCCACGCGCCCGAATACGGCAGCTTCGAGTATTTGGAGAATGCCCTCATAGAAGTAGGGGAAGACGGCGTGATCGAACGCGTCATCGCGCACGACGACCCCGATCAGGGTGCGGCGCTTGCCCGTGCGCGCGAGGCCGGCGAGCTGTATGAGCTGGGGGAGAACAGATACGGCCTGCCTGGCTTCGTGGACATCCATGTTCATTCTCCCCAGTGGCCGCAGGCGGCGCTCGCGCTTGACGAGCCGCTCTACCGGTGGCTTGACGAGCGCACGTTTCCTTTGGAATCGAAGTTCGCGGACGTCGATTTCGCGAAGAAAGTGTACTCCGACCTCGTCGATCAGCTGCTTGCGCGAGGGTCGACGACGACGGTATACCTTGGAAGCGCGCATTTGGACGCAACCGTGGCGCTTGCCGAGATCTGCGCCGATCGCGGTCAGCGCGCGCTCGTGGGCAAGACGGTGATGGACGACCCCGCCGCGAACCCGGATTACTATCGCGATGCCTCGCCTGAGCAGGCGATACGCGATACCGAAAGCCTTATCCGCGAGGTAGAGGCCATCGGGCGGACAAGCCGCGCGGGTGCCTGGCCCGTCATCACGCCGCGCTTCACTCCCAGCTGCACCGATGAAGTGCTTCGTGGCCTGGGCAATCTGGCTGAATACACAGGGGCCTACGTACAGACACACTGCAACGAGGGACAGTGGGAACACGACGTGGTGCTCGAGCGCTTCGGCAAGACCGACCCCTACGCCCTACGCGATTTCGGCCTGCTGCGCGAGCACTCCATCATGGCACATTGTCCCTATCTCACCGAGGAAGAGGGCGAGATGTTCGCTGAGCTGGGCGTTTCGATTGCCCATTGCCCAATGGCGAACTCGTACTTCTCAAGCGCCGTGGCCCCCATCCAGCGCTTCCGCTCGCAGGGAATCCACGTGGGGCTCGGCACCGACATATCGGGCGGGTACAGTCCGAGCATGTACGAGAACATCCGTCAGGCGGTGCTCGTGTCGCGCCTGCTCGAGACGGGCGTGAACGCACAGCTTCCGCCCGAGGATCGCGGCGGGCTCGGCGAGGGCACGCGGCTGTCCCTTGTAGAGTCGTTCTGGCTTGCCACCGCAGGCGGCGCTGAGGCCTTGGGGTTGCCGCTTGCGACCTTCGAGCCGGGGCGCGCTTTCGACCTGCAGGTCATCGACGTGAAACGACCCGATAGCGACCTTACGGGTTTCGGCGTGTTTGATGGTCCGATCGACCGGCTCGCCCGTATCCTGTACCTGTCGGTCCCCGACAACGTACGCCAGGTGTTCTCGCAGGGAATCCTCGTGTGCGACAAGGACGCGAGGTAGGGCGCGCGTCTCGGCCGTTTGCGCACGGCCTGTGGTATCATGAATCGAACTGACTGCACACACGCCGCCGCGAGTTTCGCGGCGGCGCTTTTGAGTGAGAAAGAAGCTTCCATGTCGCTTTCCATCGGAATCGTCGGCCTGCCGAACGTCGGCAAGTCCACGCTGTTCACCGCGCTTACGAACAAGGGCGGGCTTGCCGCGAACTACCCCTTCGCCACCATCGAGCCCAACGTGGGCATCGTTCCCGTACCCGACGCGCGCCTCGACGCGCTCGCGGCAATCGATCACCCGGCAAAGATTGTGCCCGCGACGGTAGAGTTCGTCGACATCGCAGGCCTGGTGGAAGGCGCGAGCAAGGGCGAGGGCCTGGGCAACCAGTTCCTCGCGAACATCCGCGAGACTGACGCGATTTGCGAAGTCGTGCGCTTCTTCAGCGACCCCGACGTCGTGCACGTGAACGGCAAGGTTAACCCGTCTTCCGATGTGGAGACCATCAAGACCGAGCTCATCCTGGCCGACATGGGCACGCTTGACAAGGCCATCCCGCGCCTGGAGAAGGAAGCGAAGCGAGACAAGGCGGGCGTCA
>NZ_CAKTTZ010000069.1 GCF_934617235.1 uncultured Ellagibacter sp. | reverse complement strand
GCCCTGCAAGCGCTACAGGCCGAAGGCCGCATGGCCGAGGCAATGGATGGTGCTAATGCGCGCTCCGGCGCGTCAGGTTGCGGACAAGCGTCGTGCGTAACGTGGCGAGAGGCCCTTTGCGGGTGGAGATCACGTGACTGATAGCCGCCCGCATCGTTTTTTGCGGTGCCCTGTTCGGTTTTCATGGTGCCACTGGAAAATCCGCGAGGGAGTCCGCCATCGCGGCGATCGCCTCCGCCTTCTTCTCCTTGTCCATGCCCGCCCTCCTTCCTTGGTCGGTTCCTTGGTTCCCATCGGGCGCGCCGTCGGGGGCGGCGTTTGAGTGGGAAGGGCATCGAAGGTAGGAGGTTCGCCCTCCTGCCGCCCGGTCGGATCTCTCGGTGCCCGCGGCAACGGGTGCCGTCCCCGACGGCCCGCCCGATGGTTTCGGTGATTTGCATTGCCGTACCCCGCTTCAAACTATAGGTTTAATTATCGTTCGAAGCGAAAAAAATATCCCCTACCGACACTCCGAACATCTTCGCCAGCTTCTGAGCATCGTCAATCGTGACTGAGCCAGGGTCCTTCTCCATCTTGGCATATGTAGGGCGGGAAATACCAAGCTTACCTGCGACTTCATCCTGAGAGTAACGTGCAGCTTTGCGCGCCTCGTATAACTCCATTCGCTAACCTCCTTTCGATGTGCTTTCACTATAGTCAAACATATAGTTCATGTAAAGTATTTTTATCGTAAAATGTAATTAGTTTTTATCACGACACAAAGAGAGGCGCTATGACGATAGCTGAGAACATCCGGCGCATCAGGCGAAGCGCCGGAATGACGCAAGAAGAGTTTGGGAAGCTTGCTGGCGTATCCAGCATGGCTGTATCCCAGTGGGAAAACGGGCGAGCCGTTCCAAGAATGGGTGCCGTAGAAAAAATTGCTGCATCTTTAAGGATCGCAAAGAGCGACATCATAGAAGGCGAGGGGTTAGGTGCCGACTCTCGCCTCTACTCCAACCGCATCCCCGTGAAGGGCATGCCCATGGGGAGGGTGCCGCTCGTCGGCAACACGCACGCGGGCAAGGCGTGCCTCCCCGAGGAGCTCGACGAGTTCCCCGAGGTCGAGGTGCCGCAGTTCCTCATCGACCGAGACCCCGGCAGCTACGGGCTCGAGGTCGACGGGGACTGCATGGACAGGGTGTGCCCGCCCGGCATGGTCGCCGTCGTGCAGCCTGGCGTCGCCGCGCGCAGCGGGGACGTCGTGGTGGCGACCATCGACGGGGCGGACTCCGTCATGCGGCGCATGACCGTCATCAACGGCGACCTCATCCTCTCGCCCGAGTCCCACAACCCCGATCACGAGAACATGTACATCGCCGCCCAGGACGACCGCCAAGTCCACGTAGAGCACGTGGCCTACTTCCAAAGCCGGGAAGCTTTCTAAAGGAGGAGGAAAGATGTCAGACCTCTACGATGCGCTCTGATAGAGGTTAACGACCTTTTGATTTTCGTCGAGTTTGCAAAGAGCCTTTGACATTTCTTGACGATGAAGGTAAAGTAATCGGCGTGATGAGGCTGCGATACGGTACGTCCGTCGCAGTCCAAGAAGACCGCCGAAAGGCGGTTTTCTTGTTTTGGAGGAGATATGGACAAACCGTTCAAAACCATCGAAGAGCAGGTCGAGCTGCTCGAAGCGCGCGGCGTTGCAACAGACGAAAACACGCCTGAAGTCCTGTTGCGCGAAGGCTACTATTCCGTAGTCAACGGATACAAGGCGCCGTTCATCGACAAGGAAAAGTCGGAATCGACGAAAGATGACCGCTACCTACCTGGAACCTCGTTCGCGGACATATACGCGCTTTTCACGTTCGACCGCGAGTTGCGCATGCTGTTCTTCAAATACTTCGCCATTGCGGAGGAGACCCTCAAGACGACATCGGCGTACTGCTTCTCAGAAGCCCATATCGGCGAGAAAGAGCCGTACCTCGACGCAAGTAGCTACGACACAAGCCCCAACCAAATCGGCCTCCTTCTCTCGGATTTCAACACAGCTCTCGGCAGAAACCCTCACAGGAAGCCAAAACGCAAGCTTTACCTCGAGCATTATTCGAAGAATCACGACGAGGTGCCGATATGGGTGCTGATGAAATACCTCACGCTCGGGCAGGCGTTCAAGTTTTATTGCTTCCAGCCGGAGAGCATCCGGAACGAAATCGCGAAAGCGTTCTCGTCGCTCTATGCGAACGACCACGAGAAGCCGATAAGGATATCGCCCAGGCGGCTCAGGCTTGCCTACGACCACATCAAGGATTTCAGGAATATCTGCGCGCACGACGAGCGGTTCTATTGCGCGAAAGCATCTCCATCGCGCGACATCGCCGTGACGGACGTGGTCAACGATATGCAGCTCGTGCTGTCAAAGAACACTTACGTGGAATTATTGGCGCAATACGCCGCGATGCTCTTGAAGCTGTCGAATAGCCTTGGACCCGACGTCCTCAATAAAGTGCTGAAAGAGATGAAGGTCGAGTCGATATACGGCGCGTTCAGCGTCAACGAGTAAAAGATGCCCCGCGCATCGTAGGGTTGCCGCCCTAGCGCGAGGCTTCCAAAAGACCCTACCGAGTTAACGGAAGGCAAGGAGAATCATACCATGGCGAACGGAGAGAAGACCAAAAAGACGGCTGTAATCTACGCGAGGTTCTCGTGCGACAAGCAGCGCGAGGCGTCCATCGACGACCAGGTGCGCGTTTGCACGGAGTACGCGCAGCGCAGCGGCTACGAGGTCGATCGCGTGTACTCCGACTACGCCATCTCGGGGCGCACAGACGAGCGCCCGCAGTTCCAGCAGATGGTGCGCGACGCCGGTTCCTACGACGCGGTGATCGTCTACATGATGGACCGCTTCTCGCGCGATGCCTTCGACGCGTCGATCTACAAGAAGGAGCTGTCGCTGCACGGCGTGCGCGTGCTGTCGGCGATGGAAAACATCCCCGACTCCCCCGAGGGCGTCATCTACGAGAAGCTCCTGGAGGGAATGGCTGCGTGCGAGTCCATCAAGAACTCCCAGCGGACGCGCAACGCCATGCGCGGCCAGGCGCTCAAGTGCCTCTACAACGGCGTGCACGTGTACGGCTACGGGGTCGACCCCGAGACGGGGCGCTACGTCGTCGACGAGCGCGAGGCGGCCGTCGTGCGCGAGGTCTTCGAGCGGTACGCGCGGCGCGAGCCCCTGACGTCCATGGTGCGCGACCTGAACCTGAGGGGCGTGCGCTCGACGACGGGGAAGCCCGTCTCGTACGGCTTCCTCCGCAACATGGTCAACTGCGAGAAGTACCGAGGCGTCTACATCTGGGCCGACGTGAGGTTCGAGGGCGGCATGCCCGCGATCGTGAGCGACGAGCTGTGGGAGGCGGCGCAAAGGTCCGTGCCCGTCAAGCGGCGCAAGCAGGAGGTGTGGGACGACTTCCCCCTCGTCGGGATGCTCGAGTGCGCGAGGTGCGGCCACGACATGGTTGGCTACTCGTGCCGCAACCACCAGAACAAGAAGTACGCGTACTACGGCTGCCAGCGCAAGGCCCGCTGCGACCGCAAGCACGTGGCGAAGGAGGCGCTCGAGCGCGCCGTGGCGTCCGCCGTGCGGTGCGCCCTGTCAAGCGACGGGCAGCTGCACCGCATCGCGATGCTCGTCGCGAAGCGCGTCGAGGATCGCAGGGAGTCGGACGAGCGCCTGAGGGCCGCAGAGCGCGACCTGTCGGAGACGAGGAAGGCGCAGCGCAACATCCTCGCATCCATCGAGCAGGGGATCATACCGCCGGGCGCCAAGGAGCGCATAGCCGAGCTGTCGCGCGCCGAGGAGGACGCGATGCGCCGCATAGACGCGCTCACCGCCGACACGAACGAGTTCGACGTCGCGGCCTTCGAGGAGTGGCTCAAGGAGGTTGCGGAGCGCGGGAGCGACGAGCTTGTGGTAGGAGCGTTCGCAAGTCGCGTCGTGCTCTACGACGGCTATGGGATAGTAGTGATGAAGTTCCAGGTCAGAGCACAAAAAGAACCCGTCGAGAGCACCTTTGCCCTCAACGGGTTCGAACAGTTTCAAAATGGCTCCCCGGGTAGGATTCGAACCTACAACCCTCCGGTTAACAGCCGGATGCTCTGCCGTTGAGCTACCGAGGAATCTGCCAATCAGTTGCGCTCTTTCCGAACGCGCAAGATAGTATTATACCCATCTCGTCAGTCGGCGCAAGACCTAATTTCAACTTTTTTCACGACCACAAGATTTTGGGTCCGCCAACCCCCTCCACTCCCCCAATCCTTTCCCACCTTGCAGTTTTACCAGCTTCTCCAAGCGCCTTTCCTTGACGAGGTCCGCCCAGATCTTCTTCTCGGAAGCAGGCAGGCAACTTCGTGGTCAAAAGAGCAAGTTGGGCAAAAAGTTTTCAGAGAGACGGTACAAGCGGCGGAGACTCCAGTAGCAGCGATAACGGTAGCGGCTTAAGCGGAAGCTCTAGCGGTGATCCGCCACTATCCTGCCGCCCTTTCCGGCACCGAGCGGACTACTTCCTGCGGACGATGAAGCACTTGTGAATGCGCGGGTTGCGCTCGAAATCGTGCGGGATGGTTTGCGCCGTGATGTCCTCCATCTCGACGCCGTACTTCTCAAGCGATTCGAAATCGGGCTTGAAGGTGCGCAAATTGCACGAGAAGACGGCCTGCCCGCCCTCGCGCAGAAGGCGGCTCACGCCGATGAGAAGCTCCACGTGATCGCGCTGCACGTCCCACGTGCGCCGTCCCATCGACTTCGAGTTCGAGAACGTCGGCGGATCGACGAACACCAGGTCGAAGAAGCGGCGTTCGCGCCGCGCCTCGGTAATCCACTGCATCACATCGGCGCGCTCGAAGCGATGGGCCCGCCCCGAGAAGCCGTTGTTCGCCATATTGCGGCGCGCCCAATCAAGATACGTTGCCGACATGTCGACCGTGCACGTCGTGCGCGCGCCGCAGGCAGCGGCATGCACCGTTGCCGTACCGGTGTACGCGAATAGGTTCAAGAAATCCCCGCCTGCAGCCATCTCGCCAACCATGCGCCGCGTGTCGCGATGGTCGAGGAAAATACCTGTGTCAACGTAGCCCGCAAGGTCGACTTCAAAGAGCGACCCATCTTCCTCGACGGTTGCCACAAATGAGCGATTGCCAGCATCGCGATATTGGCTACCGCCACGGTCGCGCCGGCGCGTCTTGGAAAAAACCAGCTCAGGAGGCACACCGAGCACAACGGGGGTAATCGCTAAGATATCGCTCATGCGATGGCGCGCCTTCAGCTCGTCGATAGACGAAGGCGCGGCGTATTCCGCCACATGGACGAACGTTTTGCCCTCGTCTTCGCCCGCACCGGTGTAGAGGTCGATGGCTGCCGCGTACCCGGGTAGGTCCGCATCGTAAATGCGATAGCAGGTTACCCCTTCGCGACGAGCCCACTTGCGCCGCTCCTTGAACACCTTGCGCAAACGGGAAGCGAACTGGGAAGACTTCTCATCGTGCACGTCGACCACGTGCTCGGCGCCACCGAACATATCGGGAACGACGATTGTCGCGGGAGCCGCAGGCGGTTCCTCGAAAACGCGAACCTTTATAGCGACGCGCCCCCGCCCCAAATCCTCGCAAAGCGCTGGGGCAACGCTGAAGCGCTCGACCGCGCCCTCCCCGCCGATGCAGGCGAAAACGGAATGTTCGGGGGCATCGACGGCAGCGCGAACGAAAGACGCGTCCCCCGCCGCCGAGACCGCGTTGTCGTTTGCGGGATCGATCAGCACCGCGGCGACAAGCTGTGGCGCGGAAGCGTCAAGGGGTCGCAGCGATTCTTGCGCACGATCGGCACGCTCGTCGGCATCGTCGAGCAGGGTGTTCCACTCACCCTCGTCGTATCGGCCCCACGACAAGAAACCCCATCGGGACCGCACCGCGCCGGGTGCCTCATCAAGAACAATCGCCCTTGCCTCACGCTCGAGGACGCTCAAGCCGCGCGACCCCTCGTCCTCGCCGCGAGATTCCGCAAGCGCATCGATGAAGCGGTAGCCGCGCCCTGCAAGCTCGCCCCATTTCGCATACGCGAGAAGCGCCGACGCATACGAGCAGAGAAGCGGCATCGTATCCGGCGCATTCCTGCCGAAATAAGCTCGGTCGTTCAAGGGCATGCCCGAAAGGTCGACCGAAACTGTGGCTTTCCCATTATGAATTCGCACGTCAACAGCGATATCGGGATGCGAGATATCAACGTTGGGCCGCTCACCGCGAACCTCACGCAGCCGATCGCAAATCGCGTCCTTCACGCGCATGCCCGTGAATTTCGTGTTGCGAAGGCCCTCGTTCGTCCCGCGAGCACGCACGACAATGCTCTTGCCAGAAAGCAAGATATCCTCCCAAGGCAGCGCATAAACGCCCTCGTAGAGCGCATCCGAGTCCACGGCGCCAACGCGCCCCTCGACGCAGAGCACGCGCGAGGCCAGACGCGACCAAAGGCATACCCGCAAGCCGATCTTCGCAGCGCCGAAGAAAGCCACGCCGCCGCCAAGCGGACGCGCACGACGAACCCCGAGCGCATGCAACTCGTCGGCGAGCAAGCCTTCCAAGCCGGGAAGGCAGCTTGCGAAAAACTCGAGGTCTTCGGTTGTGTGAGCGGGCATAAGGGTTCCTTTCCCCTAGGCTGGATAAGCGATTCGACAAGAAAGCCCCTCGCCGCACCTTGATCGCAAAAGGTGCCGAGGCGCGCAGCGCGCACGAGGCAACCTCAAAGCGTCGGCACGGTGACGAGGGGCTCTCGAAGCACCGAATCAATCGTCGTTCGTCAAGGCGGCGAGGATTAATCCTCCAGGTAATCCTTCAGCTTGCTCGAGCGGCTCGGATGGCGCAGCTTCGCAAGCGTCTTGCTCTCGATCTGGCGGATGCGCTCGCGCGTGACGCCGAACTCGCGTCCGACCTCCTCAAGCGTGCGAGGATGGCCGTCCTCCAGGCCGAAACGCAGGCTGATGACCTTGCGCTCGCGCTCGGCAAGCCCGTCGA
>NZ_CAKTTZ010000068.1 GCF_934617235.1 uncultured Ellagibacter sp. | reverse complement strand
GGTAGCATTCGCCTGGCAAGGGTGGCCGGCGGTTCCGGCGATGGCCCTTGATACACCACAAATCGGGACGCGATCTGCGCCCATGACAGAGCCGATTTCGGAATGTTCGCCATTGCGTCCACGCGTTGGCGCCGATGCCCTGGCAATGGGATGAGGGTCGGGTGATTTGTCTCACGTCGGGGCTGGGTCAGGCACTTGGCGCTTCACCTCACAGGCGCGGATCGGTTTGCGGCGGAAGCCTTCGTACAATGTTTAGGAGAATCGGAACACCAGCCCTCCTTTATGTGTAAAATCATGCCGATCGATCGCCCAGATACCAAAGGACGCCACATGGAGATACCTAGCACCCTATGCAGCAACCTCTACGACTTCGCATTTTGCCCTGAGCCCTGCTACGACCGCCTGGTCGACCTCGCCGACCCCGAGGACTGGGGCCCTGGCAACCGCATCCTTAAAAACTACCTGTCGTTCTCGTTTAGCCGCGCGGTGTTCCTAACCGAGCGAGACGCGGACCAGACCGCGCCTTCCAACCTGCCGCTGGTGTTCGATGACGGCCGCTGCCTGTTCAACACCGGCCTGTACACGCGCCGCTACGAGTCCATCTACGGCCTGTTCGAGCCCAACACCAAACCCGACGCGCGCCAGTATTGGTTTTTGAAGGGCTTCTTCAAAGAGAGCGACCCCATGCTGGTCTCCTTCGAGTACCTTCCCTGCCGGGTACACTTTGCTGAGGACCCTTCCGAACTCGTCTTCGACTACCGCCTGCCCATTCGGTCGAATATCGACCACATCTTAGGCGACGAGGAAAACCTGACACGCATTCCTGTCAGTCTGATGGGGGAAGAAAACTCGCTGCTGCTGCGCCGCGCCTTCGAGGGCGCCGTCGTCGAAGCCGCCCGCCGCGCCGCTGCGAACTACACGCTCGCCGTGCCGCAGTTCTATGGCGGCCGGATCCAGTTGCTGCTGCCGTTGTGCCTGACCAGCGACAAACCCGAGCTGGCGCTAACCATCCAGCGCGAGGACGGGTTTTACGCCGCGCGCACCTGCCTTACGATCGAGATGGCCTACAACAACGCGCGGCTCATCTGCCGACCCGAAACCTCGTGGATTAAGCGGTAGAAGCTGGCTTGCCTTGGATGCGCTGAACCTAGCCGACGCTTCCAGGACGGGGAGCGAGCAAGAAGCTGGGCCGAGCTTTCGCCGAGTACCGCTTCTCGATGGTTTGGAGATGGAGGCGGTTCGCGGGCGCTCCCCGGATTCACGGGGATACCCTCGGGTTCGCAGGCTCTCCCCGGATTCACGGGAAGGTCCCGAGGCTCTCGCGGCAGGGCGGCCGGCGGTTCTGGCGATGGCCCTTGCCACACCACAAATCGGGACGCGATCCGCCTCAAGGGGTTCTTTCCCGAATTCCTCCGATGCGCCTATAATACCTACTTCGCCGACCGCAACGCGATCGAGTCGGAAAACGCCAGCCGCAATAAGCGAAACACCAAGCCACGCCAAGCCAGCCACTCCAAGGGGAAAGCATGAAGCCGATAGCACATATCCGCACCGACCTGCCACAGAAGTTCGGCATTCCTCGCAACAGCTTTCTCGCGCCCCATCTGCACGGACGCATACTGTTCGAACCCGAATTCGCCCTTGAATCCGCGGTTGCGGGCATCGAGAGCTTCTCGCACCTCTGGCTGATCTGGCAATTCGAGAACGGCGTGCCCGGCGGAACCGCCGACGACATCGCAGAAGACGCCGCTACGCTTTACAAGAACGGGACAACCGCCTCGTGGTCGCCGACCGTGCGGCCTCCGCGGCTCGGCGGCATCGAACGAGTGGGCGTGTTCGCATCGCGCAGCCCTTTCAGGCCGAACCCGCTGGGCTTAAGCTGCGTGAAGCTCGACCGAGTGGAACGCACGGACGCGGGCCCCGTGCTGCACGTCCTCGGGGCCGACCTGCGAGATGGCACGCCAATTCTCGATATCAAGCCCTATATCCCCTTCGCCGATTGCCATCCCGACGCCCACGGCGGATGGATAGAAGACGCACCGTGGCACGAGCTTGCAGTCGACTTCCCCGATCAGCTTCGCAAATCGATCGACCCCGCCAAACTCGCCGGCCTGATCGAAGTGCTGAGGCAAGATCCGCGGCGGGCGGGCAGCAAGCACGACCCCGCACGCGTGTGTCATCTTGCCTACTCTTCACTCGATGTCGCCTTCACTGTCGACGGGGATGCGCTCCACGTCATCCGCGTGAGCTAGGCTCCGCCCTCCCGCGCGTCTTCCTGACGAAGTGCACGTCGCACCCGAAGGACGGTCGGAACCTACACGAGACTCCATTTCTCCCGGGCAAGATACGTGAAGTGCTCGGTGCGCACGTCGCCAACCAGGGGACAATCGACGCCTTCCTCGGTATGGTGGAAGATGAACCCGCACTTCTCCTGGACGCGCTTCGACTTCTCGTTGCCATCGTAGTAGCCGCACCAAAGCGCTGTGCAGCCGAGGTCCTCGAAAGCATGCCGCTGGATTTCGCGAACTGCTTCCGGAATGTAGCCGTGGCCCCAAAACGGGATGCCGATCCAAAAGCCTATCTCCCTCTCCGTAGACGACGTGGCGACTTGAGTCTGCTGGGGCGGAATGAGGCCGATGCTTCCGATGGCTCGCCTGTCCTCTTTTAGGCACACCGCGTACGTCTCCTCGGCGGAAAAGACGTCGCGGATAATCTCTCGGCTGTTCTCGACGCTCGAATGAACAGGCCACCCTGCGATAGGGCCCACTTTTGGGTCGCTGGCATAGCGATAGAGGTCCTCAGCATCGGATTCCTTCCAAGAACGCAAGAGCAATCTTTCGGTTTCTAACATCATCAGCCATCCCCTCGCTTTCTTCATCTATCCCCTTATGCCGCAAATCGAAGCGCAATCCTGGCGCCTCGCCGAAGCACCGACGAGCGTTGTCCCAGCTACCGACCTCGTCGACGAGCGCACACAATCGGCGTGCATTTCCGCCATCGAACAGGATAGAGCAGCCTTCCCCTCTTTCTTTCCCAATCCAACGATTACACCGCAAGCCCATCGCCACCAGCGCAATCTCCAGATGCAATCAGCGGCTACTATGCTGTAATGATTCGCAGAGGAAAACGCCGCGCGCACCACGAGGAAGGGGCCGCCTTGAAACACAAGTGCAGAGCGACAGTCATCGATAAGAAGTTGTTCCCCGAGCTCCAGAAGGACTATCTCGCAGACCCCGAAAGCGGACCTTGCCCCTGTTTTGAAGTGGGGCAGGAATACCTGTTCGAGCGCGAGGCCGGAAAGGACGACTTCTACCACTTCGGGCGAGAGCTCAACCCGCCATTCCCCTGCGCCGAGGCATGGGATGCCATCAGCCGCTACATCTACACGGCGCTTGCAGGCGGCGCTATCATGAAGAACTGGACCAGCGACGAGCGCATCATGATCGCTTGCTGCAACGACGGCACCCGCCCTGTCGTATTCAAGGTCGAGCGCATCGACGTTCCGGAAAACGCTGAGGACGAGGCGTATCTTGCGGCCCACGACTTCTCCTGCAGCAAGGAAGACGCATACACGGGATAACACCAACTTACGAATCGACTTTTCCCACGTTCGAGAAAAAGTACACCTCGAGAGCGAAGATCTGGCACAAAGGGTGTTCTTTTTAGTGGCAAAGCGTAGGGATGCCGCGAAGGCGGCGCAAAGAGGGCTTGGCGCCGTAAGCTTGCGAACGCACAATCAACGCAAGATGTTCGCTTTCCGCCAAAGCGGGGCTATGATCGCTCCTTCCCACTATGCCTCGTCTTTGGGGGCACCTTTCGCGATGACATCATTTAAAGCTTCGTGCAGCTTGTCGAAACGCTCGTTGGGGCCATCCGAGCCGAACCCAGCGGCGTATCCTCCCGACTCGTGAGAGCTTTCAGTCGTTTTGACATTGATGTAGTAAGACGGCGCGTCGAGCACAAGACCAGAAACCTCAATCACTTCGGGAAGGGACATGAAGTCGACCTCGTCGACGACGCCGACAACGTTTCGCCAGTCGGAATCGGAGATGGCAAGTCGCTCTCTGCTGAGTTCCGCTTCCTCCGGCCAGGGAGACTCCTCCCCCATATGGGAAAAATCGGTGTCGGGCGCGAGAGAGACATGCGTGAGAGACGGTTCGGGCTCGAACACGTAGGCATCGAGCGTATTCACGTCCCCGCCGGTGCTCACAAGGATTACCCTCGTAACTTCGCAGCCTTCGTTTTTGACCTCGCCACCCGCGAAGCACCCCGCAAGGGCAAGCGCCCCGAACAGGCACGCAGCCAGCAATGCCGCCACGAGCTTTCTCATCTTGACTCCTCACCTTGCTAAACGCCGCTTAACTTCCCCGCTTTTATGTGAACCTCCTGAGCTGCTCAAGGATATCGTAGCAGCGATTCGGCTCGACGTGTTACGGCACGATTTGTCCCTGAAAACTTTTTGCGCGCGCAGGTTTTTACGAGGGGCAGCAGAAGACGAGAAGATCGGAAAAAGCCGCACCTCTCTGACTTGACCTTACAGAGATGCGCTCCTCCATGTATCGGAAACGAACGAGCAGGCTGCGGCAAAACCTGCGCACATGGGGCAAAAAGTTTGGCGAAGCAACGGAAAGGGCTCTGGCGATGGCTCTTGATGCACCGCAAACCGGAACGCGATCCATGTCATTCGGACAGGTTCACGTCATCGGCGGAGAGCTGACGGTGCAAAACCGCGAGCGCGTCCTTTCAAGCAGGGTGAGGTTGAGATCGAGTTTTGTATAAGCGCATAAGCGATACAGCTATTTACCGCAAAAATCGACAGTTTGTGCAGCTCGCTTGCGGATGACGTGCAATAATGCATTCTTTAGCGCTAAGGTAGGTGTTTGACTGCCCGCACATTTCGGTTGGGATCGTCGCAGGCACTTTCCAAGAACACATTGGTATAAGTCAGGAGCCATACATGAGAGACATACGCGTCAGTGACATCACGATGAGGGAAGCGGCTGCTTCCAAGGCACTTTCCCTATCCTTTAAGGAAAAGCTTGAAATCGTGAAGATTCTCGACCGTATCGGCGTTGCCGCCATCGAAGTCGAGGGCATCGAGTCCTCGAAAGTGGACAGCCTGCGAATCAAATCGATTGCTTCCCTGGTGAAGAACAGCACGCTTGCCGTGCCAGTCGAAATGGATGACGAGAACATCGAGGCGGTGTGGAACGCGGCGAAGGGCGCGAAGAGCGTCCGCCTTCAGGTCGAGGCCGCCGTGAGCCCCTCGTGCATGGAGTATATCCAGCGCAAGAAGGCCGACGCGCTCATCGACGATGCCGCGGCTGCCGTTGCCAAGTGCGCCGAGCTCACCGACGACGTCGAGTTCGTCGCCATCGACGCCACCCGCACCGACGTCGCCTACCTCGCCAAGGTGATCGCCGCCGTGACCCGCGCCGGCGCGAAGACGGTGACCGTGTGCGACGCCGCCGGCACCATGCTTCCCGAAGAGTTCGCCCAGTTCCTCGCCGAGCTCTTTGAAGCCGCCCCGGAGCTTGCCGACATCGACTTGGGAATTTCCTGCTCCAACAACCTCAACATGGCAGACGCCTGCGCCGTTGCCGGCGTGAGGGCAGGTGCCGCCCTGGTCAAGGCCACGTCCTACCCCATGGGCGTCATCGCGCTCGACAACGTGGCGATGATCCTCGGCGCTAAGGCCGACGCCTTAAACGCCCAGTGCCACGTCCGCGTGACCGAGCTCAAGCGCGCCATGAGCCAAATCGCACGCCTGTGCTGCGAGGACCGATCCAAGGGTGCGCTCTTCACCGATGCCGTGTCCGAGGTCGCCGAGGGAATCGTCCTCACCGCCGACGATGACCAAGCCACCGTCATGCAATACGTCGAGCGCCTGGGCTACAGCCTCTCCGACGAGGACGCCGCCGCGGTGTTCGAGGCCTTCAAAAAGATTGCCGCCAGCAAGGAACGCGTGGGCGCGACCGAGCTCGACGCCATTGTGGCCTCCGCCGCCCTGCAAGTGCCCCCGACCTACGTCCTCGAAGGCTACGTCATTAACTCCGGCCTGAGCTTCAAAGCGACCTCGCATATCTCGCTGCGCAAGATGGGCGAACTCGTCGAGGCGGTCTCCCTGGGAGATGGCCCCATCGACTCCTCCTTCAAGTCCATCGAGTCCGTCGTCGGCAAGCACTACGAGCTCGACGACTTCCGCATCCAGGCCGTCACCGAAGGTCGCGAGGCTATGGGCGAATCGATCGTGAAGCTCATCGCCGACGGCAAGGTCTATTCCGGCCGCGGCATTTCCACCGACATCGTCGAATCCAGCATCCGCGCATATATCAATGCGCTCAACAAGATCGCTTACGAGGAGCAGAACTAATGAAGCTTTCCTTTTCTACCCGCGGCTGGGCCGACCACTCCTGGGACGAGCTCGTGAGCACCGCCCTCGAGATGGATTTCTCCGGCATCGAGATCCACAACCCCATCATCAACACCGTCTTCACTGGCAAAGGCGGCCCGCTCGACCGTTACAACACCCAGGCAACCGCCCGTGCCCTGCGCGATAAGGACCTGTGCATTCCCGCGCTCGACTCCTCAGTCGATATCTCGGCAGGAGAAGAGCAGGTCCAGGCCGCTAAAGAACTTATCGACCTCGCCACTGCCGCGAGCGTCGAGCGAGTTGTCGTCGTTGCCCAAAACGATGATGAGGACGCTATCCATGCAGCCCTGACCGAGCTTGTGCCCTACGCGGAGTCCCACGGCGTCGTCTTGCTGATCGAGTCGAGCGGCATCTTCTCCAGCACCACGCGCATGGCGGGCATCATGGACCGCTACGCCAGCGACTACCTGGGCACCTTGTGGGATGCCCACAACGTCTACCGCGCAGGCGGCGAGACCCCCGCGGAAACCGTCAAGAACTTAGGGGCCTACATCAAGCACGTACACATGCGCGACTCCGACGACGACGGCAGCTTCAACCTGGTCGGCGAGGGAACCCTGCCCATCGACGAGGTCGTGCGCGCGCTTTCCTCCATCGACTACGACGGCTACGTGTCGCTGGAATGGGACCCCGCGTGGATGCCCGACCTCACCGACATGGAGGTCATCTTCCCCCACTTCGTGAACTATATGGAGTGCTTCGAGGACACCCGCGGCAAGCGCCGCACGCTCTATCTCAACCACGACGGTTCAGGCGAATACGTGTGGAAGAAAGACGAGCTCATCGATTTGACCTTCCCCCAGGTACTCGACAAGATGGTCGAATGCTTCCCCGACCAGTA
>NZ_CAKTTZ010000067.1 GCF_934617235.1 uncultured Ellagibacter sp. | reverse complement strand
CACCTCGAATGCGGCGACGCCATGGTCTACTGGACCAGGCAGATCGCCGACATGTCAACGGTGGTTTAACATAGAGATCGACTTGTCGTGGACAAAAATGGTCGATATGTGAGGAGTTGTAGGCGGTAAACTTCATGTTGAAATTTCTGACCTGGGCAAACGCTCGCGACGAATCCGCCGATCGCTTCTCTCGCCTTTGAACGGCTCACATATCGCCATTTTTTGTCCACGATTGGGGGAATTCGGGAAAGAACTTCTTAGGGGCGTCACCGGATTTGTGGTGCAGCAAGGGCCATCGCCGGAACCGCCGGCCGCTCTGCCGCGAGAGCCTCGGGGTCTTCCCGCAAACCCGGGGACGCCTCAGGTAGTGCGTTTCCCGGCCGCGAACTCGGGGAACGCTCGCGACCTGGGAGCGCCCCGCGAACTCGGGGAGCGCGCGAGAACCTTCTCGCGAACTTGGGGCCTTCCCGTAAAGCGACTCCTGTTTTCCGAGCATTGAGAAATGGGGATGTCGCCGAAAAAGATCCCCTAATCCTGTCATGATTCGCCTTCTCGTGCGTGTTTTGGGTAGAGGGGCCGGCGCCGCCCCGGCACGGAAGACGCGAAGGGAGAATACGGCAATGGAATCAAGCTTGGTTATGGGAGGAGCCGGTACGTGCGGCCTTCGTAGTCGATGACGCCTTCCTTCCGCAGCTTCGACAGCTCGTTCGACAACGCGCTGCGGTCGACGCTGAGGTAGCTTGCCAATTTGGTCTGGCTGTAGGGGATGGAGAAAGCGCGGGTGCCGGCCTTCTTTTGCTGCTGCGACAGGAAGGCGAGGATCTTTCCCCGTATGGTCTTGGGGGTCATGGCTATGGCGCGGTGGTTCATGTCCAGGTTGCTCAATGCCAAGGCGCGCATGAGGTTCGAGGATATGTGCGAGTGGCAGCCGCACTGCTTGGGGCAGGAATGGATGATGCGCTCGGCTTTGAGCAGCACCACCTCGCAGGCCGAATCCGCCAGCACGTCGATGTCGAGGGGCTCCATGCTGCAGGCGTAGCCGTGCGCGAAAAGCGAGCCGGGCCCCAGCATCTCCAAGATCGTCGTCTCGCCCCAGGCGTCCGATACCTCGACACGCACGCGCCCGGACAGCACGACGCCGAGGTATTCGGTGGGCTGGCCGGAGCGCATGATTCGTTCCTCCCGGCCGAAGGATTTCTTTATAGCTCCAAGGCATGGCAGCATGAGGGCCGCTTCATCTTTGGTTATGCCGGCGAAAAGCAGCGAGGAGGATTTGGAAATTTCAAGCATGATCTTCACCTGTAGGTTCTACAACAGAAATGTATTCAATACCACAGTATAGTGCAGTTGTTTCGAGAAGACACCCCCAAATAGAGGAGCGCGAAATGACTGACGAGAACATGTTTTGCTTTCAGTGCGAACAGACGGCGGGATGCACTGCCTGCACCGGTGCCGCCGGCGTGTGCGGTAAGACCGCCGACGTGGCTCGGTTGCAAGATGAGTTGACCGGGGCATTGGTCGCCTTGGCCCGAGCCGAGAATGGCGGAAGGGGGGATGCCGAATCCGACGGGCTTATGCTGGAGGGCATGTTCGCCTGCGTGAGCAACGTCAGCTTCGACCCCGAGGCCATCGCCGCTCTCGAGCGCCGCGTTCGCGCGAAGGCTATCGCCCTGGGCGAATTCCACTCGTTTGACATGGATGAGCTGTGGCATGCGCAGGAAGATATCCGCAGCTTGAAGAGCTTGTTGCTTTTTGGCATGCGCGGCGTGGCGGCGTACGCCTATCATGCGAAGGTGCTGGGGAAGTCGGACCCTGCTGTGACGGCGTTCCTCTACGAGGGCATGCGGGCTGTCGGCTCCGATTTGGACATGGACGAGCTGCTGCCTTTGGTTCTCAAGTGCGGTGAGGTCAACTTGACCGCCATGGCCGCCTTGGAGGATGCGAATATCTCCGCCTACGGCAAGCCCGAGCCTGCGACGGTTGAGCTTACGGTTGAAGCGGGTCCCTTCATCGTCGTTACCGGCCACGACCTGCACGACCTCAAGCAGCTTTTGGAGCAAACCGAGGGCTGCGGCGTGAACGTGTACACCCACGGCGAGATGCTCCCCGCCAACGCCTATCCCGAGCTGCGAAAGTATTCGCACCTGAAAGGCAACTACGGTACCGCATGGCACAACCAGCGCAAGGAGTTCAAAGACCTTCCCGCGCCTATTCTGTGGACGACCAACTGCCTGGTGAAGCCGGACGAGTCGTATGCCGACCGAGTGTTCACCACCGGCCCTGTGAGCTTCCCGGGCGCGCATGCCGTCAAGGCGGGCGAAGACGGTGTTAAGGATTTTTCGGCCCTCATTGAAAAGGCGCTGGAGCTTGGCGGTTGGGATACCGATCGAACCTTTGCCGGTATCAACGGCGGCACCAGCGTCACCACCGGATTCGGCTACGACACCGTGATGAGCGTCGCGCCTGCCGTCATCGACGCGGTAAAGTCCGGCGACATCAAGCGCTTCATCCTGCTGGCGGGCTGCGACGGCATGCGCAAGGAGCGCAGCTACTACACCGATTTTGCCAAGCTCGCCCCCTCCGACTCCGTCATCCTGACCCTGGCCTGCGGAAAGTATCGCTTCAACGACCTGGACCTGGGCAGCATCGGTAGCATTCCGCGCCTGTTGGATGTGGGACAGTGCAACGACGCTTACGGCGCGATCAAGATCGCGCTCGCGCTGGCAGACGCCTTTGGTTGCGGTGTGAACGACCTGCCGCTTTCCATGGTGCTCTCCTGGTACGAGCAGAAGGCGGTGTGCATCCTGCTCACGCTGCTGCACTTGGGCATCAAGGGAATTTACCTGGGTCCCACGCTGCCCGCTTTCGTGAGCCCTGGCGTGCTGCAGGTGCTGGTGGACAACTACGGGATTCGCCCCATATCCACCCCCGAGGCAGATCTCGCTCAGATTATGGGCTAGCCGAGCGGCCGTTTCCCTTTGGGCGTAATCTGTCCGCTGGCGGGACCGCGACCGGCGTCGCGACTTTCCTTCCACCGACGAGATCGCCCTCGTCGTCCGTGCGGCGGCACGGCTGCTTGCAAGCTGGGTCGCCGTCGTGGCGTAATTGGCCAGGATGCGCTTGATTATTTCGGAATCGAGCAGCTGGCTTTTGCTCGCGCGGCAAAGTGCTGTGATGGCGGTTGGACTTTAGGTGGACGAATCGCGAGGAAGATGGAGGATTGCCCATGAACCCCGTTAAGAAAGCAGTGTTCGTTTCTGTTGGCTGCCTGTGCGTTGCCCTGGGCGTGATGGGCGCTTTTCTGCCAGTGCTGCCTACCACGCCGCTCCTGCTCGCCGCCGCGTTTCTGTTCTCGCGCAGCTCGCAGCGATTAAATGACTGGTTGGTGAAAACAAAGGTTTACAAAGCGTACGTGGAGCCGATAAACGCCGGGGATGGTATTCCCGTGCGCAAGAAAATTACGATCCTGGGCTTCTCGTACGTCGTTATGGCGGTAAGCGCCATTGTTGTTGCCCGCCCTTTGGTGTGGGCGATTCTCGGCTGTGTGGCGCTGTTCCTGCTCTGGCTGATCGGGTTCCGTGTGCCGACTGCTCCTGCCGCGGCGGAAAACCGCATAAGGTAAGGCGAAGCGCGTGCCACCGAGTGATGCGGCGTCGCCTGCGTAATCCGGGCGTCGAAGGAGTCGCTTCCATGGGATTGCGTACTCTTCTGCAGGTCGGAGGCTCTCATGACGTGCGGGAAGACGCGTTTGTGTATGGCAAAGAAAGGCATCATATGCAAGCACTTAGCGAAAAAGAGAAGAATCAGATCCAGCGCTACTGCGTATATCCTAAAATCGCCCTGCGGGCGCTCATCATGTCGTTTGCGCTGTGCGCCCTTATCGTGCCGCTGGAAATGATCGATGACCTGGTTTTCCATAACGACGGCTTCCAGCCGACTGGGATCAATACCGGGATTGCCCTTATTGCGCTCTGTGTTGCCGTGTTTTGCTTCTGCGCGCTTTGCCCGAAGTTCGGTATGCGCGGAAAACAGTGGATCGGCCTGCAGAATCGCCTTGCGGTCAAGCAGATCCAAAGCGATCGCTCCGCCCAGATTGCCGGCGTGCTTGCGACGCAGGCGGTGGGGCGCATGCTGCAAAACAGCGACAACAAGGCGGCGCAGAATCTCGGAGACGCGGCCCAGGTCGCTGGGGCGATTGGCGCGGTAAGCACGGCGGCAGGCATGCTTTCGGAAAGCGCGAACAATGCCGAGGCGATGGCAGAAGCCTACGGCGTTCCTGTTCCGAACATCAAAAAGCAATTGATCGCATTCACAATCGTGCCCGTTCTGATTCTTATTGCGATATACCTTCCGCAATACGCCCAGGGAAGCCAGGAGACGCAGGAGAAGATCGCCCTCGCCTCCGAGCAGATTGAGGTGACGGAAAACGCGCTGTCGCAGGTATGCGAACGCGTTTCGACAGATGACCCCTACGAGAAGTACAAAGATTACGGCTATCACGTGAGAGGCTATCTGCGAGAAGGCGATTTCAGCTGGGAGGGGGCTTACGTCTACTTGACCTTCGACGAATACGGGACGATCACGGAGATCAATTATTACGAAGGGGTCGATGTCGCCGCGAGTCTCGAGGAAAACCTGAGTCGAGCCGAGCAAGACTTCCAAGCTCTCAATGCCCCGCTCAGCGGCCTAGACGTATCCGTTGCCGACCCCGAGTTGCTCGCGGCGTGCGCCATCCCCGGCGATTTCAGTGAGGCGTTCCTGCAAGGGTCGTTCTACGAGGGCGTTCGCGTATACAACAACGATGCCCGCATTCGCGTCGCTTGCTCCTTCGACACCGAGCCGGAGGAGGAATTCGACGAATACTCGAGGCCGCAGATTGCGCTCTCGATATGGAAGGCGAACTCGTAGCGGCATCATCGGCTAGGAAGTACCTGCGAACAACGCTGCGTCCCCTGTTCGCTGGCATGAAACGTGAAGATTTCCCAGTCGGGCCCTTCCCGATTTGAGGAAAAACGGGAAGGGCCCGACATGGTTTCATTGTTGCCATGATCGCCCTTTTGGCATGGGGAACCTGTTTCGCTGACGGCACCGCCAAGCGGAGCGTTAACTACTGCTGGTCGATTCTGGCCGCGTGCATCGCCGCCCCCGCGCTGCAGCCCGTGTTCTTCACGTCTGCCGTGATCAGATGGATGGCGTACACCACGCGGCGGGCGACAGGTGGGTCGACGCGTCGGGAGCTTCGGGGCTGCTGCCGTCGATTGCGGACCCATGCCGTAAGGTCGTCGTTTGAGTACGGCTCGGCCGCAAATGCGCACATGGCGTCTATGCTCCCCATATACAAACAGGCGCGGATTCGCTTGAAACCGCGCCTGCTACCTTGTGTTATATCGCTATAGCGAACACTTGTTCGCTTTACTCCCACTCGTTGGCGCTCGTTTGCCATGGTGTCATTCCAGTTGACTCCAGTTGGGTCACTAGCTTTGAGTGCCTTACCGCCAAATCCTGCCACGTCACTTCGCGTAAGCGTTTGAGACAAAACATGGGACGACGCAGGAAACTTTTGGGCGGCCGAAGGCCCGCAGTTTCGTTTTTGTCCCGGGAACAAAAACAGGATGGTTTTGGGATTCAAGGCTATTCGAAACGAATGGTAAACGTACGATTATCTTCTTTGTTGCCTATTTGGCGAAGTGAATCGTAGCCAGCGGCTTTATCGGTTCGCGTTTCCGCAGGTCAGACGAGATATGCGAGAGCGATGACTGAAAAAATCGTCGCCAGTGGCTTTATCTTCGGCCGCCGGAACAGCTATCGCTTGCGATCTGCCAAGGGTATGCCTTTGGCAGATCGCCCGCTTGCCATCGGCCCTGCCATCACCAGGGGAAGAACACTCGTTGAATCGTCGCGGCGGGCGCATAAAAGCAAATGACGGCAAAGGCGCCCATTCAAGATCGGCCTCACACAAGCGGGTATCGAAGAGAGGCATTTGTCACTCCTAGAAGGCCCTCCCTTCCTGCATGAACTCGGGAATGTTGGCATGGATAATACCGTCCCTAAGCTGGATGGGATCGCTTCGCGTCAACAGGTACTTGGGGTAGTTGTCTCTGATCTGTTCGAAGGGGCGGTATTCACGCTCCTCGGTGGACCGGTCTGCCATGATGGTCATTGCAACCTGAACGTATGCGTAGCCCATCTCGGGGGTTCTGAGGATGAAGTCGCATTCCAGCTTCCCAATGCGCCCGACGCTGACCTTGCAGCCCTGTGCGCGAGCGTAGCGATAAACGATGTTCTCAAGGACGGGCCCGTAATTGATGCGGTTGTCGGTGTTGAGGGCGAAGTAGAAGCCCAGGTCCGCTAGGTAGTACTTTTGCTCGCCCCGCAGCGATTTTCGCGACTTCAGGTCGAAGCGGGCGCACTTGCTGACGATCTTCGCGTCTTCGAGGATCTGGAGGTATCGCGCGAGCGTCTCGCGCTTGACCTTCACGCCCTGCTTGCTCTCGAGGTCCGATTGGATGTTCGCAAGCGACGTGGTGGCGCCGAAGTTGTTGATGACGTAGTCGCGCACCTGGTTGAACACGGAGACGTTCTTGATCTTCACGCGCCTGCGGATGTCTTTCTCGAAGATCTCCTGGATTACCGCAGTGACGTAGGCGCGCTTGTCGGCGAGCTGGGGGTAATCCATCGCCTTCGGGAAGCCGCCCTCGAGGATGTAGGTATCGAACTCTGCGACCGGATTCGAGTTCACGGGTAGCCCCAAGAAGCGCTTCATCTGGCAATACTCGCCGAAATCCAGCGTCTGCATCTCGAATTCGATGTAGCGCCCGGTAAGCTTGGTGGCCAGCTCCCCTGAAAGCAGGTAAGAGTTTGACCCGGTGATGAAGATGGAGAATCCGCCTTCGGTGCGGAACCCGTTTAGCACGTCTTCGAAGCCCTCGACGTTTTGCACCTCGTCGATGAAGAGGTACTTCGTCCCCGGGATAGCGAGCAGGGGCTCGATGAGGGCCTCGAGTTGTTCCGGGGCCTTGACAGATCGGTACCCGTATCGGTCTAGGTCGAAAAAGACGATGTGATCGTCATCGACGCCTTCTGCCCTCAGCTCTTCGGCGATGCACTGCATGAGGCAGGACTTGCCGCAGCGGCGGACGCCGGTGATGACCTTGATCATCCCGTCGTCATGGTAGAAGCCGCGGATCTTATTCAGGTAGTTTTCTCTGGGGAACAAACGCATACTGGCTCCAATCTTCATTGGAGCCAGTATATCAAATTACTGGTTTATTGGTGTATTCTTTATCACCTAAACGATTTATACCCCTATAACTAAGGAATTTCCTACTCCCACTCTTTCACGCTCGTTTACCGTAGTGCCATTCCAGTTGCACCCAGTTTTCGGCATCGGCACAGAACGCGTGCCGCCAAGTCACACCATGTCGTGTTTCGTCGGCTTCGGGGACAAAAGCTGAGACAACCTCAAAAACCATTTTCAAACTCAGGGCGTTGAGTTTTCGTTTTTGCCCCAAAGGACGCGGCGGGCCGCCTTTGGACGCTCGATTGCCCCGAAAACGCCCGTTTTGAAACTCAATCGCCCTTTAGCGCGCAAGCCGCCAGCTGCAACCGCAAGTGAATCAGCGCGGGCGGC
>NZ_CAKTTZ010000066.1 GCF_934617235.1 uncultured Ellagibacter sp. | reverse complement strand
GTATCGGCGCGTTGTACGTGCGCGACGGCGTGGAGCTGCACACGAACGCATTCGGCGGCGGGCAGGAGCGCGGGCTTCGCTCAGGCACGGAGGCGGTGTTCCTTGCTGCGGGTTTCGCGCGTGCTGTCGAGTTGGCGCAGGCCGAGCATGAGGAAACGCTCGCGCATGTGCGCGCACTGAACGCACAGATTCGCGCCGAGCTCGCGCGCCTTGTTCCCAGCGCCATTGTGAACTCGCCCGAGGACGCGTCCCCCTTCATCGTGAGCGTGAGCGTGCCCGGGCTGCGTAACGCGAAGTCGGTCGCGTACCTCAGCGACCGCGGCGTCTACGTGTCGCGCGCATCGGCGTGCGAGTCGAACCACGAGCACGTGGCGGCCGGTACCTGGCGCAAGAAGCATCCGCTCTCGCTCCAGGCGGCGGGCATCCCGCTTTCGCAGGGCAACACGACGCTGCGCGTGAGCTTCTCGGGTGCGACGACGGCGGACGATGTCGCGCGCTTTGCGGCAACGCTTGCGGAATGCAATGCAGAGCTCGGGAGCCGCAAATAGCAATTGACGCGGAAGCGTTCGGCGCATGGCTATCCGCCGCACCTGGGGTATGCAGCGATTTTTGCTATAGTATCTCGCTGTAAGTTCGCACGCTTTCATTTCAACTGATTGGGGGAGGGCATGAAGAAGTTCCTAGGGGAGTTCAAAGACTTCATCAACCGCGGCAACGTGATGGACCTGGCCGTCGCCGTCATCATCGGCGGCGCGTTCACGGCTATTGTGACGGCTCTCACCACCAACATCATCAACCCGTTCATTACGTTCATCGCAGGTGGCACTCCGGGCGAGATCTCGGGGCTGGTGGTGCCGGGCACTGAAATCGACTTCGGCGCCTTTATTTCGGCGGTCATCAACTTCCTCATCGTGGCGTTCATCGTGTTTCTGCTGGTGAAAGCCGTTAACAAGGCGCAGGAGGCTGCCGACAAGCTTGCGGGCAAGGAAAAGGAAGAAGAAAAGAAGCCGCCCGTGTGTCCCTTCTGCTTAGAGGAGGTGAAGGAGGGCGCGACGCGCTGCCCGCACTGCACCGGTGCCTTCGACGAGCCCGCGAAGGGCAAATAACCTGATAGCGCGCCCGCAATCGAGACATTCTGCAACCAAAAACGCGGCCGCATCTTCAAAAGAGAAGGTGCGGCCGCGTTCGTTTTGCAAGCGTGCTCAACTTGGCGCGTCTTACGAGTGTCCCCTGTGCGCTCGCCGCGTTCGTTTTGCAAGCCAGTCTACAGGTCAAGCTGCTCGATAACGCTTTTGAGCATGTCGGCGGACTCGCGTAGGCGCGCTTGCTCGTTTTCGGAGAAGGGTGCGGGAACCTTGTACTCGATGCCGGCGGCGCCAACGACGGCGGGCATCGAAAGCGCGATGTCGGAAATGCCGTACTCGCCTTCCATCAGGTTCGATACGGGAAGAATGGGCTTCTCGTCGCGCACGATCGCCTCGCAGATGCGCTTCACGGACATGGCGATGCCAAAGTAGGTGGCATGCTTCTTCTCGATGATCTCGTACGCCGAGTTCTTCACGTCGGCCTCGATTTTCGCCATAGTCTCGGCGCTGTGCTCGCGCCCGCGCAGGCGGCTGAACACGTCGATCGGGATGCCCGAGACGTTTGCCAGGCTCCAGATGGCGATTTCGGAATCCCCGTGCTCGCCGACGATGCGCGCGTGGACGTTGCGTGGGTCGACGCCGAGATGTTCGCCGAGCACGTACTTGAAGCGTGCGGTATCGAGCACGGTGCCCGACCCGATGACGCGGTTCGCGGGCAGCCCCGAGAGTTTGAGCGCGACGTAGGTGAGGATATCGACCGGGTTCGACACGACGAGCAGGATGCCGTCGAAACCGCTTTGCGTGATTTGCGGCACGATCGACTTGAAGATGCTGACGTTCTTGCTAACTAGATCAAGGCGCGTTTCACCCGGCTTTTGGTTCGCGCCCGCCGTGATAATCACGACGCCGGCGTCGGCGATGTCGGCGTAATCGCCCGCGTAGATGTTCGCCGGCGATGCGAGCGGCATGCCATGCGCGATGTCGAGCGCCTCGCCCTCGGCGCGGTTGCGATCGACGTCGATCAGCACCATCTCAGAGAACAACCCGCTTTGCATCAGCGCAAACGCGGATGCGGATCCCACGAACCCGCATCCCACGATGCCAACTTTGCGGAAGTTCACAGGCCGCGTGCCTGCCTCGGTGCCGTTTGCCATGAGCCGTTCTCCTTCGTCGAATGTCGTTTCGCTATTGTGCCACAAAACGGCCGTCGGCCCTGCGGGGTGCGGCTCGAAACCATCTAGAGTTCTACGGGAACCCATTCCTCATGGTTGCAGATCCACGCTTGCGGTTCCTCCACGCTGAAGAACGTGAGCGTGGAGTCGTTCGGTCCGTCGTAGGTTTCGCCCAGCCCGCTCAGATGCGCGAAGCCGGCGTAGCGGATGTCGTCGTTGACCTTGTCATCGAGTCCCGCGCGTCCGCGGAGGATGAGCCAACCGTGTCCCGGCCACCATGCCGTCGCCTCGAACTTCGGGTTCGTGACGAGCTCGTCCCACACGTCTTTGGTCGTCGCGGTGCAAAACCAGATCTTGCCGTCCTGCTCGGCGGCGAAGCTGAAGGGACGCACGTGCGGCTGGTCGTCCACGCTCGTGGCGAGATACCACGCGGGCACGGCGCTTAAGTACTGCAGGATCTTCTCGTTTCCGGTCATGAGGGTTCCTTTCCTTAAACAGTAGGGTGCGAAATAATCTGCGGGGAGGAATGCTAATTCGCTCCGACAGCCTTACAGCAGGATGTTCACCGCGATCACACAGGCCAGAAGGACGGCGACGAGCCCGCAGGCGACGCCGTCGCGAGGGGCGAAGCTTAACGGATGGAGCCTCGTGCGCCCCTCCTTGCCGTGGTAGCAGCGCGCCTCCATGGCCGCCGAAAGTGTCTCGGCGTGGCGGAAAACGCTGGTGAACAAGGGAGTCATGAGCGACGAGAGCATCTGCACGCCACGTACGGGGCTGGTCTTGAGCCCCGCGCCGCGTGCGAGCTGTGCTTCGCGAATGCTCGAGAACTCGGTTGCGAACTGCGGCATGAAGCGCAGGGCGATGCCCATGATCATGCCGATCTCGTGCGCCGGCACGCCGAAGCGCGCGAAGGGGGAGAGCAGCCGCTCGAAGGCCTCCGTCAAGTCGAGCGTCATCGTGGTCAGCGTGACGAGGCTCATTCCCGCCATCATGAGCACGAGCCGGCAGGCGATGAGCAAGCAGGTGAGCACGCCCTGTTCGCTTATGCGGATGAACGCCCATTCGAAATAGACGGGCCCTCCCTGCACGACGAACAGGTTCATGATCGATGCGATCACAACGATAAACATGAGCGGCGCGAGCGAGAGCAAAGCCTTCCTTGCGGGAATGCGGGCGAGGGCGTAGGCTCCCACCACGAACAGCGCCACGGGAATAAGCGCAAGAAAGGACCTCGCGTTCAGGGTGATCACGATGAACGCGCACCCAAGCAAAAGCTTCGCGCGCGCGTCGAGCTTGTGAACGGGGCTTGTGCCAGGCACATAGCTTCCGAAAGAAAATCCGCGCATCATAAGAGACCTCGCAGATAGGAGACGATCGAGTCTTCGGTGGCAAGCTCCTCGTGCGGTACGGCAAGCCCGCCTTCGCGCAGAAGGTTCGCGAAATGCTCGGGCGAGGTTGTCGCAAGCCCAACGGCAGTCAGCTCGTCGGCGCGAGAGAATACCTTGGCAGGCGTTCCCTCCATGAGGAGCTTTCCCTCGCTCATGACCGCAACACGGTCGCAGAGATTCGCGAGGTCGTCCATATTGTGGGACACCATCACCACGGTGAGCCCCTCTTCGTGCAGGTGGGACACCATGTCGAGGAACGATTTGCGCGCCTTGGGGTCGAGCCCTGCGGCGGGCTCGTCGAGCACGAGCACCTCAGGCTCCATGGCGAGCACGCCCGCAAACGCCACGCGGCGCTGTTGGCCGCCCGAGAGCTCGAAGGGGCTGCGTGCGGCGATCTCCTCAGGGTCAAGCCCTACGGTGCGCAGGGAGCGCTCGACCCGCGCGGAGACCTCTTCCTCCGAAAGGCCCAGGTTGCGCGGCCCGAAGGCGACGTCTTCCGCCACGGTCGCCGCGAAGAGCTGGTTCTCGGGGTACTGGAACACCACGCCGACGCGCCCGCGCACGTCGTTGGCAGCACCCTTCTCCGCGACATCGCGCCCGAAGGCGACGACGCGGCCGTTTGTGGGGTGCAGGATGCCGTTCATGTGCTGGATGAGGGTGGACTTGCCCGAGCCGGTATGGCCGGCGATGCCCAAGAACTCGCCTTTGCGCACTTCGAGGGTAACGTTGTCGAGCGCCCAGAGCGCCTCGGGGGAATTTCCCCATTTGGCCTGCTTGGGGGCTGGTGTTTTGCCGGCTTTGCGTTGGCGGCGGGCCTCGGCGGCGTCGTAGGTGAACGACACGCCCTCAAGCTGGATAAGCGCATCGCCGCCCGCGGGCGCGGTGGAAGGTGCGGAAGTTTCCGTGCCTTCCGCCGCGCCCTCGCACGCCGCCTCTTCCGCGGGCGAGTCCTGGGATGCCACCTCGTCGCCCGTGCTCCAGGGCTCGGCGCCTTCTCCCTCGCCGCCGCAAGCTTTCGCCGCGCGTGGGATGAACAGGGAAAACACGCTTTCCGCAAGCTCCTCTTCGGTCACGGCGGCGGCAACGAGCACCCCGGCCCGGCGCAGCGCCTGGGAAAGCTCGGCTGCGAAGGGAACCTCCAGGTTGAGGGCGGAAAGTGCATCGACGTCGACGAGCACTTCCTGCGGCGTGCCGACTCGCGCCACCTTCCCCTCATCGAGCACGATGACGCGGTCGGCGAGGGCTGCTTCCTCCATGAAGTGGGTGATCATGATGACGGTCATGCCTTGGTCGTTGAGCGAGCGCACGACGCGTATAAGCCCTTTGCGTCCGCGGGGGTCGAGCATCGCGGAGGCCTCGTCCAAGATGAGGATTTCCGGGTTCATCGCAAGGGCGCCTGCGATGGCGACGCGCTGCTTCTGCCCGCCGGAAAGCGCGTGCGTCTCGTGCTTCTCAAACCCCGAAAGGCCGACGTCTTCAAGGCGTTGCGTTACGCGCTGCCGCAGCTCAGCGGTGGGAACGCCGAGGTTTTCGGGCCCGAAGGCTACGTCGTCTTCCACAAGGGAGGCGACCAGCTGGTCATCCGGGTTCTGAAATACCATGCCGGCGTTCTGACGAATCGCGTAGGTGTGCTGGCGCTCGGAGGTGTCCATGCCGCAAACCTCCACCCGCCCCTTATCGGGAACGAGCAGCGCGTTCAAATGCTTCGCGAGCGTCGATTTCCCCGATCCGTTGCCGCCGAGGATGCACACGAACTCGCCGCGCTCGATCTGCACGCTTGCGCCCGAGAGCGCGAACGCCTCGCCGTCGTAGGTGAACGAGACGTCGCGCACGCAGATGATGGGCGCCTCGGCGGACGCGGGGACGGAGTTTTCGGCGGGTTCTTCGGGCAGAGGCTTCCCAGTCATGGTTTAGCGGCCTTTCACCTGGTTTTTCTTCGGGGTGATGAGGTTCGAGATCGCCTTGTACACGATAAGCGTCAGAAGCGAGTTCAGCACGGTTTTGATCAGGTTGAAGGGCACGACGGCGGGAAGCAGAAGCGGCATGATGACGTCAGTGCTGCCGTACCAGAACGCCACGCCGATCGTGAGGTTCGTGATGATGGCGCCTGCGGTCGCGCACACAACGCCCACGATGAGGCCGAGAACAGCGCCTTTCAGGGTGTGCATCTTCTTGTAGATGAGCGCCGCGGGAACGACGAAGAACAGCGTCGCGCAGATGTTCATGAGCGAGCCAACCCATTCGCCCAGGATAAGGCCGTGAATCACCGCCGCGATCGCACCGACGACGAAACCTGCGCCCGGGCCGAAGGCGAAGCCGCAGACCATCGCGGGCATAAGCGAGGGGTCATAGGTGAGGAAGGGCGCGGCCGGCAGAAGGGGAATCTGGATGAAGGAGAACAGCGCGGCGATGGCGCACATGAGTGCCATGGTGACGAGCTGGCGCGTGCTCCAGCGGTTCGTGTTCTTAAGTTCGACCTGCTTGGTTGCTTGTGTGGCTGACATGACAGCCTCCTTTTCGCAAGGTGGGTTTCTGCGGGTCCGCTTCTCACCCTGCACAAAAAAGCGGGCCCGTATGAATTCCTTTGCATACGGGCCCGCGAATACGCATCAACGACACGCCCGGCAATTGCCGCGGCGCGCTGCGATTCTCTGCCTCTTCCATCCGGACTGTAACCGTTGGTCCCGGATTCTCACCGGATCAGCCAAGCGAACGAAGCGCGGTGGGCACCTCATCTGCTCGGGTCGCGGACTTCCAGCTTGACATGCTGCCTTCTGGTTACCGCCAGTGGGGAATCTCACCCCGCCCTGAAACAGAATTCATCTAGCCCGTATTGTATGCGCGAAAGCTTCAGGCTTCAACCTCTGATCAAGAAGTTTTTGGAAAGGGAAGGCGAAGGGGCGTTTTGGCCTGATGGCTTGCGTGTGCGTGGCCTGCCGTCTTGCGAGATGGGAGAGTTTAAGGAAAGCCCGCGTGCCGGAGAGTGTCGCTCGGAGAAAGATTGCGCCTGAGTCCAGGCTTAACCCAGATGAAACGTGTGGGAAACATGCATCGAGTATCTTTAGGGAGTCGAAGCACGAGACCGCGAAAGAGCGACAATGAGCAAGCTTTCGTGGCGTTGGCATAGCGCGCGAGCATGCGATAGCGGACAGCGCGAGACCGCACAAGAGCGACAAACGCAAGGCCGTGCGAGATGACGAACACCCCGAGGCGGCTCTGCGGCGTGATGCCCCCAACCCACACGCCGCACCCGCCGATTCTGTTCTTCTGTGCAGTAACTGCACAGAAACGGGGTCTTTTCGCATATTTTTCAAGTTAGAAGGCCTTCGGCAATACATAAGAGCGTTGCTGCTGCGTGCCCTCGCACGAGCTATTTGTACCCCCAAGACCTGCCAAAAAAAAGGCGGTATTCATCAAGCGGCGCCGCTTTCCCCATGCTTTTTCGAGGAGCAGCGCATCGAGTAATAGAATAATCCCAGGTCAGAAAAACGTTCACTATCGGAGGCTTTTTGCCGGCGTGGCTCATTGTCCCGAAAATGATGAAGAATGCCCCATTCCTGGCAGGTCTCCCCGCCCTGAGCGTCAAAGGCGCGCTTCTGCCGCTCCCTGTGCTTCTCGGCGTTGAGGGTTGCCTGCGAGTTTCCGCCGTCGGGGGGATTTATGCACATTGCCGATATTGCCGCCTTGCAACCCTCGGTTTGCTCTACATTGTTAAGGCTGTGTAAAATGCGGTCAGCATGAGCCAATGCATCTCGTGCTCGATCCGCGTGGGCCGAACACGAACTCCCGAAAGGGTGTTCAACAACATAGACGGGGTAGCACGTGGCGCTTACGTTCGTAGATTTTCTCACCCAAGCGATGGCTCAGCCCATCCTCTTCGTGATTTTAATCCTCGTTATCGGTGTGACCGCCGTTTCCGGTGCCACCGACGCGCCGAACGCCATCGCGACGGTCGTCTCCACCCGCTGCCTCAAGCCGAATACCGCGATTGCGCTCGCGGCCGTGTTCAATTTTGTCGGTCTGGTCGGCATGACGTTTATCTCCACCGCCGTCGCGAAGACGATGTTTGGGATGGTCGACTTCTCGGGAGATACGAATGCGGCGCTCTTAGCCCTGGTCGCAGCTATGATAGGTGCAATCGCGTGGGGTGTCATCTGCTGGATATTCGGCATTCCATGCTCGAAGTCCCACTCGCTTATCGCAGGCATCACCGGTGGCGCCATCGCGCTCAATGGCTGGGCGGGTGTGGTTCCCGCGGAATGGGCGAAGGTCATCTACGGCATGGTGTTCTCCCTGGTCGCTGGCTTTATCCTGGGTTGGGTATTCACCAAGGCAATCGAGGCGCTCTTCCGCAGCGTGAACCGTATCTATGCGAATCGCCTGTTCATCGTTATTCAGGACCTGTGCGCCATCGCGCTGTCGTTTTTGCACGGCGCCCAAGACGGCCAGAAGTTCATGTCCATCGCCATGCTCGGCGTCGCTTTGTCCTTCGGCAGCTCGACGCCTGATTCAAGCGGCTTCCCGATGTGGATCATGAT
>NZ_CAKTTZ010000065.1 GCF_934617235.1 uncultured Ellagibacter sp. | reverse complement strand
CTTCACGCCCGTCCACAACAGCGGCACCGCACTCGTATATATACCCACGAAGATAACCACTGAGAACACAAGGCCGAGCGTCGGACTCATCCTGTTGGCCAGTACCAGCGTGGGTATGGGCGCGTCCCACACCAGATCAATGTTGGAGATAAGCGCCACACAGCACAGTGCGGCTGTGCCGAAGATAAACAAACTCGACAGCAGCATGCCACGTCTCACGACCGAGAGGCGCTCGCGAGCGCTGAGCTCGCCCAGAAAAGCCGCGAACCACAGAATCACGAAGCCTCCGTAGGACGCTCCTGACGCAAGCGGATTGCCTCCGCCTATCTGAGTTATGTCATAGGCGCCTGAGTCAATGGCGGCCGCCCCAGCCTCGAAGCCGAGCGATCCCGTAGCGGCCGAGCAGCCGACCACAACAAGTAGAAAGACCACAATGAGAGGTCCCAAGAAGCTCAGGGCCTTAACAATGCCCTCGAGCCCACATGCAACGGTGGCCACGGCCACCACGGCAAGCAAGATTGCTCCGACGCCATTGGGAAGACCCCACTGCTGCATGGCGGCGGAGTTCGCGCCGCCCAGCATTACAATGAAACTCATATAGCAGAATAGCGCTGCGAAGCAATCGTAGAACGCACCTACCTTCCTGCCGCAGTACACCTTGTAGATGTCACCGCCGCGCTCAAGCTTCTCCTTGGCGCCGTTAGTCGAGAACGAAAGGTTCGTGTACAGATAGATGACAGCCGTCACGGCTATTACAACCCAAAACAGGCTGCCGTAGGAGGCCTCGTACTGCAGCACTTCCTGCATGCTCGCGAAACCGGAACCAATGTAGAGCCCTATGCACGCTCCGCACACGGCTAAGATTTCCTTGAAGCTCAACTTACACCCCTATTAATCTCTATGCCCGTCTCACTGCGCCTACTTCGCCAGGCCTAGCTTTCGCTTCACAAAATTGCCGATTACGCACCACCATGCCGTAAAGCAAGGTCGCCAATCATGTCGGTCATAGAAGTAGAGGCAGTCTGCCGTCTTTACAGCCTTCAGCCAATCGGAAAGGCTGATGAGCCTCTCACGCCTCACTCTAAAATGAAAGTCAGGCTGTTCAGTCAGGGCTCTGTAACCTTCGGGAACAACCCGTTCAACCCCATCGGGAATCCTGCCATCACGCATCCCGTTCATCCAAATAATAGGAAGGGGCATATCGAGTTTTGTGGAAGCCCAGCTCCAAGTTGAGTTTCTAAAGTTAATTTCCAAGAACCAAAGATTGCCGTCGGCGTCCTCCATAAACTCAACCTCGAATATGCCCTCAAATCCAATCTCGGCGAACATTTCTCTGAGTGCGACCTCAACTTCGTCGTCGGCAGGATTGGCAACCGTCATCTCCATGCTGTAAGAATCGGCCAAAGTGTAGGTATAGCGAGCCTCTATGGCGAACAAAACGTCTTTGCCGCAAGCGACAGAGCAGCCCTCATATGTACGTTCCGTCACCTTTTTCACATACCGCTGAAGAAGGAGATCGGAATCGCTAGCTATGCGGTCATACGCAGCAACTAAGTCGCTCTCATCGTTGCAAATATAGTAGTCAGATTTCCAGCCATCATACGACTCTATCGGCTTAGTAATAATCGGATACTCTATATCGTCAGGAATCTCTCCCTTTTTTACTCGCCAAACGCGAGCAACTCTCATTCCGTGTTTTTCTGCGAGCCTGTATAGAACTTCTTTGTTCTGAAAGTGAGCGATTCTACCATTGGAGCCAGCGTTAAAGAAAACGAAGTTGTCCTTCAACTCGTCATAACGTTCCTCAAGACAACGAACGGCAACATCATCCGATGTCAATATAAAAGTCTTGCCTTCGCAATTGGAGTAATTAGCAATAATCCAGTTAAGCGCCTCGTCGTAGTTATCGACAGAATGGAGCCGTCCGATATATCTGCTCTTCGAGGCAATCTTCATTGAAGGGTTGCGTTTAATAACCACAGTCGGCCTTATCCCGGCCTCGCCTAAAGTTCTAATAATTCCGAGCGGATTATAGTGTTCTTCGCAGAGAACGATTACATCATCGTTATATTTCTTATCCATCTTACTCCTATCCTTATATATAGATGCCAGCGCCCTGATCAACGTAGTCGACTCACCCTAGTCAAGAACGACCTTCCGAATGTATGTATCCTTCAGCGATATCGCGAGCGAATATTGCAAAGCCATTGCAAGCGGAATTGCCATCACGCCTAGCTTTCCGAGCAGCAAATAACAAGCAACAAGGTATACAACGTTCGAAATAAGCGTGATAACTGTCGACTGCTTCGATAGGCCATAGGCGTTGAAGCAGGGGTGAATGGCGGAAAAGACAATGCTCGCAGCGGCAAGAGCGGCTAATGTGGCAAAGAGATACCAGTACGCGCCGTAGAGCGGGTCCATAAAGACAGCGAGCGCAGGCGGAACGACCAGACAGGCAATAGCTGCGCAAGGTATCACAACTTTAGCCACGACCTTCTCGATTTTTCTAACAACGTCATATGCACGACCGTAAAGCCCCTTGGCGATCAGCTCAGCAAGTTGCGGCATAACCGCCTGCTGCACAGGTCGCGAAAGGAGGGAGAGAACGGAAAGCAGCTGCCTAAAGAATTTAAAGACACCGACAGCCTCACTCGACAAGAGAGAGAGGAAGAACACATCGAAATACTGAATTGGCGCGTCCACCGTGGTATCAAGGTTTGACCAAACGGTAAAGGAGACGTAGCCAGCCGGCAAATCGACGCGTCGTGCCTTAACAATCTTAAAAAGACCAAGACGCCTGTGAGCAACATACACAGCAATAAATAAGAGTGTCAGGCTCTTAATGACATCGGCAGCACAATACGCACAAGCAAAAACAATTACATTATTCTCGAAAAGCATTATTGACACAGACACAAAGAGCAGTTTGACAGCCGCCATAACAATCGCATGAATTGCAACATAGTTGAACCTATCGAAAAGACGGAGCAAACCCGTAGGGGCACCTTCTATATGCGCAAGTATCTCGAAACAAAACACCACTGCCGCAGCAGTTGCGGCAGAATCCCAACCGAGGAAGCCAGCCACGAAGCCGACAATGGCGAAGGAGATGACACATCCGGCAACTGCCGATATCAAATCGACAAGAAAAGCGGCCTTTATGCAGGCAGCCAATCCGCGCTCATCTCGTTTTTCCAGGCAGATGGATCCATAGCGAATCACACTTTGCCAAGATTGGAAATTCAAAAGAGCGTCAATCGCCTGCATGTAAGTCTGACCGATCATCAGCGAACCGTAGCCAGCAACGCCAAGAAATCCAGCAGATACAAATGACGTCAGCATGTTAAAAGCAGAGGCGCCGCCCTGACCCACAACGATAGTTGAGACATTTTTCGCAAGCTTCCCCCAGAATTCATTGCCCCTAATTTTTTCACGAAGAAACTTGGGACTACAGTGCATCATCGCTCCATTTCATTTCTCACCAGCGAATCCAGAATTAAAGAACCCAAGTTATCGGAAGTCATGAACTCGCAATCCGGATACCGCTCCGCAAGCCGTCGAAGCAGCCGTTCAAGCGCATCGAGTGAAAACTCGCAGTGTCTCTCATCCACTCGGGTCGTATAGTTGACTCGATGGGTGCATATCACGGCCGGCTGTCTGCGGATGAAAGCCGTCTCGATTTCGGCGAAAGCAGCGTTGACACACTCGTCGACGCTCTTGCCTTGAAACATGGAACGCGAGGGCTCGAACTGCACATTGCGGATTAAGCGGCACTGTCCAGGTACGTTGGAGCGTCCGAAAACGTTGATTCTCCTCGAATAGGAATTGTTCCCTTTCGGGACATTCCTCTTTGGCGATGATTGGATCGTCTCGATGCCCATCTCAGCGGCGATGCGCTCACATTTCTTATTGGCGACATAGCATGGCGGGATGAAGCTCCTAGGGGCGAAGCCAAAGAGTCGCTTGAAAATTGCAATAGCGTCTTCGAGGTATCTACGCGCGTCGACCAGAGTGTTTCCACTGTTGAGAGCATCAATCCCATTGTAGAAGGCGTCGTCCAGCCCCACCATTCTCAAGCTACGGGCGTATTTCACCACAGAGTCGACGGCCGCATCAGCAAGCCACGCCGTTGCGTTAAGGTGCTCTCGCCCGTGAAGTTGAGGATGCAGCGCCGTTTCACTGCGTCCCAGCCGAATGAAATCGAGCACCCCCTCGCTGTCATCGTAGGTCCGGTAAGTCTCATCGATGGGCTCGAACTCGAAGTGCGCGTTATGGGCCTCCCCGGGAACGCATCGGTCGAAGTCGGGGTTCGCGGTTGCGAAGTTCAGCGTGAACACTGGGGCGGAAGCCCCAAAGCGCACCGCATTCTCGCGCAACAAAGAAGAGAGGCGGCTTACATCGCCTTTCTTCTCCAGGCCGTCGAAAGACTGGTAATGGTCAAGCTTGAATGAAGGGAATCGTTCCCCAAACGCCGCAAGAGCACTGGCATCAGGAACTCTCACGGCGCCCCAATCATCGGACTCGAAAACAACGATGCGTCTGTTTGTTTGGTAGCCAAGCTTTGCGACCAGGTCCTTGGCAGTCTTTTTGATTGTCTGCATTCTCTGTTCCTAAAGCTCAAATTCACATTTGTCGGGGAAAAGCTCATCAAGACAAGCGAGAATCCTCATGCGAGCCGTCTCGTACTGTTCCGGCGTGAGGTCACCGTCGTTGAGGCAGACGACCTTTCCCTTGCGTCCGCGAAGATACGATTCGACCTCTTCCAGGGTCGAATCGAAGTCGATTCCTAAATTGAAATTCTTTCCAAATGAGATTGGCCGTGGATAAAAATCGCCTTTTGCGCACTGCCAATCTTTCATAAGCCAATTCGAAATATCGGTTGCTTGCCTGAATCGATGTGAAGAAGTTCTCTCCAGTTCATCCTTCTCTTCAGCCCAAACCTCATCGAAGGTTGATTTCAGGAATGAATTGCAAAGGTGCGGCTCGTAAAATCCCTTAAACGATGGGAATGCAAGCATGAGCAACGTTCTCAGGGCCATCGTCCCATACGCAGGGCTGAGCCATTTCAACGGATGACTCTTGACGCAACTCAATGGTACAAAATGGGTGCTAAGGACGCTCGCAACGTTGAAAGGAACATAGAACTCGTCCCCTCGGGCGAGACCACCGGCACTTAATACGGCAGTCGCCCTCGGCAAGCCCTTATGGAAATAATCGTCCTCACTTGTCCGATTTAGAACGATCAAATCATCGTTGAACAACACAAACTGCTCCGCCAAACCCTCGATTCGGTTTGCGTTAAGCTCAATGACGTTGGAATTGAAGGTGGGTAGGTACTCATGGGGGATATAATCTTCATGCTTCACAACATGAAGTTTTGGATTCGAAGTGTCGAGCCACTTAGGAAGATGCCCATAGGTCAAGAAATGAACCTTGCGGACCCAAGGTGCGTTTAAAGCGACGCTGCGAAAGAAGTATCGAAGTAGGCCCCAGTCCCGATATCGCTTGTCCTGTCCGTGAGCAGAAGCCATATCGGACGGTCCCTCGTACCTATTCCTTTCCGAGAGCCAATCTAAATCCGAGTCATCAACCCATGGAATTACAAAGTCGATTTCCATATTCATCCGTTGTCTTTCATTTTGTAGTTGCGCATAAATCCCTCGGTCCCTCTCTCTATCTTTGAAGGAAAATCTGTCGCCACAATCGCCATCACCAAAGCGTAAAAAGGCCCATAAAAATTAAAGAAGGAGGCGTCGGCCGTACTCAATATCAGGTAATAGAGGGGAATGATCACGTATGCTCCAACGGGAACTCGATGAGACCTTGACCTCGATACGAACGAATAGAAGAATGTCCCGATGAGCAGGGTAAAAAGCGCAAGCCCGAAAAACCCAAACTGCCCGATGACCGTAGGCCAGAAACTGTCACTAACGAAGGCATGGTAATCCGGACTCAAGCCATATACGCCGGAAAGCCCGTATAGATAATAAAGAGGTGAGTAGTACTCGCCCGACATATAGCTAGCGTAGGTACCGAAACCCGAGCCAAAGGGAAAAAAACTCTGCGCAATCTGCATCGAATTGGACTGAAGAAGATACCTGGCCGAAGTCGTATCCCCAAAATAGAACTTCATCTGATCAGCGCCCAAGAATAAGACACCAATTACGAGAATCAGGTACAAGAATACTGTGGGCTTCTTATCCCTTCCCGTCACCAAACACCTAACCAGAAAGAAGCCAATGACGAAGGCGATTCCCACGGCTTTCGTCCTCATAGTCGAAAGCAAGAGCAAAATATCGAAAACAATCCATACTTTGTTCTTATTCGCGTCGGTCATCAAGAGAGCGGAGATGCCGACACAGTACGCTGCGAGCTCTGTGGTATGTCCGAAAACGAAACGATAGCAAGGTACACCCATGAAATGTCGGTCATCCCCCATCGACACAACCCCCGAAAGATGGAGTGCGTAGCCGAAAAGGGCGGCGACTATAAGCAGTTTCGCAACACAGATCGCAAGCGAAAGAATCCTTTCCTCGCCATGAACGACCTGCAGCGCTCCATAATAGGCAGCGAAAACCTTAAAACAGGTGAACGCATCTACGGCAATAGCAAGATTGTTTTGCTGATAGCCTGTAGCGAAGTTTGAAGCAAGTCCGAGCGCAAGCAGCAAAGCGACTGCCAAAATGCCGATACGCTCCCCGTCGTTAAGCGCAACCTTGTCTTTTCTAAAAAGCCCCCATCCGACGAGAAGAATGGCAGTGAGCTCGTCAGTATACGAAAACGCCTTGATGGAACCATCGAGCATGGGCGAAACGATAAGGACGACAAGCAAGATGACCTGAAACGCCTCACGCACAAGAATCTTAGGACGCTCAGTTATCTTCGCTCTGCATCCGCTCTTCAAAGCAACGGAAGACAAAACTACCCCCGTCCCGTGTATAGCGCAGCGAGCTGCGAGACAGTTCCTTGAATATCAAACCCCGCACCCGTCACGACTTCCGCGTAGTCCTCACGCGGAAGGCTCGCACACCCAAGTGTGCGCTCAATGCAGTCGGCCCAGGCCTCGGCCCCCGCCTCCAGTGGCAGGTACTCCACCAAGTCGGTAATGGCCACCTCGTTGGTAATCCTGTCCGAAAGCACGCACGACAACCCGGAGCACTGCGCCTCCACCGCCGAAAAAGGCAGTCCCTCAAACAACGAAGGCATAGCGAAGCAATCGACCCCATCGTAGAACGAAGGCATATCGTCGAGCAGGCCTAAGAAGTGCACACACTCGGAAAGCCCGAGATCTCTCACTCTATTCTCGATGTCCTCGCGCAGTGAGCCGTCTCCTGCAAGGACGAGATGCACATGCTCTATATTACGGGCGAGAGCGGTAAAAACGTCAATGAGGAAGGCGTGGTTCTTCATCAGTTCGAAGCGTCCGACATGGCCCACGAGCATGTCTTCCTCCGAAAACCCGTAGGAAGCTCTGAAAGCGTCCCTTCGCGCGGCGTCGAAGGCGAACCGCGCCACGTCGATGCCGTTGTTCACGACCTCAAAATCCTTCCCCGGATACATGAACTCTCCCGCGGTCCTCGAACAGGCCAGCCGTTTGGTCGCATACTCGCCGAACCCCTTCTGAAAAGCCTGCTTCACGAGGTTGCGCGGGGTGCGCTCGAAATCGGCGATGTGCGAGTGCGAGAATAGTCGCCCGATGCCGTGATCAGCCGCCGAGTGCAGGACATCGCGCCCGAGCGCAGCCATATGGCAGTGCACGGCGGCGTAGTCGTGATGCTTGTCGAAGAAGGCATCCAGCATCCGCTTGCGGCACAGCAGGTTTGCGCCCTCCATGATAGGAACGTGGTACACATGCCCGCCAAGGCTCTCGATCTCGTCCTCGTAATATTCGCGAGGGGTATGGAAGACGAGGAAGTCGAACTGCACCTGGGTGCGGTCGATATTGCGGTAGACGTTCATCATGAACGTCTCCGCTCCACCCCTGAACAGCTTCGAGGTAACCTGAAGTACTCTAACCACGGGCGCTCCAATCTTTGATTTGATTCAAATAGCAGGAAAGCTCTTCCTCCCAGTCGGGCATGCGGAAGCCGGCGGACTCGAGCTTGGTCAGGTCGAGCGCGGAGTGGACCGGGCGCGGGGCGACGGGGCCCTCGGCGCTCGCGTAGTAGTCGGCGGTCGATACCGGCACGACCCTGTCGCCGTTGCCGTTGGCGGCCTCGAAGACGGCGCGGGCGATGTCGGCCCAGGACTTGACCGTACCCGATCCGGTGCAGTTATAGGTGCCGTAGGGGGCGTGGGTCCCCAGCATGTGGAAGATGGCCTCGGCCATGTCGCGCGTGAAGGTCAGGCGGCCCAGCTGGTCGTCCACCACGGTGACCTGCCCGAGCCCGTCCTCGGGGTCCGCGACGCGGTCGGACAGCCCCTTCATGGTCTTCACGAAGTTGCGGCCCTCGCCGATGACCCAGCTGGAGCGCATGATGTAGTGGCGGGGGCAGCCGGCCACGGCGATGTCGCCGGCGGCCTTGGTCTGGCCGTAGACGGAAAGGGGGCTGAAGGGCTCCCCCTCGGTATGCACCCCGGCGGTGCCGTCGAAGACGTAGTCGCTGGACACGTGGACCAGGGTGATGCCGTGCTCGGCGCAGGTGCGGGCGAGAAGGGCCGGCCCCGTCGCGTTGGCCTTCCAGGCGATGGCGCGGCCCTCGGGGGTCTCGGCTTTATCCACCGCCGTGTAGGCGCCGCAGTTGATGACGGTACCGTAGAGCGACCAATCATACTGGGCGTAGGCCTCGGGGTCGGACATGTCGAAGGTGTCGATGTCGCAGAAGTCGAAGTCCTTCGCCACGCCGCGCTCCTCGGCGAGCTCGCGCACCGCATGGCCCAGCTGGCCGTTGCAGCCGGTGACGAGGGTGCGCCTCGGCGCCATGGGGACGACGTCCCTCAGCATCGGGTGGTTGAGGTCGGCATCGGAGACGGTGGCCTCAACCAGCGGGATCGGCCACTCGATGGCGAGCTCGGGGTCGGCGAGGTTCACGAAGGTGTAGGTCTTCTTGAGCTCCAGCGACCAGTGGGCGTCCACCAGGTAGGTGTAGGCGGTGCCGTCCTCCAGGGCCTGGAAGGAGTTG
>NZ_CAKTTZ010000064.1 GCF_934617235.1 uncultured Ellagibacter sp. | reverse complement strand
GGCCGTTTTCCTCGGGCGGGCTTCGCCCGCCCTCCGAAAACGGGTTGATACACCAACATTCGGGACGCTACCCGCCAAGAAAGCTTCTTTCTCAAAAAGCAGGCCCCGTGGACAAAAAATGGCGATATGTGAGCCTGGGAAGGGCGATGTCAGCGTCTGAGCCTGTGAAGCCCCGCATTTGCCCAGGTCGGATTTTTCGAAGTCAAGTTACCCTAATGCAACTCCTCACATATCGACAAATTCTGTCCACGGCTGCCCCGATTTCTTGAATTTCGAAAGCGAAAGCCCCGAATCAGCCCGAGCTCCTTAATCAGAAGTCCGGGAAGACCATCAAGGCAGTTCGGAAAACGGGGAAGTCCTCTCGAAGCGGCGTAGCCTTCCTTGCCCGAAGCGGGAAGGCCCCTTCGGGGCGGCTCGGGCTTCATCGATCAATCGGCTTTGGCTTCTTCGCCTATTTGGCAAGCCCAAGCGATCGCCGAACCGCCTAAGAAGCAAGCAACAGAAGCACGATCAGGGCGAGGATGCCCAGCACATAGGTGGCTCGCATGATATCGCGCGTCCTCTTCCCGATTCCCAGGTCACGAGCAAGGGATTTCGTCGCGATGCCCACATGCCAGGCAAGCGCAGCGAGCAGAAGAAGGAAAGGCACCTTCGCCTGATGGGAAAAAGCGAGAAGGTTCTCGGGGCAAAGGACGCAGATGAGATGCGCGGCAATCACCAGCGCCAAGACTGCTCCTGTGGTCCATTTCAGTACGAAGTGACGCTTTTTGCGGGAACTTGGCGGACGCTCCGTATCGGTCAACATCGAGGCGGTGGCGCCGGCGCTTGCAAACACGTGGATCCCTACTGCGCCAAACATGGCCCACGTAAGCCAAGGCACGTGGTTGACCAGGCCTTCAACAAAAAACGAAGCCGCCCCCAGCAGCGAGTGAGCAAGGAAGAAGACGGCAATCGCCGAGGCAACAAGCGCGTTGAACAGGCGCAGCTTCCCCGCGGGAGTGCTCGCGCGCCTCATCGCAGGGTCATCTCTTCCACGGATCCGAACAGAAGATCGATCATGAGCAGCCGATTTCGGAGAACATCTTGCTTGCCGAGCAGCACCTTGACAGCCTCCGCCGCCTGAAACGAGGCGACCACGCCCGCCGTAAAAGACAGGTTGCCCTCGGTTTTCTGCACCCCTTCCCCACCGTCGGCATCTTCGTGGGCGCCGTAGAGGGAAACGAAGGAAACATCGCCGGGAAACACGGCGCTCACCTGGCCGAACCAACCGGCAATGGCGCCGTATACAAGGGGGATGCCCGCCTCTTGACAGGCGCGGGCAAGCTGGAAGCGCGAAGCTACGTTATCGAGGCAATCCACCACACACTGGCATCCCGCGATGAGGGCGGCGGCGTTATCGCTGACCAAAAGCGTGTCTAGCGATTCGATCGCCACGCCCGAGTTCACCGCGCCCAAACGCTCGGCTGCCACTGCCACCTTCGCGCGGCCCAAGGAGTCCTCGGTGCAGAAAAGTTGGCGATTGAGATTGCTCTCTTCGAATACGTCGGCATCGACCAGGCGCAGGCTTCCCACGCCAACCCGGGCGAGATGTTCGGCCACGTAACCGCCCAGCCCGCCGCAGCCGATGACCGCAACCTTGCACCCCAAAAGCGCCTGGCATTCCCGATCCGACAGAGCCTGCCTATTGCGATCGTAGCGATGCTCGAATGCCATAGCGCTCCTTCCGCCGATATGTCCCATCATCATTGCGGCCGCGCACCCGTATCCCTGCACGAGCGCGCGGCCGCCTGGCAATATAGTCAGGCGCCTACACTCTTGCCCTACCACACAGCCGCAAACCTATATGAAACGATACGTCTGCGCCAGCTCGTCCGCAACCGATTTTCTGCGGCACGCATCGCACAGATCCACATCCGACATCTGCCGCGTACCTAGCACCCGACCGCATTCCTTGCAGCGAGAAAGCTCGAACGTGCGGTTCCAGATAGTGCGCGTCTCGGAATCTTCCGCGAACTCGATGCTGCCCGTAGGGCAAACGTTTGCGCAGCTCAAGCAACCAATACAATCACCGCTCGCCGCGCCATAGGGGGTGTTTACCTCCTTGTCGATGCCGCGGTTGACCGTAGAGATCGCCCCCGTCCCCATGCTCTCGCATGCTTGCACGCACAGCCCGCATAGGATGCACTTGCCCGCATCCAGCGCCTCGAGGCGCTCATAGCCCTCGCCCGCCCCCATGTGAGACGCCATCGCGGCCATAAGGTCGGACTCCTGCGCACGAGCAGCCAGCAGCGCCATGAGAACCTTGCGGTCCTGGACAATCTTGGGCGAATCGGTGTGCACCTCGCATTCTCCCTCTATGGGATACACGCAGGAGGTGACCACCTTAGAACGGCCACGCGCGACCACTTCCACGATGCACACGCGGCAGCATGCGCGGTGTTCGGGGAAAGCTTCGCTGCGGCAGAGCGCAGGAATCTCGATGCCGTTGCGCTTCGCCACGTCCCACAAGTATTCACCATGCTCAGCGGTGCAGGTCTTGCCATCGATCACGATTTCATACGTCCTAGCCATCGCTACCTCCCCTCCGTCAGCACTGCGTCGAAGTTGCAAACCTCACGGCAGCTGCCGCAAGCGATGCACGCAGCGGGATCGATAGCGTAGGGCTGCTTGCGCTCGCCTGAAATGGCATCGGCAGGGCACGCCTTGGCGCACATACCGCAACCCTTGCATTTCACAGGATCGATATCGAACCTGGTCAGCGCAGCGCAAACACCCGCGGGACAACGATGCTCGCCGATATGCGCCTCGTATTCCTCGCGGAAGAACTTGATGGTGGTCAGCACAGGGTTCGGCGCCGTGCGGCCCAAAGCGCACAAGGAAGCGTCCTGCATCATATGCCCGAGCTCTTCAAGCAGCTCGATGTCGCCCTCTTTGCCGCGACCTTCGCAAATCTCGTTGAGGATGAAGCACATCTGGCGCAGGCCCTCGCGACAGGGCGTGCACTTTCCGCAGCTTTCCTCGCACAGGAAATCGATGTAGTAGCGCGCGACTTCGACCATGCAGCTGCAATCGTCCATGACGATCATGCCGCCGGAGCCCATCATGGCGCCGTATTCAACCAGCGTGTCGAAGTCAACCGGCAGATCGAGCAGGCTTTCGGGGATGCAGCCGCCCGACGGGCCGCCCGTCTGGATGGCCTTGAAGGGACGGTCCTTGATGATGCCACCGCCGATATCGTAGATGAGGGTGCGAAGCGTGGTGCCCATGGGGACTTCAACAAGGCCTGTATGCTTGACCTTGCCCACCATGGCGAAAACCTTCGTACCCTTCGATTTCTCCGTCCCCAGCTTGGCGTATTCCTCCCCACCGTGGGCCAAGATGGTGGGAATGGACGCCAAGGTCTCGACGTTGTTCAGCACCGTGGGCTTCTCGAACAGGCCGCTTTGGACGCTGCGGATATACTTGGGCCGCGGCTCGCCCACCTTGCCCTCGATCGAATTCATAAGTGCCGTGGACTCTCCGCACACGAAGGCGCCGCCGCCGCGCACGATGCTCAGGTCCAGCTTGTGGTCGCTGCCCATGATGTGCTCGCCCAGGATGCCGGCAGCGTAGGCGTCGTCGATAGCGCGCTGGATATGCTCGCACGCCAACGCGTACTCGTCGCGGATGTAGAGCACACCCGTCTCGGCGCCGATGGCCAGCGCGCCGATGATCATGCCCTCGATAACGGCATGGGGGCTGCCCTCCATCGTGGAGCCGTCCATGAACGCGCCCGGGTCGCCCTCGTCGCCGTTGCACACGATGTACTTCGGCCACGCGTCGTAGCTTGCCGCACTGCGCCACTTGCGCCCCGCGGGGAAGCCGGCGCCGCCCTTGCCGCGCAGACCGCTCTTCTCCACTTCGGCGATGATCTCGTCAGGCGTCATGGTCAGCGCCCGCGCGAGCCCCTCATAACCGCCGGCGGCTTTGTACTCGTCCAAACTCAAAGGATCGATGATGCCCACGTCTTTCAGCACCACCTTGTGCTGGAGGCCGTAGAAGGGGTTGTCCGCCTGATGTTCATGGCGTTTTCCCTGTTCATCGCGATACAGAAGCTTCGCCACCGGGTCGCCCTCGAGTGAAGCGATAACAGCGGGCGCATCGGCGGGCTTCACCTTGTAGTACATGGTGTCGCGGGGCATGAGGCGCACAAGCGGGCCCTGTTCGCATTCGCCCGAGCAGCCCGTGCGGCATACCTTAAGCTCGACCTGGGCATTCGCGCCTTGCACGGCAATCTGCTCCTCCAGGGCGCTCGCCACATCGTAGGCGCCGTTGGCGATGCATCCGGTGCCGCAGCATACAAGTATTCTCTCCGTCCTAGTCATTGCCGGCCTCCCCTTCTTCGGCGTCCGCGAGGCGATAGCGCTCCACGATGCCGGGGACGTCTTCCAGCTTCAGCTTGTTGTGGTAGGTGCCATCGACCAGCATGACCGGCGCTAAGGCGCACGACCCCAGGCAGTTCACCATTTCCACGGAGAACATGCCGTCTTCGGTCGTTTCACCAGGGTCGATGCCCAGCTCGCGCTTAAGCCCCGTCGCGAGGTTCACCGAACCGCGGATATGGCACGCGGTGCCGTTGCAGATTTTGATGATGTGTCTGCCCTTCGGCTTCAAGGACAGGGCCTTGTAGAAGGTGGCCATGGAATACAGCTGGGCGACACCGCAGTTCAGGTGCTCGGCCAGGCAACGAAGCCCCTCCTCGGGAATGTAGTTGAACGCATGCTGCATATCCTGCATGGCGGCCAGCGCATAGCGGCGCTCGGCAGGATAAGACTGCACGATTCGGATGACTTCTTCGTCGGAAATCATGGGAGTCTCCTTCGCGCTTCGAAGGACGCGTGCTCGGCTCCCACCGCTTGTCGCGGCATCAGCCTCCCGCGACAAGCGGCGTCACGGCAACATAATCCTGCTCGGAAAGCGGGGTGCGCACGCCATTCAGGTGCTCGATATGGCGGCCGCACACCAACACGATGGCATCGCGTCCCTTATCGGTATGATCATCATTGAGCAGCAACCCCTGGAAACCGGGGTAGCGCTGCTCCAAAAGTTCCAGCAACTCCAAAACATCGCGAGGGGCGGGGAGGTCGATGCACCCCTGCCCCACAATCGTACGATATGTCGCGAAAAATTTGACGTTCATGCCATGCCTTACAGGCAAAGCTCCCGGAATTTGGCGTCAGTGGGGTCGCCCTCCGACGTCCAACCGCGAGCCTCGTAGTAGTCGGCCAGCATGACCTGGAGCTCCGCCACCTTACCCTTCGCAGGGCCGCTCGGCAGTTCTTCGCGCAAAAGACGCGGCGGCAGCGTGTCTTTCTCCACGCCGGCTGCCATGTTGAAGCGCTTCTCCAGGTTCCAGATGCGCTCGCCCTTGAGCAAGATCTCCTCGTCGGTCTCGTCGGTTCCCACAGCCTCGCGATAAAGCCCCGCAAGCTCGGGCAGACCCAAGGCGAACGTGGTGAACAGGCAGATGCCCGTGGAGTCGCAGAGAGCCGTGAGGTCCTGAAAAGTCTTCAGCAGCGCGCCCTTCCCTTCCGTGACCAGGGGGTCAGTCTTTACAGGCAGGCCCAAGACCTCGGGGGAGATCATGTAACCGCGCACGTGGCAGCCGCCGCGGTTGGAAGTGGCGTACTCAAGCGCGATGCCCTGGATGGCGCGGCCGTCGTAGGCGGGCATCTCCTGCTTTTTCACGGACATGGAAAGCTCGGGGTGCCCGTAGTGCTCGGCCAAACGGTAGGAGCCCTGCCCCAGCATTTTGCCGAACCCTTCGCCGTCAGCGGTCATGCGCACGCAGCGGACCATGGCGGCGGCGTCGCCGAAGCGCAGGGGGAAGCCGATGTCGCTCTCGGGGATATAGCCCGCCTCGAAAAGCTCCATGGCGCAGGCGACGGTGGCACCCAGCGTGATAGGGTCCATGCCCTCCTCGTTGCAGATCCAGTTGGCCTTCAGCACGGCGGCGATGTCGTCCACGCCGCAGTCGGCGCCGAAGCTCCAGCCCGCCTCGTATTCAGGTCCCTCACCAAAGCCATAGAACTCGCTCTCGTCGGGTTCTATCTTGGTCACGCGACCACATGCGATGGTGCAGCCGAAGCAGCCCTGGTTCTTTACAAGCGCGCTCTCGGCCAGTTTCTCGCCGGAAATCTCGTAGGCGTTCTCGAACACAGCTCCGTCGCGACCGTTGTTCTTGGGCAGACCGCCCACCTCGTTGATGATGTTCACCAAAATCTCGGTGCCGTAAGCCGCAAGGCCGGTGCCGCATACGGGATGCTCGCGCAAGATAGTGCGCGACTTCATGCTTTCCTCCAAGAAGGCCTGGCTACGGGCGACTTTTACGCTTCCCGTACCGCGCACCACGACTGCCTTCAGGTTCTTGGAGCCCATGACGGCACCCATGCCCCCGCGCCCAGCCGCGCGGTTTTTGTCGTTCATGACGCCCGCGAAGAGCACGCCGTTCTCGCCCGACGGCGCGATCGTCGCGATGCGGAACTTGCCCACTTCGGTCTCGAGCAAATCGGTGGTCTCGTGGACGTTTTTGCCCCACAGATGGCTGGCGTCGCGCAGTTCCACGACGTCGTCGTTTACGTAGAGATACACGGGATTATCGGCACGGCCCTCGAAAATGATGCCGTCATAGCCCGCGTATTTCAGTTCGGGTCCGAAATGTCCGCCCGAATTTGCGGCGCCGATGGTGCCCGTCAGAGGCGACTTCGACACCACTTCGTAGCGTCCTGCGGAAGGCGCGAACGTGCCCGTTAGAGCGCCGGTCATGAAAATCAGCTTGTTCTCGGGGGAAAACGGGTCGATCTTGGGGTCGACTTCGTTGCAGTAATACTTCGTGCCCAAACCGCGCGCGCCCACATAATCGTGAGCGTCCTGCATGTTCAAGGGCTCTTTCGCGATAGTTCCCGCGCTCAGATCGACGCGGAGGATGGTGCCTACCCAAGCATTTCCGATAGCCATAATCTTTAAGCCTCCTCGATAGCAGCCATGAGCTTGTCGGCCAAAAGCTGCTTCTTGCTCGGTGCCTCAACGGGATCGACAGCAGAGATGGCACCCGTGGGGCAGAACTTCACGCACATCGGGTCGCCGCCGCACAGATCGCACTTGATGACCTTCTTCTTAAGCGGCGAGTAGGAAATGTTCCCCAGGGGACAGGCGCTCACGCACATCTTGCATACGAGGCATTTCGCCGCGTCATGCTCCACCACGCCGGCGGCGTTGCGCACGAGCGCGCCCGTCGGGCACACCTTCGCGCAGGCGGACTCGTCGCACTGCATGCACATGACCGGAACGGTGATCGCCGCCTCCTCGTAATGGAAGACGGTGACGTTGGACAAGCGGGGGTTGAACTCGTCGAAGTGGCCGAATGAGCAAGCCAGCTCGCAGGAGCGGCAGGCTTTGCACTTCTTCGGGTCGACAACTAGCTGTAGCGCCATGAGGACTCCTTCTCTCGAAATAGCCTTGATACCATTTAAGCATGCGGTTGGGCAGGAAATTCGCCGCTTGACGAATTTGTGAAGCGATTGTGTTTTTCTGCCCAATTTCAGGTGATATGATTGGGCAGAAGACAGGGGAAGGAGCACCTATGAAGTCGTTCGCCTACGCTGCGATGCCCGCATCTGCCTACTCTGAGGAATGTTGGCGCCTCCATCAGACCCTCCACGAGAGCAAGGGGCGATTCTGTGCCCTGCGCACCCAGCACGAAGGGCAGCTCGCGAAGCTTGAAGCCCAGGCGCTGTTCGACAACGTGGACTCCTCCGCCCGCATCGACGGCATCTGCCTGGACCCTTCCCGCATCCAAGAGCTCATAGACGGCGCCGAGCCCGCGAGCGCGCGGGAGCGGCAAATCGCCGGATACGCCCGCACGCTGAAAGCGTTCCAGAAAGACCCTGACCGCTTCCCCATCGACGCCGCCACGTTTTTGGCTATGCATACCGTGCTCGTGGGCGCACCTTCTGGGAAGAAAAGCGCCTATCGCCAAAAGGACTACGTGAACATGATGATGGACGGGAAGGTCCAGCGCGTGCCGGCAAGCCCCATCTTAGCCTTCGAGACACCGCTTTACCTGGGATCAGCCTGCGACAACCTGGCCAGCGCCTTTGCCGACTCCGCCAGCCGCAAGCTCATGATGATTCCCACCTTCGCGGTGGACGTGATGTGCGTCAAGCCCTTTGACGAGGGAACAGGGCGCCTCGCGAGGCTGTTCTCGCTGCTGCTCATGGAGAAGGCGGGCTTCGACGTTTGCCGCTACGTGAGCATCGATCGGCTCTGCGAGCGACACGCGGGGGCGTACTACGAGGCACTCAACGCATGCCTTGGCAGCTGGGATACGAAAGAGTGCGACTACTCGCCGTTTGTGGAGCTGTGGCTGTCGCTTTTGAGCGAGGCATACCGGATGCTGCTCGCGGCGATGGAGAATGCGCCCGCAGGTTCGCCAACAAAGGCACAGCAAGTGAGGGACCTATTCGCCCTCCGTAGCAATCCGCTCACGAAAGCCCAGGTCGTTGCGGCCTTGCCCGATGTGTCGCTCTCCACTATCGAGAATGCGCTACGCGCGCTCGCGCAAGAAGGGTACTTGGAGAAGATCGGCGCAGGGCGCTCCACGGCGTATCTACGCAAGTGAGTTTGCCGGCAGCCCGCTCGCCTTCCCGAGCCTTCCGTGCCTTCCCGCGACTCGCGCCTCCCGCGCCTTCCCTCCGTCCATTTCCGCGCCCCGCGCTTTCCGTGCCTTCGAAGCGTTATTCCCAGCACCCGCGGGGATTTCCCCACTTGACTCGTTTCTCTATCGAAGAGCGAAACGATAGGCGAAAGCCACGGCGACACACTGCAAAATAATTTCTCTCGACGAAGCAAAATCGGGCTCGCGCTGCATATAATTGGGATAGTTATGTCATCTGCGCCCGCATGCGCCGGCGCATTCCCATCGACCTTGAAGGAGCTCTGCATGGATCCCAATCAGCGTCCCGACGACATGGTGCGCATCACCACCCCCGAACTTGCTCAAGCATTCATCGATGAGCAGGTAGCTGCAATCCGCGAGCAGATCGGCGACAAGAAAGTCCTGCTGGCGCTTTCCGGCGGCGTTGACAGCTCCGTGGTCGCGGCGCTTCTCATCAAGGCCATCGGCAAGCAGCTCATCTGCGTTCACGTGAACCATGGTCTTATGCGCAAGGGCGAAAGCGAGCAGGTCATCGACGTGTTCAAGAACCAAATGGACGCGAATCTGGTCTATGTGGACGCGGCTGATCGATTCCTCGGCAAACTTGTCGACGTGGACGAGCCCGAAGCCAAGCGCAAGATCATCGGCGCCGAGTTCATCCGCGTGTTTGAAGAGGAGGCCCGCAAGGTTGGCAACGAGGTCAGCTTCCTGGCGCAGGGCACCATCTACCCCGACATCCTCGAGTCAAAAGACGGCGTGAAGGCCCACCACAACGTCGGCGGCCTGCCCGACGACCTGCAGTTCGAGCTCTGCGAGCCCGTCAAGCTGCTGTTCAAGGACGAGGTCCGCGTCGTCGGCCGCGAGCTCGGCC
>NZ_CAKTTZ010000063.1 GCF_934617235.1 uncultured Ellagibacter sp. | reverse complement strand
CCCTCGAAGAACGCCTTTTTGAGCGCGTGCTATTGCCTAACCGTGCCGTTCATCTGGTGGGTAGTCTCCCGCCGCCGCCCTCCCGCCAAGGTGTTTCTCGCCGCGGCAATATGCGCCACCGGCATCGGGATGGTATCGCTGACCGACGGCTTCTCCATCAGCCTAGGAGACGGCATCAGCATTCTCTCGGCATTCCTCTACGGCGCCGAAATCGTGATCATCGGGATGGTCATGCGCGACAACGATATCCTGACCACCACCGTCGTCCAGCAGTTTACCAGCGGCATCCTGGCTCTGCTGCTCGCCCTGACCACGCAGCCCATGCCTACAGCGGCGCAGGTGACCACACCCGAGTTCATCGGCGCCATGGCATACGTTTCCATCCTCTCGGCGGCCTTCGGAGCCGTGGCTCAGAATATGGCGCAGGCCCATGTGTCCCCTTCCGAGGCAGGTCTGCTCTGCTCGCTCGAGAGCGTGTTCTGCGCCCTGTTCAGCGTCGCGTTCTTCGGCGAGACGCTCACGCCGAGAATGGCGCTGGGGTTCGTGCTCATCTTCGCTTCCGTCGTGGCAATCCAGCTTGGCGACAAGCGCGGTGGCGCCGCTGCCGACAGGTACGCTATTGACCGCGGAGCAAAGGGGACAGAACGGTGACTAGACCCGGCGGCGAAACACAAGGTAGCTGTTCAAAGCACCCGTCCGGCCGTCCGCTTCGAACCGCGCGACGAGCTGCGCCTTGTCGCTAACAGCGCACACAAGACGGACCACCTCCTCATCCGAGAAGGTGTGACAGTATCGGTACGCGTGCGGTCTGTTCTGCCATCCAAGCAGGTAATCGCCCTTATCGAGCACGGGCAGCCCAAACTCAGCGCGGGCTTTTGCTGTCGTCTCGACCGCCTTCGCCGCGAGCTCGGGACTTTTTGCGAACTGCCAGAGCGACACCGCAACATACCCGCCGGGGCATACGCTATCGACGAGCGTCCGCAGCAGAGCCGTCCGAGCCTTAGAGCCAGGGACGTGATGAAAGAACCCGAAGCACACCGCAATATCGACGGGTGGCGCTTCGATCGCATGCTCGATTGAGCCTTCTATCAGGCGGCTTACAACATCGAGCTTCTGGAAAGCCACGTTGTCGGCGTCGCTCGCAAGCCCCTCGAGCGCAAGCTGCTCGCAATCGTCGACCGCGAAGTATTCGACCTCTGCGTCAGGCAGCGCCCCCTGCAGAAAGCGGAAAAATCGCCCGTTGCCGCACGCCACATCGAGAACACAAAGCGCCTTGCGGTATGACTGACCGGCGACGGAAGCGGTATCGAACCCCATCGCATCGAGGCAGCGCGACCAGCCCGCCCACGAGGTATGACGAGTCGACGAGAACGACGAAGCGTTTTCGCGATAGAAGGACGAGGTTATGTCGCGCAATTTTCGAGCAGTCTCAATATTCATAAGGCATCCCGTGCATTGTATCGCCTCGCGCCTCGGCGCGCCGCCCGCAGCGAGTCGACGTTCCGCCAACGCGCGCAGGGACCGTATAGCGTACAATGCCGCTTATGCAGAAAACTCTCGAAATCATACTGTCAACCCTGAAAGAACAGGGCCAGCCGCTCGACCCAAACGCGCTCGACCGGATCATCCGTGCGCGTAATCGGGAGCTGCGCGGCCCGGTGCGTGCGATTGCGAAGAAGAAGCTTCTCCCCTTCTACCAGCAGGTGAAGGAAACCGACCCCGACTTGTGGCGCAGCTGGAACATCGACGACGCACTCGAGGCGCTTCTCGTGCGCACCCTGAGGATGAAACCCATGCGCACCGCATCGGGCGTGGCAACCGTCACGGTACTCACCAAGCCGTGGCCCTGCGCAAGCGCTTGCCTCTACTGCCCAAACGATATACGCATGCCGAAAAGCTATCTGACCGACGAGCCTGCCTGCCAACGCGCCGAGCGCAATTGGTTCGACCCTTATCTTCAGGTCGCGCTGCGGCTGCGAACGCTCGCCGACATGGGGCACACAACCGACAAGGTGGAGCTCATCGTTCTTGGCGGCACCTGGACGGATTACCCGCGCGAGTACCGATTCTGGTTCATGCGTGAACTCTTTCGGGCCCTAAACGAGGCAGCGGACGCGGAAGCGCAACACGCGAGCATCGCCGAACGCCGCGCCTTCTACGAGCGTTGCAACATCAAAAGCGAGCGAGACGACCTTGCCGCATTCTCCCGCGACGAGCAAGCGCGGGTCACTTGCGGCGAGCTCACCTACAACCAGGCGGTTCGCGATCTCTACGGCGCCGACGAGGGCTGGCGGCAGGCGAGCACCCGCCAGACGACAACGCTTTCCGACGTTTCCCGCGAACACGCGCGCAACGTGCAGGCGGCACACCGCTCGGTAGGGCTCGTCATCGAGACGCGCCCCGACTGCATCACCCCCTTTGCGCTCACCGAAATGCGTGCCCTGGGCGCGACGAAGGTGCAAATCGGCATCCAAAGCCTTGACCAGCAGATACTCGATGCGAACCTGCGCCGCATCTCCCTTGATCGCATCGCCCGGGCCTTCGAGCTCGCCCGGCTGTTCGGCTTCAAAATCCATGCGCACTTCATGGCGAACCTTTACGGGGCCACCCCGAAACGCGACGTCGAAGGGTATCGCACTCTCGTGACCGACGGGCGGTTCCTCCCCGACGAGGTGAAGATGTACCCTTGCGCACTCGTCGATGGCACGGGGCTTGTGGCGCACTGGCGAGACGGCACGTGGAAGCCTTACACTGAAGAGGAGCTCATCGACGTGCTGGTCGCGAACATGCAGGCCACGCCCCCCTATGTACGCGTGTCGCGCATGATCCGCGATATTTCCTCGCACGACATCATGACGGGAAACAAGAAGGTGAACCTGCGCCAGATGGTCGACGAAGAGCTGGTGCGTCGCGGGGCCGCGGTAGCCGAAATCAGGACGCGCGAGATCGGCACACGAGGCGCCGACCTGAGCGACCTTGCGCTCGCCGAGTTCCCCTACGAGACCACCGTGTCAAGCGAGCGCTTCCTGCAATGGGTGACACCCGACGGGAAAATCGCGGGATTCTTGCGCTTGTCGCTCCCGAAAACCGACGCTATCGCGGGTGCGCGCACGGAAGCGGAAAGAGGGCGCGAATCGTTCGGCTCGGCGGGACGCGAGGCAATGCCGACCGAAAGAGATGACGCCTCCAGCCAGGCCGAACGCGATATTGCGCTGGCAAACGCTGATGAGCAAAGAGAAGCCCCCGCCCGAGCCTCTTTCCCCTTATCAGCAGGCGAGGCCATGATCCGCGAAGTACATGTGTACGGCGCCGTCGCCGCACTCGGACACGCGAGCACGGGCGCGCAGCATACGGGACTGGGACGCAAGCTCGTCGCGCGGGCATGCGACATTGCGAGAGAGGCAGGCTATGAGCGCATCAACGTCATCAGCGCCGTAGGAACGCGCGAGTACTACGCGAGCCTTGGTTTCGAGCAACACGGCCTCTATCAGCAAAAGAAGCTCTGATTTCGCAAGGCGCACGGCTGTGCGTTCTTAATGCCCCTTCCGTCAGAAGTGCTTGCCGCTCCCGAGAAGCGGCAAGCGGGACAAATCACCCGACCCACGTCCCAAACTCGGAGCGGAATTACCGCACGCGCAACTCCCAGAAGGCAACGGCACTGGCCGCAGCAACATTCAAGGAGTCGACGTCGTGAGCCATGGGAATCTTTACCGTGTAGTCGCTTGCGTCAATCGTGGCTTGCGCCAATCCTTCGCCCTCCGTCCCAAGGACGATTGCGAGTTTCTCACACGTTCGCAGACCCTCATCGTCAAGCGGGATCGAATCGTCGGACAGAGCCATCGCCGCGACCTTGAACCCCAGGTCATGAAGGAGTGCTATGCCCTCCCCCGCCCAGGCCCGGACGTTCCCGATGCGCGTCCAGGGAACCTGGAATACCGTCCCCATCGATACGCGAGCCGCACGGCGAAACAGCGGGTCGTGGCACGACGGGGTCACGAGCACCGCATCGACCCCGAGCGCGGCAGCCGACCGGAATATCGCCCCGATGTTGGTTGAGTTCCCGATGTCTTCAAGGACTGCCACGCGGCGAGTCTTTGTGCCAGCAAGCAACTCGGCCACACTCGGCAAAGCGGGGCGCTCGAATATGGCAAGCGCACTTCTGACCACCTGATACCCGGTGATTTCCTTAAAAACCGCTTTGGGTGCGACATAAATTGGCGTCGAGGCATCCGCCGCAAGCGCGCGTTCGATGGCGGGCATCGTCTCTTCAAGCAGTTTTTCCGAAAGGAGCATCGCGCGCGAAGTGGCACCCGCAGCCATCGCCCGCTCGATCACCTTAAGCGATTCGCCAATGAACAGCCCTCTTTCGCGCAGTTCCACATCGGCCGTGCGCGTGAACAGGGATAGCTCCCCGTCTCTCTCGGCTTCTTCGCCGCTCGCCTGGCCCAATCTGATAATCGGCATCGCTTCTCTCCCTCTTGCAACCTACCGACCGTTAATCCACGTCTCCCATGAACCAGCCTCGCGCTGAGCCTGGGCGTAGCCCATCTCATACGACGCGCAGAGCCTCTCCCAGTTCGTCTCCTTGTTATCTACCGGCATCTCATCGGGGTAGAAAACGCACGCCTCACCCGCACGTTCAAGCTGCTCGATTTCGTCGCATAAGGCGTTGTAGCGAGCGGGCCGCTCGATAGTGCGCTCCGCAACCAGAGGATGCTTTCGAAATGCTGAGCGAAACACCGCCCGCGGCAAGGCACCGAGTGGTTTCTTGCGATAGCCTCGCGGCTGCGTCCGTACGATGAAGAAGCGCTCGAAACCATCACGGCGCGCCGCATCAAGGCAAATCCCCCAGCTTGTGCCCATGCCGCCGTCCATGAACGTTCGACCGTCAATCACCGTTGGCGGCATGAACAGCGGCATGGTCGAACTGGCGCGCACGCGCAGCATCATGTCGCGCATCGTCGGCATATCCGTCTTCGTCCACGCCACGGTCTCACCGGTATCCCAATCGAATCCCTCGATATGAACCTCAGCTTTATTCGCGAGGAATGCATCGAAATCGAACGCCATTATCTCGTCGGTCCCCGCTAAATCCTCGGCGATTCCCTCATAGAGGTGATGCGCGTTGAAGAATCCTCGCCCAGCGAGAAGGCTGCCGACGCCGCCGAACTCGGGGTCGCAAACCAAATCGGTGAACGAAGCGCGCGACCGCTCGATATTTCGCGATACATAGTTGACTGTATGGCTTGCACCAGCGGAAATACCGTACACGTGCGAGAAATCCATTCCGCGCTCAAGCAGCGTCGCCACGACGCCGGCGGTGTAGCTCGCACGCATGCCGCCGCCCTCGAAGATAAGCGCGACATCATCTATGTTGGGTTCGCAATTTGACATGAGAGCGATTATACCCCGACCGCGCCCGCGTTGTCGGCAGCACCTGCGCCATCGACCGAGTCACGAAAGCTACTACTTGCCGCTTGATGTTGCGTTGCCGCCGCCCGAGGGGGACGACCCCGACGAGGATCCCTGCCCCGAAGAAGTGCTCTCCCCCGACGAGTTACCTTGATTTTCCGACGACGACGTACCCGAACCGGTGCTCGATCCAGACTCGGAACCGGCAGATGCCGAAGTGTCTGCTTGCCCCTGGCTGCTTCCTTGGCCGTTCGACTGAGAGTTCCCCGACTCGCCCTGCGACGCCGCCTGGGACTGCGACGAGTCACTCTTCGAAGCACCCTCCGAAGTCGCATTTTGCGAGTCCCTGCTCGCCTCGGATTTAGAACTTGCTTGCTCATCAGCTTCGGGGGCCTGCGACGAGCCCGGATCTTGGGCAGCTCGGAGCACCTGCTCGATCGATGCAGGTTTCGCACCTAGCCCCTGCCCTTGCGTGGTTAGCATCACGAATCCCGCTGAAATCGCCACCGCGATGAGGGCAGATGCCACCGACACGGCAATCACGCCGCGCTGCATGCGCTTATCATGAGCCCGTTTCGCTTGAACATGCTGCGCAGTGATGTCTTGTGCAAGCGACGCATCGCCAAGATGAGGCGTTGCGGTCGCGCGTCCCGCAATCGGCACAGCTCCTACCTCGCCAGCAGGGAAAAGCGACTGCTCGCCGCGGCGAGTCGGTACATCGCCCCTCAAAGGTTTCGCATCGCCGAATGGCAAGCCACCGTCCTCATCTTCCGCTATCTCCTCGATACGCGCTGATGGGCTGGCGGCTTCCCCATTGACCTGGAGCTCGGCGGCTCCCTCCCCGTCCGCATCGCGCATGCCGCGCAGCTTATCTGCCGATTGCTCAAGAAACCGCTTGTACACCTGCGATGCTACCGTCGATACGACCGAGCCAACGGCGACGCCGATCACCGATCCCGCGATGCCGATTTGCGCTGACAGCAGCATCGATGTCACCGCAGCAAGTGCGCCCGCCGTAAGCTGCGAGCCCGACAGTCCTTCGAACAAACTCTTTGTTGTAAACGTTTTATCCTTCGCGCGTTCCGCCATATTGAACCTCGTGCTGATCATTTACTCACATTTCCGAAGGCTTACCATATCCCCCTTGTGTGGTGGGAATTTGAACCGCAGCCACTTCTGCGCCATATCGCTACCCAACCCTCACAGATATGCCATTTTCAGCTCGTTTCCATCATCCTAGCTACGCCGCAATCGGTATCATCTCGACCTAAGCGTATACTTGTCGTATTGTTTCCGACCGAAAGGAACCTCGATGGACAAGCCGATTCTTTATTATTGGGCCCCTTGTTCAACCTGCTCGGTGGCGGTAAACCTCGCCGATGAGCTCGGGATTGAACTCGACAAGCGCGACGTTGAGCAGGAAGCTCCCTACCAAGAACTTCTTTCGCTCGGCGGAGATGCGAACAAGATTCCTTACCTCTACGTGGGCGGCGAGCTCATTGAAGGACAGGAAGCTGTGCTGGCGAAGCTCGAGGCCATGAAATAAAGGTTCTTCATCGCCTCGTAGTGCGCGGCTGCCCGAGATTGCGCTATTCAACCCGGGCGGCTGCGCGGTTTTGTTTTTACTGGGCGTTATCGGCCCGCCCGTTTCCCTGCCATTGTGCTAACCTCCGAACATAAGTTGAACGCTCTCGTTTGGAGGTACCTATGCGTCAAATCGAAAGTCCTATCGCCTATTCTGCGATTCCCGATGACGTCACGAATCGCGCGCATGAAGCATTTGCATCGGACCCTGCCGCACGCATTGCGAAGAACGCCGTTTCCGCATGCCCGATCCGCAAAGTCGCCCGCGTACCCGAGGCGCTCAGCCTCGACCCTCGCACCTTCGACGTGCAGCTCTCGCAGGGCGATATCACCAACCAGAAGAGGTCGGGTCGCTGCTGGATGTTCGCAAGCTTGAACACCATGCGCTTTCGCATCATGAAGAAGTTGAACCTGAAATCCTTCGAGCTGTCGCAAGCCTATCCGCTTTTCTGGGACAAGTACGAGCGCGCAAATTGGTTCTTCCAGAACATCATCGCTACTGCAGACGAGCCTGTTACCTCGCGCAACGTCGCCTTTCTCCTGCTCGATCCGCTCTGCGACGGCGGGCAGTGGGATATGTTCCGATCAATCGTGAAGAAGTACGGCGTCGTGCCGAAGGATGCCATGCCCGAAACGCATTGCTCGTCCAATACGGGCGACATGGACGCGTTCCTTACCCGCCATCTGCGCGCGGGCGCCAAAACGCTTCGTGACATGATAGCTGACGGAGCCGACAAAGACGCGCTGGAAGAAAAGCAAGCTGACCTGCTCGAACAGTTCTACCGCATCCTTGCAATTTGCCTCGGCGAACCACCAGTGTCTTTCGAGGCGCGCATTCGCGACAAGGACGACAAGCTGATTGTTTCGGGCACCTTCACCCCAACGCAGTTCTTCAATGAGTTCGTTGACATGAACCTCGATGATTTCATTTCGGTAATCAACGCCCCCACGTCCGACAAGCCTTACTATCATTCATATTCCGTTAGATTCCTTGGCAATATTGCTGAAGACGGCGGCGTACATTATGTCAATCTTCCTATCGATTCCCTCAAACGAGCTGCAATTGCCCAGCTCAAAGATGGACTCCCTGTTTGGTTTGGCTGCGACGTCGATCAGAATTACCTGCAAGACGATGGCATGATGGGAATCAGCACCATGGATGCTGACGGGTTATTTGGGGTGCCGGTTATGGCCAGCTTGGACAAAGCGGCTCGACTCGACTACGGCGAGTCGCTTATGACGCATGCCATGGTTTTCCAAGGAGTGAATCTCGACGACGACGGCAAGCCGAAGCTTTGGCGCGTCGAGAACAGTTGGGGGAAAGACCACGGCCATGATGGGTACGACCTCATGACCGACGACTGGTTCTCCGAATACGTCTATCAGGTTGTAGTCGACAAGAAATACCTGACTGAAGAGGAGCTTGCCGCCTATAACAGCGAGCCCACTCCCCTTGCGCCGTGGGATCCCATGGGCGCCCTTGCTTAAGCTTTGAGCTCGTAAGATTCATGTTTTCGCCACAATTTCGATGTTAGTGGTGACAAACCAAAACCGAAGCTCGTACAATGTGGCCACTCTTTGCACTGCATTGCCGCGTCAGATGTCGCGACAAGCTTTTACAGCGCAAACTGATCAGGCCGTGGCGATGAGCTATGGAGCCGGGCCGGCGGGGACGTCGGCAGCAGATGCACCTTATGGCGCGCCTGCGGGACAGTTGCCGTTCCGCAGGCGCGTTTTTGTTTTCAAACGCAACTGCGGGTAGCTAAGAGACACTGTTCCCTACTCAAGGAGTTTGCACGATGAAAACGAATGACGAGACCCCGAACAACATTCCTAATACTACCGCATCTGACTGCGCGAAACCCATGCCTGATCGCCAAAAAGTTACCCGACAAGTTGCATCCGTCGGCATAGGCGGTAACGTCTTTCTTGCTGCATTTAAGCTGTTCGCAGGTCTTTTCGGCAATTCAACCGCGATGATTTCTGATGCCGTTCACTCGCTTTCCGACGTTTTCGCTACCGCCATCGCCTTTGTCGGAGTTAGGCTTGCCGAACGAGAGGCGGATACCGACCACCCTTACGGGCACGAGAGATTCGAAAGCATCGCCTCCCTCGCTTTGGGGCTGATACTGATGTTTACCGGGCTTGCGATTGGGTATTCCAGTTTGGAAAGTATCGCGACGCGAGCGTATCTCGATGAAGCGATGCCGAGCGCTATTGCACTTGTTGCCGCCGTGGTATCAATCGTGGCGAAAGAGGGAATGTTTTGGTACACGCGCCATTGGGCTCGCGCCATTAACTCAAGCGCCTTTATGGCTGACGCTTGGCATCATCGCTCCGATGCCCTCTCTTCTGTTGGTGCTCTTGCGGGAATCGGAGCAACAATGCTTGGGTTTAAGGCGGGCGACGCAATTGCTAGCTTAGTAATCTGCGTTATTATTCTTAAAGTCGCATTCGACGTTCTCAAGGATTCGCTTAGTAGCCTAACTGATACTGCATGCGATTCTGCCTTTGAACATGAAATCAGAGACATAATTCAAAATACGCCTGGCGTAATTCGAATCGATAACCTTAGAACTCGTAAATTTGGCAACAAGGTCTATGTTGATGCGGAAATCGCTGTTGAGGGATCTCAGAGCCTCTTCGAAGCTCACGCAATTGCTGAAGCGGCCCATGATGCTGTTGAAGCGCGTTTTGAAGACGTGAAGCATATTATGATTCACGAGAATCCAGCATAGCCAGGTGTTCCATTTCTTAAATTGAGAAGGCCGCCAATCTATATGACGGCCTTCATTTTTAATGGTAAGATTTCTTCTCTATGTTAAACCACCGTTGACATGTCGGCGATCTGCCTGGTCCAGTAGACCATGGCGTCGCCGCATTCGAGGT
>NZ_CAKTTZ010000062.1 GCF_934617235.1 uncultured Ellagibacter sp. | reverse complement strand
ACCTCGAATGCGGCGACGCCATGGTCTACTGGACCAGGCAGATCGCCGACATGTCAACGGTGGTTTAACATAGAGACCCCGTTTTTCGAGAAGAAGGGCTGCATCGGGACGCCGCCGAGAGCGAAGTCTTGTGGCGGCGGTTGTGCAAATCGACCGCCTTCTCCCAAAATTGTCGTGCGACAAGTGGGCTGACAGGCTGAAACATGTGGTAGATTGTCGTTGGCAGAAGGGGACGAGGAAACGACAAGGAAGGGCTGACGTGGTTTTCAGTAAATTGATAGCCATCTATCTTTTCCTGGGCGGCACCGCTGCCGGTGCATTTGCACTCGCTGCCTTTTTCGACGTCGTCAAAGCCGTGAAGGACCATAACCACGGTGAATACGGCAGGGTTTTCCTCACGCCGCAATCGGTGATTTCCGAGCCGACGTACAAGCGAATCCGCAGGTTTGTGTATGGTACTGCCCTGGTCGTTGTCTTCACGGGCGAGCTTTGCCTTGTCGCAGATCTCGGGCGCCCTGAAGCGTTTTTCTTCCTGTTCCTTTATCCTACAGGCAGTCTGGTTTCCATCGGCGCTTTTGCCTTGACGCTGCTCACTGTGTTCTTGGCAATCGCTCTCGCCGACACCATTTTCGTGTTGCCGACCTGGGCGCGCGTCGTCTCGTTCGCCGTAAAGGCGATAGGCCTTCCCGTCGCAATCATCGTGATGGTTTACACGGGCCTGCTTCTCCAGAGCGTTATTGCGGTGGAAGTGTGGCAGTCGACGTGGTTGCCCATCCTGTTTGCGGCCTCGGCGTTTTCGTGCGGCTGCGCCGTGGTCATGCTTGCCGCTTGTACCTGCGAAGATGCGCGCACAACGCGGGTTGTGGGGCGCCTGCTCGCTCGAATCGACATCGTGTTCATCATCATTGAGACGGTTGCCGTCGTTGCTTTGCTTGCCTTCGCGGCAGGGACTGCCCCGATGGCGGTGGCTCGGCTTCTCGAAGGCGATCTGTCAGCCACATTTTGGGCGGGTTTTGTCGTCTGTGGCCTTGTGATTCCCTTTGCTGCGGAAACGGTTTCCTTGACGCTCAATCGGCAGATTCCAACTCCAGGAGCCGCAGGAATCGCTGTGCTGATGCTGATCGGGGGGCTCTGTCTCCGAATTGTTGTCGTCGCATGCGGCGTGGCGCCGTCGGTGTAGCTGGGGGGATAGCATGAAACGGATGAACAGAACGCGCCATCGAAATCGGTTCGCTTATCGTGTTGTCGGGACATAAGAAGTAAGTGCAAGAAAAGAGAGATGTGAAGCAGCAAAGTAAAGAGATTCCGCCGTTCGCGTTCGACGAGTCCAGCGACTTGCCGCTGTGGGTTCAGCTGCGCAATCGTATGGTCTACCTCATCACGTCGGGCTTCTACAAGCCGGGCGAGAAGTTGCCGACAGTGCGCAAATATGCTGCTGACCTGCGCATTGCGTACAATACGGTGAACAAGGCGTATATGGGGCTCGAGCGCGACGGCTATGTGACCGCAGTGCGCGGCAGTGGTGTGTTCGTGAATGATTCGAACGCCATAATGAAGCCCGCACCGGAGGTGGATGCGCTCGTCGAAGAGTTCGTGAGAGGTTGTCTCGAGAACGGCATGGCATATGACGACATCCCAAAGATGGTGTCTTCGTGCATAAGGAGGATGAAGAAGGAAAATGAGCAGAATCAAAGATAAAGCTCGCCCTCAAGAGCAAAAAGATACCTATCGCCGCTCTGAAATGGAGTTTGGCGTTGCGGCGGATGCGTATCGCTCCGACCCGACGAAGAAAGCCACGCGAAATGGCGCGGTAATGATTTCGGTGGTGCTTGCGGTCGTCGCATTCGCGCTGGCGCTGGCGGTGCTGACCGTTGCCCTTGGAAAGTTTACGCTCTCAGGGATCGTCGTTTCCGTGATTGTGGGGCTTACCGTCCTCTCTTCGGTACACGTGTGCATGGACTGGGAGCGTGTCGTGGTCATGCGCTTGGGCCGCTTCAATCGCCTTGCGGGCCCCGGGTTGTTCTTCACCATTCCGCTGTTCGAATTCTGCACGTTGCGCGTCGACCAGCGCATGATCGCAACTCCGTTTGGTGCCGAAGAGGCCCTGACCAGCGATCTTGTGCCGCTCGATGTGGACGCCGTGCTGTTCTGGGTCATCTGGGACCCCGAAAAGGCCTGTACCGAAGTGCAGGATTGCCATTTCGCTGTGGCGCTTTCCGCCCAAACGGCACTGCGCGACGCCATCGGTCGCGCGTCGCTTCAGAATGTAGTCATGCGTCGTCATCAGCTTGACCAGGAGCTTCGCGAGGCGGTTGAGCAGAAGGTATCGGACTGGGGCATCTCCATCGTGTCGGTTGAAGTGCGCGATTTGATCATCCCCAAGGAGCTTCAGGGCGTTATATCACTCGAAGCCCAGGCTGAATGCCGCAAGAGCGCGCGCATCACGCTCATGGAGGCCGAGAGGGATATCTCTGCGATTCTCGATGACGTGGCCCAATCGTACAGTCACGATGACATCGCCTTGTCGCTTCGCAAGATGCACCTCACTTATGAGGGCTTGCAGGACAACGAGGGTACCCTGGTGGTGCCCAGCGCTTACAGTGACGGCTTTAACGTAAAGCCAGATGAGAGCCAAGCAAGCTAATAATACTATATACAAGATAGAATAATTACACGTGAAATTGTCGCACGACACTATTGATTGTCGTGCGACAATTTTGTTACAATCCACGAAAAGGATCACCAGCTGAGATCCTTGGCAAATATTCGGCGAATGGTCATCTTTGTCGCCACATGGATGAACTGCTTGTCGGATAGACGAAATGCGCGGGCGAGGTGCATTTCGCAAAGCAGGGCGACCCGCACGATGCGGGCGTCAAAGAGATAATAAGGGGGAAACATGGGTCTTGAATCCTTATTCCTGTTCACGCTGCTGGGAGGGTTGGCGGCAGGTGCCTATGTGTTCGAAGTCTGCTTCCAGCGCACACGCAAGAGCGAGCGTCCGTGGCTCGTTCCTCTGGTCGTCGTAGTGCTTTTTGCCATCGGCATGATCGCTGCGGCCACGCATGTTCACAGCCTTTCGCGCGCATTTGCTTCAATCGGCGCGGGCACAGTCAACTTCGGGTCCGGCATGGTCAAGGAAGTGCTTCTTGCAGGCATCTTCTTCGTGCTGGCGCTTATCGACCTCATCATCACGTTCGTGAAGAAGGACAGCCCGTTCGTCTTGCGCGTCATTGGCGCAATTGCGGCGGTGCTTGTCATCGTGCTCATGGGCGCTGCCTACATCGACGTGTACGGCAACGCTGTGTGGAGCAACGCTCCCGCAACCATTCTTACGTTCGTCGCGGGTGCTTTGGCTATGGGCCTTGGCCTGTGCGCTGCTCTTGGTTTGGCCGATATCGCCGAGAAGCCGGTTGTTTACACGCTGGTTGCCGTCGATGTCGTTTTGGCTATCGGTCTGGCTCTTGAGGTCGCTGCATTCTCTGGTGCGGGCTTGAACCCCGCCATGCAGATTGCGGGCCTGGTCATCGCTCCGATTGCCTCTGCGATTCTGGCGCTTGCGGGCTCCAAATTCAAAAACAAGACAGTGCTTGCGATCGTCGTGTGCGCCGTGCTGGTGATTGGCGTTGCCATTGCCCGCTACGGTTTCTACGCGACCTGCGCAATGTAGGAAAGCGGAAAGGGGGAACCAACAGTGAGTACGAACAATATTTCCCGCCGTGGCTTCTTGGGCGCTTCTGCTGCTGTTATGGCCGGCGTCGCAGGTTTGGCTGCGACCGGATGCTCTGCGGAATCCAGCCTTGAGGCCACCGATGCAAAAGGTATGCCCGTCGATCCCGCGAAGGACGGCGAATGGACGTCTGCAGCGTGCTGGCACAACTGCGGCGGCCGTTGTATGAACAAGGTTATGGTCAAAGACGGCGCGGTGATTCGCCAGAAGACCGACGATACGCACGAAGATTCTTTCGATTACCCGCAGCAGCGCGGCTGTGTGCGCGGCAAGGCGCAGCAGCAGCAGTGCTTCGGCGCCGACCGCCTGAAGTATCCCATCAAGCGCAAGAGCTGGTCACCGGATAACCCGAACGGCGAGATGCGCGGCAAGGATGAATGGGAGCGCATCAGCTGGGATGAGGCCATCAGCTACATCGGCGACCAGTTCAAGACCATCAAGGAAAAGTACGGCAACCAGGCATTCTTGCTGGGAAGCTACGGTTCGCGCTTCGCGTTTGCGCCGCTTTTGGCATGGGGTGGACACACCAGCACCGCGGACACCACGTCTCATGGCGCCTACCTTCTGAACACCGCCGACACCATCGGCATTCCTCGCACCGACGCAGGCGTGTGCAACGACCGCACCGACATGCTGAACGCCGACACCATCGTGTTTTACGCGTCTAATCCCGCATGGTCTGCCGCCGGCACGCCGAGCTATCACTACATCCGCGCTAAGGAAGCGGGCGTCAAGTTCATCACTGTCGACCCGATTTACACGGCTTCTGCCCAGATGCTCGATGCCGAGTGGATTCCCATCCGCACTGGCACCGACACGGCGTTCTTGCTGGGCGTCGCTTCCGAGATGATCCGCCTGGACAAGGCTGAGGGTGACGTTGTTGACTGGGAGTTCCTGGACAAGTACACCGTCGGTTTCGATGCTGAGCACAAGCCCGAAGACCTGAAGGAAGACGTTAACTTCGTCGACTATCTGGAAGGAAAGTACGACGGCGTGGAGCACAACGCCGAGTGGGCGTCCACTATCTGCGGCGTCCCCGTTGAGAAAATCACCTGGTTCGCACGCGAAATCAGCAAGAAGAAGAACGTGTGGCTGCTCCATAACTTCGCCGCCGCTCGCTGCGATGCGTGCGAGAACGTTCCTCAGCTGTTCATGACGCTGGGCGCTATGGGCGGTCATATGGGCAAGCCCGGCAACTGCACCGCGAACAACTACCATGCAAACGCTGGTAATGGCGGCCCCGCCCTGGTGAAGGGTGGCAGCTCGGGTTATCCGAGCCAGAAGAACGAGATCGATGGCGTCATCCCCGGACCTCAGGTGTGGGAAGCGTGCCTGACCGGCAAGTATCGTATGGTCGGCGACTGGTACTCCGGCAAGGGCTCGCAGGCTGGCGAGGATCGCACGTGCGACATCCACTGCATCATCCATGACGAGAACGCCTACCTGCAGACCGGCCCGAACATGAAGCGCGGCATCGAGGCGCATCGCAAGATGGACTTCGTTCTGGCAAAGGCCCAGTTCATGACCACGCAGGCGATGTATTCCGACATCGTGTTGCCCGTCACCACCCAGTGGGAAGTTCCCGGCGGCCTTTCCGCTTCCAACCGCGAGTTCCTGTTCTGCTTCTCGCAGGTCACCGAGCCGCTGTTCGAAGCGAAGACTGACGTCGAGATCAACTCCCTGATCATGGAGGCTATTGGCGTTGACCCGAAGACGGTCTACCCGATCAGCCCGAAGCAGGCGTTCTTCAACAGCATCGCGGGCGCCACGGTTATCGCGGACGACGACTCCGGCAAGTACGTGCCGCTTGTCACCGTCACCGAGGCCGACCTTAAGGAGTGGGGCGTCGAGGGCAAGACTCAGACCGGTCGTGTGGGCCTGAATGAGTTTGTCTCCAACGGCGGTTACCAGGTGGAACGCAAGAAGGGCGACAAGTACTCCTCCTTCCTGGGCTACGCTTCGTTCATCGCCGACCCCGAGAAGAACCCGCTGAAGACCAAGAGCGGCAAGTTCGAAATCACCTGCCAGGCGAAGGCCGACCTGTTCAACAGCATCGGCCTGTGCGATCACACGTACGCGCCGTACCCCGAGTACCTCGTTCCCGGCGTGGGCTACGAGACCACCTTCAAAGATGGCAAGATCGGCGGCGAGAAGGGCGAGTACCCGTATCTGCTGTTCAACCCGCATTACTTCCGTCGCTCGCATTCTGTCTTCGACAACTGCCCCTGGCTGCGCGAGGCTTGGGCGAACCCCGTGTTCCTGAACGCCTCTGACGCGAAGGAGAAGGGGATCGAGGATGGCGACACTGTGCGCGTCTGGACGAAGTACGGCGAGGTCCTGCGCAAAGCATGCTGCATGGAGAACCTCATGCCAGGTGAAGTCGGCATTCCGCATGGTTCCTGGGTTCGCCTGAACGAGAAGACTGGCATCGACGAGGGCGGCGCCGACAACTACCTCACTGGCAACAACATTTCCGGCTGCGGCGTGACCAGCTACAACAACAATAACTGCAATTTCGAGAAATACGATGGCCCTGCATTGGAAGACGACTGCTACACCGATGCGCGCATCCTGAATCTTGGCTAAGGAGGGAATCATGGCTTTTGGTTTTTACTTTGATATGACGCGTTGCATCGGCTGCCGCGCGTGCCAAGTGGCGTGCAAAGACAAGAATCGTCTTGAAGTCGGAACCCTGTATCGCAATGTGAAGAGCTACACGGTCGGCACGTTCCCCAACGTGAAGTCGTACAGCTACTCTGGCAGCTGCAACCACTGCGAGAGCCCGATCTGCTTGGCCAACTGCCCGACGGGCGCGATCGGCAAGGCCGAAGATGGCACGGTCGTTCAGGACCAGAACAAGTGCATCGGCTGCCGTATGTGCGTGATGAGCTGCCCGTACGGTCATCCGCAGTACTTCCCCGAGAAGGGCGTCTCCGGCAAGTGCGACGGCTGCTACGGCCTGCGTGCCAACGGCGATCAGCCTGCCTGCGTCGCGGGCTGCCCGAACCGCGCGCTCGACGCCGGCGATGTGGATGAGCTTCGCAAGAAGTATGATGGCGATTTGGACAACGGCACCATTGTGGTGCTTCCGAGCCCCGATTTGACTCATCCGAACCTCCTGGTCAAGACCAAAGATCTTGCGTTCGATAGCTCTGCTGTCGAGCTGACCTGGTAAAACCGGCTTTTGATTGTCGCCGCGCCGCATCTCGCTTGTGGCGCGGCGTTTTCTTGTCGTGTAGTATTCACTGGAACAGTTGGCTGCTTGTTCTCGCTGCGGCGGGAAGGGGCCGGCCTTCCCTTGAAAGGAGCGGCGTTATGCCTGATCAACAACTCGAAACCCGCATCGGTATGGATCTTGCCCGCCGCGCGTACCTGTATAGTATCTTGCATGCTGTCTTCGGTGGCGACTGCTCGCCCGATTTTGCCACGAAGCTTTTCGGCGCGCAGACTCGCGAGATGTTGGCGGGCGAAGTTGCCGTGATCTCTGATGGGGACCTGCCGATTGATGCAGCGCACATTCTCGACAAGATGGATTGCTCGCTCGATGATTGCGCGAAGGGTGCTTTGACCTGCTGCGACGAGCACCTTGATCCGTCGTCTGACGCTGCGGTGGCGCTTGCGTCTGAGATGGAGGGCGACTACGCGAAGCTCTTCCAGATTCCCGGGGAGCAGTATGTCCATCTGTGGGAATCTCCATATGTGGGTACCGAGCAGACTTTGTTCCAGTGCAGCACGCTCGATGTCCGCGCGGCGTACCATGCCGCCGGTTTGAAGCTTCAGGCCGAGAAGCAGTTCCCTGATGACCACATTGCAGCTATGCTGGAGTACCTGAGCTTCATGGGCTCTCGCGCGTATGAGGCGTATGCCGACGGGCATGATTCCAAGTGCCGGAATGCGCTGCGGGATTCGAAAGCGTTTTTGGAGGCGCATGTGCTTACGTGGGTCAATGCGTTTGCCCAAAAGGTGATTGAGAAGGACGACCGCGGGCTGTATGCGGCGTTTGCCCAGGGTCTTGTGATGGTGTCCCACATCGATGCCGTGCAGCTCGATTGGCTGATGGGGCATATTGGCGAATAAGGATTGCAATGGATGTTTGGGAATACGCGAAAGCGTTCAACCAGGTAGAACGCGATTACGAGGAAGCGGTTGCCGCTTTTGGCGTTCCCTTTGAGGCTTCGGAGTCCTGTTCTCGTGCGCGTCGGGCGCAGGTTGCCGGCGCTTGCGGCTGCCATTGTGAGAACGGGGACGGCTCCTTGTGGCGCGGGTGGATATCACCTGCGTGCTTGGCATGTCGCACCGGTGAGCGCACGGCGACGTTCTTCGTCGATTTGCGCTGCACGCGCCATTGCTACTTCTGCTTCAATCCCAACCAGGACCATTACGAGTACTTCCTCTCGCATCGACGCAACATTGTGGCTGAGCTTAATGCTGCGCATGCCGCCGGCGCCCAATTCGACTGCCTTGCCATCACGGGCGGCGAGCCTTTGCTGCATAAAGAGCAGGTCGTGGCTTTCGTCGAGCGGGCGTGCGAGTTGTATCCTGCGGCTCACGTGCGCTTATACACGTGTGGCGATCTGCTCGACGACGTGTGTCTGGAGCAGCTCGCGCAAGCGGGTCTCGACGAGATCCGCTTTAGCGTGAAGCCCGAAGACGTCGCGAGCGCAGATGCGCCCATATTCGAGCGCATGGTTGCTGCCGTTTCCTCGTTGCCGCACGTCATGGTTGAGATGCCGGTGATTCCCGGCACGCTCGCTACGATGAATCCGCTTCTCTCGCGCCTCGATGCGATGGGCGTACGGGGGATTAATCTGCTCGAGTTTTGCTTCCCCCTCTGCAATGCGGAGGAGTTCCGCGCGCGCGGTTTCGAGCTGCGCAAGCACCCGTTTAACTACCTGTACGATTATTGGTACGGCGGCGGAGTTCCCGTTGCGGGCAGCGAAGCCGAGGCGCTGGCGCTGCTTGCGTATGCCGATGAGCAACAGCTTGGGCTAGGGATGCATTACTGCAGCTCAGACAATAAAAACACAGGGCAAATCTACCAGCAGAACAAGGTGCTTTTGGAGGACGCCCATTTGCGAGACGCATACCCGTGGCTTTCATTCGATGAGAGCGACAAGCTTCTGAAGTGCGTAAAGGCTTTCGGCAAGGATGCGAAGACGGTTCGCGCGTGGGCACGAGCGTGCCGCGTCCCATATGATTGGGATGCGGGGGTTCCGGCGATAGCCATTCCGCTCGACCGCCTGGGGGAGGCGCGCAAGGCGTGCCCCAGGGCCGTTTTCGCCGAGAGCGTCAACGTTTTCGAGGAGCGCGAGGGGCAGCCCTACCTGCGCGAGCTGGGCGTTCGCGTGGTCGAGGGCGGGGAAGGCGCGTAGGGGGCGCAGGCGGCTCTAGGGAGCACAACCCCGAGTTCGTGGTCAACTGAGCGAGTTGTGCGCTGCCATTTCTCAGAATAATCAAACTTGCTTTAAGTTGACCTGGGGCTTTGCTTTCGAAGGGCGTCCAAAGCCATCATGAAGGGAATAATCGGGCGAAAAAACGTCGCACAACTCGCTCAGTTGACCACGAACTTGCCTCTTTGCTCCAGGCGAGGGAGAATTGAGGTTGCCAGCGCTTCGGAGCGGCCCTTAGGGAGCCCAATTCGGGATGCCGCCGCAAATGCGGGGTACCATCTTTATCGCAATGTGGCAAATCATCCGACCCTGCCATCACTCCTTGCCGACCCTGCCCCGTAATCACGACCCCCATCCGCTTTTCTCGTCGCGCTTGCCCACCACTGCTGCCCGCGCTGCTGAAAGCTTGACACCCCTTGCTGCAATCTATGGACAGTCGAGTGCTTTACGATGGCGCCCCAAAGAGGCGGGGGGAGCAATCGAGGCATTTTCCGAGGTAATCGCGCAATAAAAGAAAGCCCCCGAACAGAATGTTCGGAGGCTGAAATTCCTGCTTTATCGCTGGCGGCTTTGTCATGACTCTCGTACGAAACGAAACTCAGCGGCACAGTGCGGCACTCAGAAGCGCAGGTCAAGGCTCTATTGGCTACTCCCATTCCACTGTGCCGACGGGCTTGGGGGTCAAGTCGTAGCAGACGCGGCAGATGCCGGGGACTTCAGCGGTAATGCGAGCCGTGATGCGCTTGAGCAGCGCCCAGTCGAGCTCGGGCACCTCGGCGGTCATGACATCGACGGTGTTGATGCAGC
>NZ_CAKTTZ010000061.1 GCF_934617235.1 uncultured Ellagibacter sp. | reverse complement strand
AGGGTAGCATTCGCCTGGCAAGGGTGGCCGGCGGTTCCGGCGATGGCCCTTGATACACCACAAATCGGGACGCGATCATCCGCCCCGCAGCCCCTTCCCAAGTTGATGAAAACCACCCGATTTCTGGCATGTCTCCCCCCTCGAAAATGCATCCCCGCGCGAACAAGGTGCTATCTAAGCTTCAGCAGCCGTTGCCGACGCAAGAAGAAGCTACCACCCGGAACGAAGCCGCGAAGGCTCATCTAAACAGCTCGTCGTGGCTACCGGTGCGCTCGGAAAAGGCGCCATCAGCGCATCGCCGCTACGATAAGATCCGCGCCGTTATCGTAACAACAAGCGGTACAGGGCAGTACAGGGCCCTCGCCGCCGGCGGCAAGCACCCCAACTGCGCGAAGGTCGCGGTGGCGAGCGTCGCCGTGCGCGACATGCGGTTCATCGGCCGCATGGTGCAGCGGGAGCTCGCCGTGCGCGGATAGCGGAACCTGCCCGATTCACACAGCCATCACGGCCGCGCCGCCCGTTCGAGAGCGTCGAGGAGCTCGCAAATTTTGTTTGCGCGCCAGCAATCGAGTTGCCGGTACGTGCGCTTACAGAGTCATACGGAAGCGACAATCCTCATGCCGAACGAAGCGAAGCGTGGGCCAGTCCAGCCGGTGTCCACGGATATGAAAGTGCCGCAACGCAGGCGTCTTCAACGGAGACTTCTCCGAACGGCGGCACGATTTGATGATATATGGCCACGCCCTCTCTTCGACGGGAAAGGGGGTGTGGCCAATCTTTGCCTCTCGACATGGGTGCGGGGCATATGAATCGAGTAGTATACTAAAAAATTGACGCCTATATTGAGAATAGATGCATTCGATGAGAAGAAAGAGCGTTGCCGCGTCATCTTGAAAAAGGCAGTGAGGAATATCATCGAAATCCATGCGACGGACGGGCTTGCATGGTTCGCCTGGGGAGCGTTCCAAGAAGATCCGATTGCCGCGATGGAGGAATTGGAGGACTGCACAAAGCAAAGCAGCTCTCCGCCGAAGCCTCGAGATAGTCCTCAAAGAGAATTCACTGCTAATAAGTCGCGCAAGGTTATGCAGGGGACCTTCCATACGCTCGACGAGCAACATAGATCTCATGGGCGCACTGAAGAAGCCAGGAAGCATTCACTTCCTGGCTTTTACAACGTTCAAGGTTTTGCCCGATTCCCGCCGACGAGGGTTTTCAAGATGTCTCGGCGCGGCGATACCGCGTGCTCCTCCCTGCCCCCTCGCGTTGGATAAGGCCCTTGTCGCCCAGGTGGGAGAGGATTCTGATTGCCATGGTCTGGGAAACGCCAAGCGACTGCTCGATGTCGCTGCGCTTCACGACGGGATTGCTCTCGAACAGCCGGCACGCCCTCTTCTCGGAGTCCGTCAGTCCGTTAAGCTCGGGACGGTCGACGCCGTCGTAGTTCAGATTGGGCAAGGTGACTTTGAAGGCGTTGGGCGTCGTTTGGATGACCGGATGCTTCCCGGTGCCGTCATAGCATTCGTTAATCTTTGGGATGCCCGTCCCGTACGCCTCGATGAGCTTCAGGCGGTAGAAAACCTCCGCCAACCGCTTGTTCCGCGGGATGGAGATGCCGAGGGCGATATCGTCCGCCGAAACGCCTTTCACCAACCCCCCGAGCGTGACGAACTCGATTCTGTCGTCGAAGATGCTGATGAGGGCGGGCCCGCTCAGCGCGTAGTCCCTGTGGACGATGGTGTTCAGCAGTGCCTCGCGGATGGCTTCCTCGGGATAGTCCGGCATGTCGATCCGCTTCAGCCCCTTGAACTCCGAGCGAAGCCGGTTGAACCGGTTGATGTACTCGTACGCGCCGTCCAGCTGCCTCAGCACAGATCCGCTCAGCTCACACCTATCGCGGAACACCGACTTCTTCCTCCCCTGGAACACGGCGAGCTTTACGGTATGCGGGCATTGGTCGGACAAGAGGAGCGCCAAGTTGGTGCGCACGCCATCCTCGGTGACAAGGCCGAGCGTACGCCGCTTTCCTTCCCCAAACGTCAGCCCCGCCTCCTCGAACGCCGTCTCCGCTTCGCTGAAAGAGAGGCTCTGCTCGAGCGATCGGGCGCTCTCGTAGCTTCCCCCATCCGCTTCCCTGATCATCTGCAGTATGGCCGCCTCAGAAGCGGGCACGGAGGACGAGCCCTGGCGAACGTAGACGCCTGCCGGACGGATGCCCTTGTCTGCAAGATAGTACGGGCGGGAAGTTCCTTTTTGAACCTCGACGACAATGATGGTCTTGTTCTCGACTTCCCGCGCGCTGCACGACACGTGCATCGTCACGTCGGGCTTGATGGCGTCGCGAAGCGCGTTTTGCGCGCGAAGGATGGTCCTGTCGACGTCGTCGACGCCTACGACCCTTCCCGAATCGTCGACGCCGACGAAGACGGTGCCCCCGTCCGTGTTCGCGAAGGCGACGACGGTCTTCTTGATGTCGTCGACGTACGCTTCCTTGAACTCGGTCGACTGATCTTCTCTTCTCATCTTCTCATCTCCCTTCTTTATCTAACACTATTCTATTACATTCTAACCAATCTAACACTATTCTAATCATCGCGGCGCCAGATTGCTTCTGCTCGAAGAAGGGAACCTCCTTCGTTTCGAGCTGACAGGCAACCAGCAGCAGACGAAGCCTTCTCACGAAGGGGAATTGGGTCAGATTCCAAACGATTCACCTAGCCGACGCCGTTCCCTCATCTATCGAAACGCCAAGCGGCGCCTCCTGAACGACAGCGCCGCGCCAATCATCGGGGTCGGCGAACCCTTAGGAGACTGAACCTATGCCCAGCGCACGCCGTTGGCCTCTAGGAAGTCTCGCGCCGTTTCCGCCCTCGATTCATCGCGGAAGGCGAGCCAATCCTCCTCGATCCCGAGCTTGGCAACCTCGCTCTTGAAGCGCTTGAAGGCTCCTCTGCCCTCGACCGCCCGCTTCAGACGATCGCCTGCGACACCTTCCTGCATGAGAGCGAAGCTGCGCATGACCCCGTAGTCGTCGAGCTCTTCCGGCCTCGGGAGCATGAGGGAGTTGCAGCTTTCGAATTCCCTGAGCGAGCGCTCGTATTCTTCCTGGCCGACAAAGTCCTCGAAGAAGAGCATCCTCACCTCGACGGCATCGAGGTCGATATAGGCGGCGAGGGCGTCCGATTGGTACTCGAGGGCGTCGACGACGTCCCGGAGCTTGACGCGACGCGCCGGGCAGATTCCCGCATCGGGAGCGGCGCTACTGCTGTAGGCCGCCTTCGGGAAGTAGAGCAGCTCGTCCATGTGCGCGTTGGCGGTGTCGGCGGAGAAGGGCTTGGGCGCCTGCCACTCGACCCATCTCTCTATTTCCTCGTGCCTGGGGTTTCGCGCATCGTGAAGGATGTCCATAATACGGTAGTATCCGCCCACGCCCCCCGCGTCCTCGATCATGCTCTCACCTTGAGATGCCGTCACGCGCGGGGCGCGAGCGTCGTCGAGCGGGTCGATGTCGAGCACGTCGATGACGTGCTCCCACCAATCGCCGAAATCGTAGATATACCGGAACCTGCCGCCTTTGGCGATGTACGGGTCGATGAGCATCTCGCGGGCGTCGATATCGTTTCCCTCGTCGATGAACGGGTCGCCGAACAGCCTCGTGATCGGGCTTTCCACATCGGGCAATTCGAACTTGTAGAGATGGTAGTCCTGCCATTGGAAGCATTCCTGGATGACGAGGTGAAGTTGATGGAAGGTGATATGGTTCGGGACTGCGATTTTGCGCCAAACGGGCGGTTCGGTTTCGCCGATGGTCACCTTCAGATGGTACGTGGTCATACGTGCCTCTTTTCCTCGACGGCGCGCAATCTGCGGACGGGCATCCAGCCGCGCCCCACGCCGCATCGGCCCATTCGGGCCGGATCTAGGGCGAACGATACTACAAGGGACATCTTATTGCCTAGCCGTCTTGCCCGACTATTTCCTTCGGAATTGGTTTCCGCCGTTCGGGCGGGTGAGCGCGTGTCGCTGAGGGCGACTGTGAACGAATTATCTTTTCTTTCATGCTGGTGGCCGCCCGCCTGAAATACGTCGCAGACAGCGAATGGGGCTCCCGCCGCTACTTGGACGCGTCTCTGCTCAAGGAGTAGCCGTACCGGCGGCTTGCTGAATTTGCGCAAAACTATTGACGGTACCTTGCGATAAGATCCACGCCGTTACCGTAGAGACCCTCTTTGCCAGAAAAAGCACCTCCCTCCACCACGCAAAAAATCGCCCCTCCGCCATAGCAGCAGAGGGGCGACACTGGGAACCAGCTAGAGGTTCAGCTACCTTTTCGCTGCCTCCCGTTTTCCCAAAGAAGACTGCGCTCCTGTCGGCGCAAACGCCTGGTACCCGCAATCACGACACGCACCGGTTGCAGGGTCAATCGATCCGCCGCACTTCAAGCACGGTATCTCCGGTGGCGGAGCATAAAGCGGGCTGTTTGGATCGAATTTCCCGCATCTACCGCATGATGTACAGGGATAGCACATTCTCTACAACCTTCTCGGCTTCACGCTACTTGACATCCACGAGCTCGACCCAATACTCAAGCGTCTTGCCAGCATAGGGGTGGTTCATGTCGATCTTGACGTTGTCCTTTGTGGAATCGACCACCATTGCCGGACGCTTCGCAAGACCGTCCTCGCTTTCCCACATGATCATCGAGCCCTTCTTGATATCGTACCCATGATCAAGCACCTGGCGAGGGTACCACTTGACAAGCTTCGGGTTCGCATTCCCGTACCCCTCTTCGGGAGGAATAACAAGGGTCGCTTTCTCTCCGATTTCCATAGTGAGAAGCGCGTTGTCGATGCCCTTCGGCAACCGGCTCGCGCCGATTCTCACTGCAAGCGGCTCACCCGTGCGATGGTCGACCTTCCGCTCTCCGAGCACTCCGCCATCGTAGCGGATGAGCGCGATCTTTCCTCTTCTTTCATTTCCCATTGAAAACCCCTTTTCGGTAAGAGCGCCCTCATCAGAGCGGTTCATTCTGTCGTCCCATCTGCACTTATGCTGAATTCACGCAGCCGAGAGCCTCTAGAGCTTGAGCTTCTTGTGGCAACCGAATGCGAAGTAAATGACCAGGCAGATGATGTAGAGCGGCACCATGCCGATCCAGGAGCCCATGCCCCAACCCCAAATGGTGATGGCGTTGCCGATGATAAGGGCGCCGATGGTCATGCCGATATTCTGCGTGAAAGCCATGAAAGCGTTCGCAGCGGGAATGTCGACCGTATCGACCGTGTTCGGCGTGAACTGCCACAGAATCGAAGGCACGCAGCCACCGACGATACCAGCAAGAATAGACAGCGGGTAGAACAGGACCGGGTCCTTAAGATGGAACACGAGCGCCGTGTAGATAACCGCAATGATAAGACCGACGAGCAGAACCCAACGATGGTTGTTGAACTTCTGGGTAATCCAGCCGGAAACCGGCGGCGTGATAGCACCCATGAAGCCGAACAGCGAGAAGATGGCGTTCGCGGCAACGAGCGTAGCGCCGAGCTCGGTGCTCAGATAGGTCACGATAAAGCCATTGATTGCCATATATGCAGCCTCATCGAACAGGAAGATGAGCGCCATAGCCCAAAGCATCGGGCTCTTGAGAGCGCGCTTGATGTTCGCGCCCTTTCCAGCATCTGCCTCTTCGATAGAGCTCGCCGCGTCAAGGTCGAGCGGCTTGCGGTAGAACACGATAAAGAGAACACCGACGAGGAGGTCGTAAACTGCAGTGCCCCACCAAATGCCATCCCAAGTCACGCCCAGAGACTCAACGAGCCAGCCGAACAGAATCGGGCATACGCACATGCAAGCTGCAACCCACATCGACCAGATGGACAGCGGAAGCGAACGCTTCTCAGGAGAGAACCACGGGCCGATCGACGAAGCGCCGACAACGCCCATGATACCGAACGAAGCACCCTCGACGACGCGGCTCACGATAAACAGCGTCGTGTTCGTTCCCGCCATTGCGCCCATGATGGAGCCAACGACACCGCAGCCAACGGCAACGGCGACCGACACTTTCATTCCCCATTTGTTAACCAAGCCGGTCGTCGGGAACGCCATCACGAAGCCCATGATGTAGAACGCCGCAACGACAAGACCGAACGTCGCGTTGTCAATCATGAAGTTCTGGCAGACGACGGGAGCGAGAGCAATCGCCTTCGCCATGTTGGAACCGGGCACAAAACCCACCAACATCGTGAAGAGAACAATGACCCAGCCATAGCTGCCATTTATACACTTAGATTTGTCTAGCGCCTTCTCTGACATATCTTCCTCCTTTTGAATGACCTTGCTATGTTCCCCTTGAATAACTCCCCTTTAGCGAGGCTTGCGGCAAGTCGCACAACTTACCGCAAGCCGATTATCCATAGGGTTGAATCGGGTTGAGAATTGCCCTTGAGTACGTAAAATCGCAGGAAAAGGGGGTATGAGACCCTTATTTAAAACCTCATACTTTACGTCCGATTCACTTTTGCTCGGTAATTCAGCGCAATGGGGGCTCTTTTGGCAGTCAGCATGCTTTCCCGTCTCTTATAGCTCCACAGCAACGTCGAAAGCATCCATATTAGCAGCAAAGATATTGCCGACCCTTCGCGCATCGCCAACGACAACGACGTCGGGCATCATTTCTTTAAAAGCAGCGATTGCATTTTTGTTCGGCTCCAAACCACACGCGAGAACAACGGTGTCGGCAGGCGTCTCAAGAAGAGAGCCGTCTTTCTCGTAAACAACCCCGCTATCGGTGATTTCCACTGCATTGGCATTGCCGACGAAGTTGACGCCGTAACGATCCTTGAGTTCGATGAGCCCGCTGCGCAGCTCGTTCATCACCTCACGCCAGCTATCACCCTCGGCAATTCGGGAGAGCATCTCAACCTCATGCCCCTCATAAGCCAATTGGATGCCGCACTCCAAAGCCGATAAACCGCCGCCGATAATCACTACGCGCTTCCCCATCGGCCTTCGCTTAAGGTCGGCATCGGTCACGCTCATTACGTGCTGGCGTTCAACCCCCTTAATGCCGGGAACAATATGCTCGGCACCAATGGCGACAATCACGGCATCGGGGCTTTCGCGCATCACCAACTCGGGCGTAGCCTCAACTCCAAGCCGCACACCAACACCGCTGCGCCTCGTTTCGTCGACATCCCAAGCGAGGTAGCGCTTGTGGTGATCCACCTTGCAGAAAAGCGCCGACGCCTCGTGCAGACGACCCCCCAGCTGAGCTTCCTTTTCGAAGAGCACGACCTCATGACCGCGTTTCACCGCAATCTGGGCAGCCATCATTCCCGCAGGGCCACCGCCTATGACAACGACTTTCTTTTTCTCCTCCGCTTTCGGAATCGATTTGTAGTAGAGTTCCCTTCCCAGCTGAGGGTTAACCGAACAGCGAACCCCTCCCCCAACCGCAGGGCGAGACGCGCATTCAATACAGCGAAGGCATGGACGGATAGACTCGGGTTTTCCACGGTACGCCTTGTTCACGAAGTCCATATCCGCAAGAATGTTGCGAGCCATGGCCACAATGTCGGCCTTACCTTCTGCAAGAATCCTCTCTGCCGTGGCGATATCGGGGATGTTCCCGACACACGTCACGGGGATCTCGAGCTTATCGTGCACAACGGCAGTTCGAGCAATATTCAGGCACCGCTCTTGGGGATACCCGGGCATCATGTACTTCACATACACGGGATCGAAGATCCAGCCACCAGACAGATGGGCGTCATCGATATACGGGGAAGCAGCCTGGAGAAACGCAATGACATCTTCGAGTTCGATGCCCCCATCTACATATTCGTTCTGGCTAATCCGAAAGTCGATTGCCATATCCTCGCCAATCGCTTCTCGCACCGCGCGAACAAGCTTCAAGGGAAATCTCATCCGATTCTCAAGCGAGCCGCCATACTCGTCAGTTCTCTGATTAGTCGCAAGCGAAAGAAAGGCGCTGACCAGGTTGCCGTGAGCACCATGAATCATCACCATGTCGAAACCGGCGTCGCGCAAACGGACAGCTGCCGCCTGAAATTCCCCAATGACCTCGTCCATCTGCGCTTCGGAAATCTCCTCAAATGCATCTGGGTCCATATCAGGAGCCACCCAGGGAACCCAGGCCTTGCGACCTGCAAGCGCACTGGGTTGAGCAATCCGCCCCGCATGGAGTATCTCACATGAAATGGCGGCCCCGTAACGATGAACCTCCTCGGCCAATCGATGCAACCCGGGAATATCCGCATCATGGCAGACCGACAAGCTGCCGTAAAAGTCCCTCGCGCGACCTTGATCGACAGGAGATGCCCCTATCGTCACCATGCCAACGCCCGATCGAGCCTGCGCACCCAGAAATTGAACCAGCGCTTCGGTGACTTCGCCATTGACGACGCCAGCATGCCCCGACACTACAGGGGAAAACACCAGGCGATTCTTCAGTTCAAAATTACGAATCTTCACAGGAGAAAAGACGTGCGGGTAATTGTTGAAATCAACCACTGCAATCACCTCATTTTCAGCAAAGCCCCTCCCGTGCGCAGCAACGAGAGGGGCTTCAATGCGATAACTAGAATGTCAGTCCAACGACCATCGTCCCGCCATCATGGTTGATGACAGTGCCGGTAACCTGGGACCCAGCAGGAGAAGCCAAGTAAACGGCAAGCGCGCCAATCTCAATCGGCTCACCGAAGCGATGGGCGGGCATCGTGTCGCGAATGAAGTCATTGATCTTATCGGGAAGGTCCCCGTCAAGCCCGGAGTGAGTAGGACCGGGGGCAATGCAGTTAACCCGAATACCGTAGTCCCCCATCACGATGCTGAGATGCCGCGTAAGGTGGTCAAGAGCTGCCTTCGAAGCATTATAAGGAGGCATGGGGTTGATGCGGGGGTCGCCGATACCCTGGCCGCCAATCGACGAGATGTTGATAATGCTTCCGCCCCGACGAGCGTCCATCATCCACTGGCCGAACTGCTGGACGCAGGCAGCCACGCCATCGAGGTTGACGCTCATAACGCGCTTCCACTCTTCAAGTCGTTCATCGTCGAAAAGGCTTTTATGTGCGTCAATACCGGCGTTGTTGACAAGAACATCGACGTGGTCGAACTCACGAGCGACCGCCTCTTTCGCCGCCACTACGCTGTCGAAATCCCCAACATCGCATTGCACGCAAAAACACTTGCCGCCGAGGGCTTCCAGCTCTTTCGCGGCGTTAGCGCCCGATTCCTCGTTTCGGCAGAGGATCGCCACGTTCGCCCCACATTCAGCGAACGCCTGGGAGATGCCCCGCCCCAATCCGCGGTTTCCTCCCGTTACAACAATATTCATCCCCTTAACTGAGAAGGCATTCTCCATGCTGGAAATAGGGGCATTCTTAATGATGTCCATAGTTCTCACTTCTTTCGATTCGCTGTTGCCTCCCGATGGGTTCATCGGCCGAGATATCGCTACAGTTCCATTGCGCAGTCGAATGCAGACTGGTTTGCGCGATAGATGTTGCCAATCCGATTGCAATCGCCAACGACATGCACCTCGGGAATCAATTCAACAAACGGCTCCGCTGACGTCGGCCTCAACCCAAGCGCATTGACGACAAAATCGGCCTTGAGGACCTTTTCTTGCCACTGTGAGTCACCAACATGAACACCATCGTCATCGACGGAAAGGACAACGTGCTCGCCGAGACACGCGATCCCGTTGCTCTCGAGCTGCGCGATGAGCATTCCCCTCGTGATGTGCGTCATGCCATGAGCAAAGCTGTCAATCGGACCCTTTTCGACGATGGTGACCTTGCAGCCGTCCATCGCAAGCGCCAGCGCCGTCTCGCATCCGCTCGATCCGCCTCCGCAGACAACGACGTTGCCGGAAACCTTCACGCGACCGGAATCAACATCGCGCACGGGCACAACATTCTCGCGA
>NZ_CAKTTZ010000060.1 GCF_934617235.1 uncultured Ellagibacter sp. | reverse complement strand
CCATTGGTTACTCCCCACTTTCTCGCGTGCCGAACGCGTGTCTGGCCGTCTCTTGAGGGCAGCTGAAAACAGTAGGTTCCTTCACGATATGCCGCCACCCAAACAGCTTTGCAGGCTCGCCCTCACGTCGCTTTCGAACGTGGTCTTGCCTCGATTGTACCTTATGCACCGCTCGGGGCTGTTGGCGTATCTCAAGCCCCGCACCTTCCGCTCCTTTGTTCGAGCAGCTCTTCATGCGTCGAATTGGGCGATGCTTCCCGCCAGCTCTCTTTCACCTTGCGTTCAGTCGATCTTCAAGGTGGAAAGAAACCACGAGGTGAGTGTTTCGGGTGTTTGGGCCGCCCCCGCTTCGAACCACCACACCACCGTTTGGCAAAATGAAGCGACGAGCAGCCCTATCGCGTAGTCGGCTGGCACGCCTTCGGGGAATGCGTCGACTTTCCGCGAGAACAGTACTGCGAGCTCGTTTCTGAAGTACGTCGTGAAATGAGGCTCGCCTTCAGTGAGCAGCTTGCCGCATATAGCGCCATGGGTGTCTCGCAAATGGTACAGTAAATGCGTCAGGACGCCGCCGAGGCCAACCGCCTGCAGATCGGCGTGCGTGGTGCAATGCTCGTTTACGCCTTCGAATATATGCTCGAATATCTCGATGCACATCTGGTCGAGCAGGTCGTCTTTCGTTTCGAAGTGCGCGTAGAAGGTGCTTCGCCCAATGTCGGCGCGCTCGATGATTTGCGCGACGGTGATCGACCGGTAATGCTCATGCGCCATAAGGTCCTCGAATGCCGAATAGATAGCTTGCCTCGTTTTCCTTTGGCGCCTATCCATCGCTTGCTTTTCCATCGGCTCTTTTCCCTTCCGTCTCTGGACAGATTTGCGAAAGCGTTCGGTATCGGGCGATTCTCGCGAGGCTGACCCGTACCGCGCATTTTTCTTCCAGTGGATACTAACGATCAACGTGCGTCAGGTGATTCTTCATTTTCCGAACATCGTGGATTATACCGAATTATGTGTTCAGTATCTTATACGATGTTTAGGAGTACTACCGTGCTGAAAAAGGTTGAAACCGCGCTCGAATGGGGCGGAACAAGGAAGGACATCGCCTTTCTTGCCGTGTCCGCTGTCGCGCTCATTGCGAGCTTCATCTGGGAAAACGCGCTACCTGTGGACCCCGCTTGGGTCGCGATTGCTTTGTGCGGCGTCCCCATCGTCGTTGAGGCAGCCATAGCGCTCATCACCGAACACGACGTAAAGGCAGACCTTCTGGTTTCTCTTGCCCTTATAGCCGCGGTTTCGATTGGGGAATTCTTCGCCGCCGGCGAGGTTGCCCTTATCATGCAGCTTGGCGGCCTGCTCGAGGAGCTCACCGTCGCGCGCGCACGATCGGGCATCGAGCGCCTGGTCGAAATGACGCCCACGCAGGCCCGCGTCATCGGCGAAGCTGGCGCCGAGAGCCTCGTGCCCGTCGAGAACATCGATGCGGGTTCGAGCGTGCGCGTTCTTCCTGGTGAGACGATTCCCGTCGACGGCGTTATCGTCCAAGGCGTCACCAGCGTAAACGAGGCGGTCATGACAGGCGAATCGATGCCTGTCGACAAGCGCGTGGGCGATGAGGTGTGCTCAGGCACGGTGAACCAATTCGGTGCCATCGACGTGCGCGCCACCCGTGCTGGTTCGGACGGGTCGATGCAGCGTATCGCGCGTCTGGTGCAGAGTGCAAGTGCGGACAAGGCGAAGATTGTTCGCACGGCCGATCGCTGGGCGACGTGGGTGGTTGTCGGGGCGCTTGTTGCCGCAGCTGGGGTCTTCCTGATTACTGGCGAGGTTCTCCGTGCAGTTACTGTGCTCGTCGTGTTCTGCCCCTGCTCGCTCGTGCTTGCTATCCCCACTGCCATCATGGCGGCTATCGGCAATGCGACCAAGCACGGCTTTCTGGTGAAGGAAGGCGACGCGCTTGAACGGCTTGCCGGCGTGCAAAGGGTGGCCTTCGACAAAACAGGCACGTTGACCGAAGGCGAACCGCATGTGGTCGAGGTGCGCGCCCTGCCCGATTCTCCCTTAGATTCCGACAGGTTGTTCTCACTGATTGCTTCCGCCGAGCTGCGAAGCGAGCACCCTCTCGGCAAGGCCGTTGTGAGAAGCGCAAGGTCGGCGGGTGTCGCCTTCGATGAGCCGGAATGCTTTGAGATGCTTCCCGGTCGCGGCGTTTCGGCCCAGGTGGGCGGGCATACCGTCGCCGTCGGTAACGTTGCTTTGATGGGAGAGATGGGATTTCCCATTGGCACCTGGGATAATGCATCGATAAGCGCTTTTGGGAACGAAGGGTGCACGGTGGCTCTCATTGGCGTCGATGGTGATCCTTGCGGCATGGTGGCGCTTTCCGACACGCTGCGCCCCGAGGCCTCGGCAATGCTTGGGGAACTCGCGGCGGAGAACATCTCTCCTGTGCTTTTGACGGGCGATAATGCTGCGGCGGCTCGTGCCGTGGCAAGCAAGATGGGCATCTCGGACGTGGTGGCGAGCTGTCGCCCCGAGGACAAGCTTTCCTACATTGAAGGCGTCGAGAAAAGTGGCTGCTGCATTGCTATGGTGGGCGACGGCGTGAACGATGCGCCCGCCTTACGACGTGCCTATGTCGGCATCGCGATGGGCGGCGTGGGGTCCGACATCGCCATTGACGCTGCGGACATTGCCATTGTCGACGACGGAATCAGGGAGCTCAGCCACCTGTTTTCACTCTCCCGGCATATGATGCGCGTCATAAAGGCGAACCTTGCGTTCTCCATGACGCTCAACTTTGTGGCGATCGTGCTTGCCATGGTTGCTGTGCTCGATCCGGTGACGGGCGCGCTCGTTCATAACTGCGGCAGCGTGTTTGTAATCGTGAACTCCGCATTTCTTCTCGGTTGGACAAGCAAGAAGGCGACAAAATAGGGTCCTAAGCGCTGCGGCAGAGCCCCTTGCCTGCCTGGTCAGGGCATGGCGGCGCTTTACGTTTCGGCTTGGTGATGGTGCCTTGAGCTCATATGCGAGGGGGCGGGTAACCTCGCCGCCGCTGGGCGTCGCCTCAGCTTGTCCACCCCCGCTCAAGGGCGCGATTTCGGACGGAAGCGACATTGCCATGCGCCAAAAGCCGCGCGACTTCCGCGCTTGCGCAGACGTCCGCCACCTCGTTTGCCGAGAGCTGTAAGGGCTCCTTTTCTATCAAGTTTGCACGATGAAAGCGATGCTGTGCGCCTTCGTTCATTGCGAGCATGAGCCCCGCTTCCGCCTCGGCGTCGCAGGGAATGAATGATCCGTCGGAAATTCCCTCCCTGATGATGCTCGCGATCCGTTTACGCAAATCGTGGTAATCATCGAGGAACTCCCTGAAGTTGTCGGGTTGGCTTCCTGCTGCTTCTTCCAGGACATAAAAGTCGAATGGAAGCCGGCAAAGCATCATTACATCTTCGTGCAGAACGGTGAAAAGCTGTGCTGGTTTGTCGTCGGGAAACGAGCCGATGCCCGTAGCCACGAGTAGTGACGAGCGGTTTTCGTCGACGAGGTGGCGCAAAATGTCGTCTTTCCCAGAAAACCAATAGTAAATCGAGCTTTGGTCGAGTCCCGCTGCTCGAGCTATTTCGGAAAGCGTCGTCTGCGCATATCCTTGGCGCGAAAAAAGTTGTATCGCCGCAGTGGCTATCTCCTCGCGCTGGTTCCCGCTTTTCGAACCATCACGACGGGGCCGCCCGCGGCGCTTTTTTGGCTTCTCTTCTTCCGACATGACCATGTCCCCTTCAGCTCTGCTTCAAAAAATATTCTTCTACCAGCCATTTTGCTCGATAGAAAGGGAGTTGTCAAATATTCAATGCCATATTGATATTTAACAATCGCGAAATATGCAGGTAACGATAGCGCAACGGCTGCCACGTAATATTCCATACGTCATTGAATAAACGGCCAAAGGAGCGCTCATGGATTTGCTAGTATGTGAACCCACGCAGATAAAAGATACACTCAAGGAGCAGGGCGTGCGCTTCTGCTTTTCGGGCTATGTGGACCTTCATGGTCGCCTGAAGGGGAAGATTGTCCCTCTCTCTCATTTCGATCAGATGGTCAAAGGCTCCGAGCTCTATACCGGTGCTGCGCTTGACGGTGTGCCGCAGGAAATCAACGATGAGGAAGTGTCGAGCCATCCTGACGTTACGCACGGGTTTGTTCTCCCTTGGAACAAGGAGGTTGCTTTCTTCCCGAGCAATCTGTTCAACCAGGGGAAACCTTTTGAGGCATGTTCGCGCAACATCCTGACGCGTCAGGTAGAACGTGCGGCGGCAGCTGGCTTCAAAATGAACCTCGGGGTCGAAACCGAGTTCTTCGTGCTGCGCGACGAGCGCTTTCAGGTCGCGCAAGGCGAGCGGCCGCTTGGTGTGGCGACGGGCATCAATGGGGTGAATACGGTAAGCGACCGCGATGCCCTCGATAAGCCTTGCTACGATTTGGCCACAGCTACAGACAACTTCCACTGGCTGATTGAGCTGGTCGACGCGATGGATGAGCTCGGCTGGGACGTGTATTCCTTCGACCACGAGGATGCGCGCAGCCAATTTGAAATCGACTTCATGTACGCAGACGTGCTCTCGATGGCTGATCGGGTTGCGTTCTTCCGTTATATGGCGAATGAGATTGCCCGCAAGCATGGCTACTTCGCGTCGTTTATGCCCAAACCGTTCGCGAACATGTCGGGATCGGGCGCGCATATGAACATGTCGCTCGAAGACGCAGCGACGGGCAAGAACCTCTTCCAGGCGAAAACTCCCGAAGAGGATGTGAAGGGTGTAGGGCTCACCCAGCTCGGCATTTGGTTCATCGGCGGCATCTTGAAGCACGCTCGCGCGTTGAGCCTGGTCATCGCACCGACGGTTAATAGCTACAAGCGCCTTGTGCGCCAAGGGTCGATGTCTGGCTCCACGTGGGCGCCTGTGTTCGTGAGCTACGGCAACAACAACCGCACGAACATGCTCCGCGTCCCGCTTGCGGCGAATCGCGTGGAATGTCGTGCGACTGATATCTCTATGAACCCTTATCTGGCTTCGGCGTTCATGCTTGCAGCTGGTCTCGAAGGCATTGAAAACCACATCGATCCAGGCGATCCTCACCGCGACAACCTGCATAAATACACCGCAAAGGACGTCGAGCGCGCAGGGATATCTCTTCTTCCCCGCAATCTCGAGGAAGCTTGTGACGCCTTCGAGGCAGACCCGCTTGCTCGCGAGGTATTTGGCGGTGCGATGTTCGAAAGCTATCTCTCCTACAAGCGCCGCGAATGGGAAGAGTATGCCTACGCGGTGACCGATTGGGAATGTGAGCGCTATCTCAAGTTCTTCTAGCGCAACGGGCGACGGTGAAGCGAAAGAACGCGAAAGGAGGCGTGGAAATGGCCGCTCCAGATGCTTACGAGGCGATTATGTTGGGCGATTTAAAACTGGAAAACGGCAACATTCTAGCGGGGGCTCATGTGGGCTTCGCTCATTGGGGGCTTCCTGTGGGATGCGGTGAGCCCATCGTCGTGCTGCCAAGTTACTACTCTGGAAACGCCAAAAGCTACGCCCCTTGGATTGGAAGTGAGGGGCTGTTCGACCCCGAGCTTTGCTGCATTCTTGCATTCGACCAGTTCGGAGCAGGAAAGTCTAGCAAGCCCTCAGACGCACCCGAAAAGGAGTGGCCTGTCCCCTCTCTCGCTGATTGTGTGCGTGCCCAAAAGCGCGCGCTTGAGTTGCTTGGCGTGGCCCATATTGATTTGGTAGCAGGATGGTCGATGGGCGGCATGCAGGTATTTTCCTGGTGTGAACAGTTTCCCGACTTTGTCGTTTCGGCTCTTGCTGTTTGCGCAACGCCTGCCCCAAGTGCGGTGAACCGCGTGTTCCTCGAGGGTATTCGCGCTGTGCTCGTAGGTGGTTTGAAGCCGAGTGAAGTGGGCGCGCTCGACAAGCTTCCTCGTGCCGAGCTGGCACGTCGCTTGCGCGCGTTCGGTGCGGTGTATGCGGGTTGGGCTTACTCCGATGAATTCTTCTTGTCGGGAGCCTATCGCGAGTTTGATTATGCGAGCTGCGATGATGTTGTTTCGGGATGGGCGGCAGACCATGAAAAGATGGATGCCGCCGACCTTGCGGCCCAGCTTGATGCCTGGCTTGCTGCGAAGCCCTGCTCGCTTGCACGGGAATGCGCAGGCCCATATGTGCTAGCAATGCCCGCGAGCACCGATCGCTACTTCCTTTCTGAGACGCTTGGCGACGTCTGCAGTCAGTTTCCCAGGATGAGCGTCGTGGAAATCGAGTCTGACTTGGGCCATATCGCTGGGCGTCCGGGGATAAGGCCTGCTGAGACGGCACAGATTAAAGCTCAGATTGACCGTCTTTTCCCAGGAGGGCTGCGCGACGGCCCTCAAAGCCAGGCTCGCGGAACCCCCGTGCGCACATCTATTCCCACCCATGTAACCCTCCAATAAAAGTTAGGAGTCTCAAATGAATGCCATGCTGCTCTTCGGCGTCGGAATCACCGTGCTTCTGGTCCTGTTCGTCGGAATGTACGTCGGCCGCAAAGTCGAAGGCGACTCGCAAAACTTCCTCGTCGCCGGCCGCATGCTGCCCATCTACCTCGTCGCGCCTGCTCTTATGGTCGCCGCCGTCGATTCCAACGCAACCGTTGGCAATATGGACCTATCAAGCTCCGCGGGCTTCTGGGCCGGAGCGTCGCTTGCCATCGGCCTTGCCGTCGCTCTCCTTCTTTCGGGCATTTTCATCGCCAAGCCGATGAACGAAATGGGCCTGTTCTCGCTTGGCGACTTCTTTCGCGTGAAGTACGGTCCTGCTTTCGAGAAGTTGGCATCGTGTGTGATGATCTTGGCCTATATCATCTTGCTCGCCGGCAACCTTGTCGCATGCGGTTACTTGCTTGAATACTTCCTCGGAATCCCCTATATCGGCGGACTCTTCGTCGCGGGCGGTCTTGTGCTCCTGTACACGCTCTGCGGTGGGCTTCTCTCCGATGCCTATACCGCGGCAATCCAGACTGTCATCACGCTCATTGCGGCAGTGGTTATTGCCGTGTTTGTCGGCGTGACGTACGGCTACTCCATCCCCGAGGGGTTCGGACCCTTCGATTTCGAGCAGTTGACTACCTCGGAAGCTGGCGCTCCTATCAACTGGGCGACGCTGCTCTCGCTCGGTGTAGGCGACATCGTGGCTATTGACTTCCAGCAGCGCATTTACAGCGCGAAGAACCCCAAGGTTGCGCGCAACGCATGCTTCGTCGGCGCGGCTCTTACGGCGTTCATTGGCGTGGTGTACGGCATGATTGCGCTCACCTGCGTGCAGGCTCTCGGCCTTGAGGTTGGCGAGAACCCCCTGCTCTACGTCTTCCTCTCCGAGTACGCCTCTCCTATCATCGCGGTCATCGTGCTCGCGGGCATTGTTGCCGCGTCGTTTTCCACGGCGTCCGGCGCCATCCTTGGCATGTCCGATATGATCGTGCGCAACCTCGCCGGCTTCCGTCGCGATTCCAACGTGCAGGGGAAAGATCCGCAGCTGCGCTGGGTCCGCATCTGCATGGTGCCGCTCATGCTCGCAGGCATCTTCATTGCCGCGCGCATCGCGCAAACAGGCATCCTGCTCACGTTGGCATTCGACCTCATGCTCTGCTGCCTGATCCCAGCGCTGTTCGGCGGCCTGTTCTGGAAGCGCTCGTCCGTACAAGCTGTGTTTGCGTCCGCAGTTGTCGGCTTGGTGCTTCGCCTGTTCTTCTTCGTCACCATCCCGACGGTCTATGGCGTGGAGAACACGCTGCTCTACATCGACAACCCCTTCTTCACGGCGGACATGGACGGCTGGTGCACCTTTATCTCCTTCGGTGCCTCGCTCGGTGTGTACTTCCTGGTAGCGGCCTTCTGCCCGCGTACCGAGGAACAGAACGCCCTCGAGCGTGCGGAGCTCGCCGAGCTCGAGGAGGAGCGCACGGTAACCGCCGACGCGCTCTACGAACGTGCTGTCATCGCCCAGCGCGAGGATACGCTCGACTTTTACGAGCGGGCGAAAGCAGCAGGCTTCCCTGTTGACGACGAGCTCTCCATCGCGCGCTCGGCTATTGGCAAGCCGATTTCGAAGGCGAACGCGTAGTACGTCATGAAGTTCGGGGGTTGGCGTGCTCGAAGCATTCCCATCCCAGCAGTCTGAAAGGGCCCAAACGGGCGAATAGTTCTAAGGAGGATCATCATGCAGGCAATTTGGACAAAGGTTCTCAAGCCCGGCGAGAAGTGGTCGGGAGCGATCGGCCGCGGCAAGTACGTGCACTTCAAGGCGCAGGGCGACGGTGCGAACGTGTCGGTGCTCCTGTACAACCTGCTCGACAAGACTGAGCGCTACAATATGCCGGATACCCTGAAAGCTCAGTTCACCGCCCATCTGACGCAGGGGAACATCCTCATGAGCGACAATGGCCGCGCGATGGCGTCCTTCGTGCAGGACTCGCTTGGATGGCATGACTCCATCTGCGGCCTCACCACGCGCGAGATGACCGACGAGAAATGGGGTAAGACCACCTATCAGGAGCAGCGTAACGACTATCATCGCGCCGGCATGGAGAACGTCGCCATGGAGCTTGTGCGCAACGGGTTGTCCATGCGCGATCTCGTGCCGTGCGTGAACCTGTTCAGCAAGGTGTTCATCAAGGAAGACGGCTCGATGAACTTCGAATCCGGCTGGTGCAAGGAAGGTGCGACCGTCACGCTGCGCACCGAGATGGATTGCATTTGGATTCTCTCGAACACGCCCAACCCGCTCGACGACTCGCCTGAGTGGCCTTCCGTTCCCGTCGAGGTGAGCGTCTACGATGCGCCTGCGACCGACCTTATCGACGAGTGCGTGCAGCATCGCGATGAAAACTTCCGTGCGTTCCAAAACACATGGGACTACTACAACCTGCTCGGAATGTAACTGAACGCGCACAAGACAAGGAGAAAATCATGTACGGACTGAACGCCAAGGAAAGCACGCTCAACCCCGAAGACGCTATCTATGACGAGGTGGTGGGCTCGGGTTGCGGCTGGTCGCACGAGCTTTTGCCAGGGCAGACCTTGCGCATCCTCGACATCGAGGGCAACCAGGCGGTTGATACCACGTTCATGAACCTGGACGACCCGGCCGACCACTACAGTGCGACTGCGACGATTGTGGGACAGAAGAACATCTACCTCACCACGGGGACCATCTTGCGCTCCGAGCAGTACAAGCCGCTGCTGGAAATCACGGCCGACCTTACGGGGCGCCACGACACGCTCGGCGGCTGCTGCTCGGCGCAAAGCAACACCGTGCGCTACGCACGCGAGAAGGAGTATATGGCGAACTGCCGCGACGATTTCATGCTCGAGATGTCGAAGGATCCCGAGGCCCAATTCCTGAAGCGCGACCTGGCCCCCAACATCAACTTCTTTATGAACGTGCCTATCACCGAGGACGGCTACTACAAGTTCGACGACGGCGTTTCGGCTCCGGGCAAGTACGTGGAGATGCGGGCAATCGGCCATGTCATGGTGTTCGTGAGCAACTGCCCGCAGTTGAACAACCCCTGCAATGCGTACAACCCCACGCCCGTGCGCATGCTCATTTGGGACGCCGAATAAGAAGGCCCCGAAGCGATGACGACCGCCTGCCCCCTCTACGTTTACGTGTAACGCGATATCGAAAGAAGCATCCGCATGTTCAGTAAGATTCTCATAGCCAACCGCGGCGCGATTGCCACGCGCGCCGAGCGCACCTTCAAGAAGATGGGTGTGGCGAGCGTCGCCGTGTATTCCGAGGCAGACCGCGACAGCCTCCATGTAGAAAATGCCGATGAGGCCATTTACCTGGGGGAAGGGAACGCGCAGGCGACTTATCTCAACGCCGACAAGGTTATCGCCGCCGCAAAGGAGACCGGTGCCGAGGCGATATTCCCAGGCTATGGCTTCTTAAGCGAGAACGTGCAGTTCGCCCGCCGTTGCTCTGCCGAGGGGATCGTGTTTATCGGCCCCGAGCCTGAGCAGATGGAGCGGTTCGGCCTGAAGCATGTGGCGCGCCGTATTGCCGAGGAAGCGGGCGTGCCGTTGGCCCCCGGCACGGGGCTCATTGCAACGGTGGACGAGGCGCTTGCTGCGGCGGGCGAGATTGGCTACCCCGTGATGCTCAAATCGACTGCGGGAGGCGGCGGTATCGGCATCAAGATCTGTCATGATGCGGGCGAACTTGAGGGCGCCTTCGAGGGCGCACGACACCTTGCCGCGGCGAACTTCGGCGACGGCGACGTGTTCCTTGAGAAGTACGTTGAGCGCGCGCGCCACGTGGAAGTGCAGATCTTCGGCGACGCGACCCGCGCAGCGGCGATTGCCGAGCGCGATTGCTCGGTGCAGCGTCGCAATCAGAAGGTGGTCGAGGAATGTCCGGCACCGAACTTTCCCGACGAGGTGCGCACCCGCATGCTTGCCGCGGCGGAAAGCCTCGCGCAAAGCGTGGGCTACCGGAGTGCCGGCACGGTGGAGTTCCTCTACGACGAGCAATCGGAGGAGTTCTACTTTCTGGAAGTGAACACGCGCCTTCAGGTGGAGCATGGCATTACCGAGGAATGCTGTGGAATCGACCTGGTGGAATGGATGGTGCGCGAGGCAGCTGGCGAGACGGTCGCGTGGAATGAGCTGCACGAACCTGTCGGGCACGCCATTGAAGTGCGCCTTTACGCTGAGGATTGCGGCAATGGGTTTCTCCCTGCGACGGGCAAGGTCGACGAGGTTGTTTGGCCCGAGGACGCGCGCGTTGAGACATGGATTCGCAAGGGTGTCGAGGTGACAAGTTTCTTCGACCCGATGCTTGCGAAGATCATCGTGCACGACGATACTCGCGAGGCTGCGCTCGCTCACATGGGCAACGTGCTCGACGGTCTGCGCGTATACGGTGTCACCACGAACCGCGCCTACATCGAGAGCCTCTTTGGGTCCGAGCCATATCGCGAGGCGCACCTGTTCACGCACATGCTCGACGACTTCCATCCTGCCGAAACTGCGATCGAAGTACTCGACGGCGGCATCCAGACAACCGTGCAGGACTACCCCGGCAGGGTGGGGTACTGGGCGGTTGGCGTGCCTCCTTTGGGGCCGATGGACTCCTACAGCTTTCGCCTCGGCAACGCGGTG
>NZ_CAKTTZ010000059.1 GCF_934617235.1 uncultured Ellagibacter sp. | reverse complement strand
CGACTGCACCAAGGGCAGCGTCGGCGGCGGGTTCCTCTACACCAACAAGGAGTCCATCTCGCTCGGCCTCGTGGCCACCATCTCGCTCGCGGCCGACGGCTCGCGCAACGAGGTGCCGGTCTACCAGATGCTCGAGGACTTCAAGAACCACCCGGCCGTCGCCCCCATCATCCGCGGCGCCAAGATGGTCGAGCACTCTGGCCACATGGTCCCCGAGGGCGGCTACAACATGATCCCGAAGTACGTCTTCGACGGCTGCCTGCTCGCGGGCGAGACCGCGGGGCTGTGCATGAACATGGGCTACCAGGTGCGCGGCATGGACTTCGCCGTGGCGTCCGGCCAGATGGCGGCCAAGGCGGCCATCGAGGCCCTCGACAAGGGCGACGTCTCCGAGGCGGGCCTGTCCCCCTACAGGGAGATGATGGAGGCCTCCTTCGTCATCCAGGACCTGCGCACCTTCTCCAAGTGGCCGCACGTCATGGAGGAGTGGGGCTCCATGTTCACCGACTACCCGTCGATGGTGAAGGAGATCTTCAACGCCATGTTCAGCGTCGACGGCTCCCCCCAGAAGCCGCTCGCGAAGCGGATGATGCCCATTATCAAGAAGCGCGGCCTGCTCAAGCTGGCCGGCGAGGTCAGGAAGGCGGTGCGTGCGCTGTGAGCAAGGTCTGCGAGATCACGGTCAACGTCGACGAGGCTCTGTCCGTCAACAAATACGAGGTCGACGAGGAGACCCCGCACATCGTGCTGGCGGAAGACGACGGCTCCGAGGCCTACAACGAGGAGTTCCTCAAGCTGGTCCGCGTGTGCCCGGCGGCCCTCTACAAGATCGACGGGGACGGCGCCAAGTCCTTCGACTACGCCGGCTGCCTGGAGTGCGGCACGTGCCGCATAGCCTGCGAGGGCACGATCGTCGAGAAGTGGGTCAACCCCAGCCCCACGATGGGCGTTGAGTACCGCTTCGGGTAAGCCCTCGTTTCATCTACCTCCCCTTTTCCTTGAAGAGCTCCCCTCGGGGAGCTCTTCTCGTTTTTGCAGGCGAAGGCGATGCAGTACCCCGCAAAAGCCGGTGGCGGTCGGGCCTCTTCTTGGCTTACGGGGAGGGCTTGCCCGGTCGCGGGGCTGTCAGACGAAGCGTTCCTCGCGGGTGCTTTCCGCTAGGCGCAAGGCTCTAGTTGCCCGATTCGTCTGAGCCGTTTCCGTTGATGTAGTCGATCAGCTCGGAGCGCTTGTGGATCCCGATCTTCTCGTACACGTGGCGGATGTGGGTGTTCACCGTGTAGGGGGAGATGACGAGCTTCTTCGCCACGTTGTCCGTCGTGAAGCCGCGCGCGATGAGCATGACGATTTCCGTCTCGCGGGCGGAAAGCGAGAATTCCCTCGCCAATTCCTTGATGCGCTGCTCCTGAAGCGATTCGGTTGCCGGCGGCGCCATGAGCTTGGTGATGTTGTATTCCTGGCGGACGAGCGGGATGACGATCGCAGAGAGGATGCAGACGAAGATGATTGCCGTGGGGGTGGTTGCCTCGAGAGCGAACGACGGGTTCGCCTCGTAGATCAGGGCAAGCGTGTTGCCCGCCGCGATTCCGAGACGGATGAACGCCCCGCTGAACCCGAACGCGATTCCGATGGGCACATAGCCTTTCATTCCCAAAACGCCGAAGTACATGATGAGCAGCACCTCGAAGATGGCGACGACCGCCAATACGAGGAAGAACGAGGGAATATAGAATTGCTCGCCGGTGATGAACAGGGCGAACGAGATGATCGCCAAAACGATAAGCCAGGGGAAGATGCGGTAGATGTTGAGGCGCTGCTTCGATGAGGCGCTCACCGCACCGATGATGCAGAGCAGAACTGCTCCGCCGATCGAGCCGAACGTGAAGGCAAGGTCGCCGTCGGGGAGGCTCTCCAGCGGGATGATCGCGACGAGGAAGTAGCAGGCGAGCGCGGCGACGAAGGCGGTCACGCTGACGACGATCATCGGTCGGATGGCCCGCTTCGCCGTGCTCTCCGGCAGCAACGTGGGGTAGGGCATGCTCTCGGCAATTCTGCGTCCGCGCCTGAAGAGCACGCATGCCGCTACGGGCAAAAGCGAGATGAACACCGAGGAGACCCCGGTGGGAAGGACGAGGGCGACAAGCGAGCATGCGAGCATGACAAGCCCGATGGTCGTGCCGATGCGCGCCACCGAGAATGATGTCTTGGTGCGCGAGTACAGCTCGCCCCACATAATCCAAAGCAGTGCGTTCGAGGCGCCGATTACTGCCGCGAGCGCATAGGCGATAGCGTCGGTGGGGAACGAGAACGCGAACAGGGTGAGGACGAGCGTCGAGGCGAAGGCGATGGCCGTGACCACCTCGTAGAGCCATTTACGTTCGCAGAGATGGCGCTTCCTGCCGAGGGAGAAGGCGATGGCGATGAACCCGATTACGGCGGCGACGAGCGCGAAAAGCCACGACTCCGTTACACAGTCGTCGAGGAGCTGCACCCCGATGAAGGCGTCGTGAAGAAACCACAGGTTGTAGTGCCACGCGAGAAGCAGGGCGAAGCCGACGAATCTGCGCGTCGGATAGTCGAGCGGATTTCTTTTTGGTCGAGTCGTTTTCGGGACAGCTTCCTTGGTGGTCATATGGGTTCCCCTTGGCCCGTATCGGACAATAGACGATGCGCTCCATTTTGCCTTAAGAAGGCGCAAAAGGGCAAAAGCCCGCAAGACGCAATTTTAATCTTATTTCGGGAAAATGGCGACGCTTGCGAGCAAGGTCGTGCGAGTTTTTCAGGTTGCGGTATTTTTCAAATTGCGGCGTTTGCGGGGTATTTCCCATCGAAACGCTAGGTTGAAGGTGTGGGCAGCGAAGCCTAGGCTTGGAGCCAAAGAAGAAGCGGGACGGGGGTTGGGCGATTTGACCCATTCCCCCGATCTCTCCGATCGGCGTGACAACCGAATCAATGGGTTGCTACTTGCGCGCCGCAACAGCGAATGGAAAGGATCCTCATGAACGTGTTCATTCCCGATGGCCGCATCGACCAGTTCATTCTGGAGGACATGCCCTACATCGACCTCACGACCGAAGTTCTCGGCATCGGGGAAGAGCTGGGGGAAATCGAGTACTTCACGCGCGAAGACTGCGTGCTTGCCGGCGCGGAGGAGGCCGCTCGCGTGCTCGGGAAGACGGGTGCGCGCGTCGTGTGGTCGCGGCGTTCGGGCGAGCGGCTCGTTGCGGACGAGCCGTTCCTTCGCGCGGAGGGCACGGCGGCGGCGCTGCATATGGCGTGGAAGGTGTCGCTCAACCTGTGCGACCATCTGTCGGGCGTGGCGACCAAGACGCGGGCGATCGTGGACGCTGCGCACGGCGCGAACCCCGCATGCGAGGTGCTCACCACGCGCAAGAGCATGCCGGGGGTGAAAGACCTGCTCACGAAGGCGGTCACCTGCGGCGGCGCCTTCCCACACCGTTTGGGCGCGTCCGAGACCGTGCTCGTGTTCGACCACCACATCACCTTCATGGGCGGCTTCGAGGCGTTCTTGGAGGCGCTTCCCGCCCTTCGTGGCCGCTGCGTGGAGAAGAAGCTGTTCGTGGAGGCGGGGCCCGACGAGGCGCGCCGTCTCGCGGAAGCGGGCGTCGATGGCATCCAGCTCGACAAGCTGCCGGTGGACGATCTGGCCGCGCTTGTGCCCGAGTTGCGCACGATTGATCCGCATCTCACGCTTATCGCGGCAGGCGGCATCAACCTGCAGAACGCTGCAGTCTACGCCGCGACGGGCGTTGACGGCCTGGCCACGACAGCGCCCTTCATCGCCAAGCCCATCGACATGAGCGTGCGTATGAAGCGAGCAGAATAGTCGCACGTAAGGCCGAGCAGAGGCCGAGGTGAGACGGGGGTCGAACGCGGCGCGACGGCACAGAAACCGAGTTGTCCCAAAAAGCGCATGCGAAAAGGGGGATTTTGGCACAAAAACCGAGTTGTCCCACGGAATAGCCGTCGAAATGGATGGTTGGCTTCGGTTGATAGTACTTGCCAATGGGAAAACATCAGGTCAGAGAACCTCCCGAGTTGAGCTTGCCTTCTATGTACCGTTCATTTAGTGGGACAACTCGGTTTTTGTGCCAGGATTTGCTTTCGAGGGTGAACTTTTCAGGACGTCGGCCACAGCCATGGCGAATCGCCGAGCTCACGACGCCGTACGGCAGCACTCGTGCGCGCCTACGGCGCCGAACGGACTCTGTGCGATGTGCTGCGGGGCATGTCGTCGCCCGACCTGCAGCTTCTCTCACCGGCGTTCCGGTCGTACTCTTCGTCCGAAGGGCGCAACCTGCCGAAGCTGCAGTCGTTCGCCGGCGAGCTCGGCGTGGCGGCGAAGGTGAGAAGGTGCATGGAGGCGCTGCTGTGAAGACAAGTAATGCTATGCAGCTCAAGGTGCTAATCAACAACAGGGAGAAGGCGGCGGGCGTGTCGCCCCAGCTGATGCTGCAGAACTGCATGCTCGAGCAGCTAATCGACCGTGAGCTTTCAGTCTGGTTGGCTTTGTGGCGGGGTGTCACTTTAAACCGTCGACTACTCTGTCGGAGATGGGGGTGGAACAAATCGTTGACCCCCATCCCATTGATATGCTCTGCTTTCTGAATAATGCCAGGCGTTTTCTTTCTATGCCAATTGGATTGCTACCCCTCGTGGACGCCGTAGGCGGTTGCGAGATCGAGATTGATACTGCCATCGTCGTCCCAGCTGTAGGGAACCTCAACAACAAATCCGTTGCTGTCATTGATGAGCTTGATGTAGCTAGTTTCCACCTCATAGGTTCCAGCTGAAGTAATGCCAGAGGTTGTTGTTTCGAATGTGTTTGGTGAAAAACTTGGTTTTGAGACAGGGATTGGGTGATTTGTCTCGCCTTGAGGGGCACGGCGCAAGGCAGGCTGCTTGTTGCCATAGAAGGCGCAATAATCGAGTGCGCCTCTTCCTCTGCCGCTGATCGGGGTTTTGGGGAATGTCTTTGGCGGGCGAATCGGGTGCAGGCTGTGTGACTGGAAGCATCGCAAGGGAATAGGCGCCCTCTATTGCGAAGGGCAAGCACCGAGGCGGGGCGCCGTTCCTCTAGCTCGAACATGGCAAGATGCGCAGGGCTCTTTAGGGGCGAGCTCAAACTAATTCGTTATCTGTCCGATACTTGGTACATACGATTTCGCACGCGTATGGCAGAATCGGCATCGCTTGCAACTGATGGGAATGGGCGCTGGTGTCGATGGTGACCTATGAACTTGTTCGTCGAAACGAGAGTACCCTCGTTTACGAGTATTGGCCGGAAAACGATCGGGGGTCGCGTCCTGGCAAGGTGTTTGTCGACCTCGCTAACGAGACAGTGTCTTTGGGGGCTCCGACAGAGCGCGATCTTCAGCGCTGCACCACAGGCAGGGATATGAATGCGATGCGCGACGGGGTTACCGAGATGCGCCAAGAGCGCGGGGAGCCTCTGCTGTTCGAGGAGGAGCTCCCGACCGAGCCCGACGACGCGGTCTACCGATGGTGGTGGTACTACGATCACGTTCAGAGGGACTTTTCGAGACGGCACGATGAGGGGAAGATACCCGAACGCGGCATGGTCGCTTGGCACTAGGGGCGAGGGGGCGCGAGCCTGCCTCGAGGTGTCGGGAACTTGGCCTCGTGGATTTCTGGGTGACGGGAGGTAATGCCATGATCAAATGGGGCTCGATTGTGCGCATCGGGGAGAGCCGGCGCCTAGGCTTCGTCTGCGACCTTGACGAAGGCGCATGCGGCGATTCGCCTGATCCGACATGCGTTTGCGCTGTCGAGCTGTTCAAAGCCGGCTGTCTGCGGGAGGAATGGGAACGGCATGAGTGCTTCCTGTGCGAGCTGGACGAGGTGGCCGAGGCGCAAGGAGCAGGGCGGAGCCTTGCCTGCACAGATTTCGAGTACTTGAGAATCGACAACTACTGGGTGGAGGACACTCCGCTGGAAGAGCACCGCACCATATGGGTTGTAATGGAGGGCGAAGAGGCCTTGGTATGGCTGGAGCGGGGCTATGTCGGCCCCGTCGAGCCCATTGCCCATTTGGCCCCATCCAAGGTTGCGACTTTGAAGGAAGCTTTCAGCGATGTCTGCATCTGCAATTGGAAGCGAGACTACGACCGCAAGGGCTGGTGCCTAGGTGGCAACGCGTGGCGCATGACCTTTATTCGTGGGAGTGCGAAGGCGTCGACGGGTGGCATCGATGGATGTCATGCGAGCTTGGAGCCGCTTTGCGAGGCTTTGAGGCACGTTGGGCTGCCTGTCGGCTTCCAGGATGGCCACGGGCTCGTTTATTCGCCTTTAAAGAAGGGTAGTCGCAAAACCAAAGAAGCCGGTCTCGTTCTAGCCCATGTTCGGTCTACGCCCGACTAACCTCGAGGTGGGCTATACGGCGTCTTCGGCGTTGCCGGCGGTGCTTGGGAAGATGGTGGCGCGGTGGCGCAAAAACCGAGCTGTCCCAAAAAGTGCATGCGAAAAGACGGATTCTGACACAAAAACCGAGTTGTCCCACGGAGAAACCACCGAAACGGGCGGTTGGCTTCGGGCGATAATGCTCTCCGATGGGAAAACCCCAGGTCAGAAAATCTCCCAAGCCCCCAAGCCGGACTTGACTTCCACGCCTCGTTCATCTTGTGGGACAACTCGGTTTTTGTGCCAGGATTTGCTTCCGAGTGTGTGCTTTTCAGGGCGTCGGCCACTGCTATGGCAGATATCGCTTCGGAGGGACGAATCACCCGACTCGTGTCCTGGATGAGGCAAGTCACCCGACCCCGTCTCGCCTACAGACATCGTTTCAGCGGGGGCAAGTCGTCCAATCCGAGTCTCGCCCGATTCCCGTCCCGCGAGTGAGGCAAGTCGCCCGACCCGCGTTCGAAATAGCGACCCCCGCTCAAGAAATAGGTAGGTGCTCTCGTGCAGACGCGATATAGCTTTGTGCTTGCGTGTTTTTGAAGAGTCTCTCGGTCGCTCGCGACTCCCGTCCAGCCCCCAGACCTGCCCGGCACCCCTTTCCCCATCTTCCCCTATGGCTTCACGCGGGGGCGTGTAACGCGCATTTCCCCGTAAAATGCAAGTGCTTTCCAAAGTGCGGGGCAAATCTTGGGGCAAGCGGACGAAAAAGGGCGAAAGTACGTTACACTGGTTACAACGCAAGCCGAAGTCGGCTTGACCAAGCGGTTCTTTGTGTGTGCAAGACTAAAAGTGGTTGTGCCTCAAAGATGCTCTTTCGGGCGCGGCCACGCAACGAAAGGTTGGTGGTCAAAATGGCAGCTCCTGCCACTGAGCACGTGCGCAATGTCGTCCTGGTGGGTCAAGACGGCGCGGGGAAGACTTCGCTCGCTGAGGCGATGCTCTACGTCTCCGGCAAGACCCCGCGCATGGGTACGACGCACGACGGCAAGTCCTATCTCGACTACGACGCCGAGGAAATCAAGCGCAAGTTCACGATCGGCACTTCGATCGCCCCCATCCCGTACAAGGACTACAAGATCAACGTGCTCGACACTTCGGGCCATCCCGACTTCATCTGCGACACGCTGTCCACCATGCAAGCCGCTGAAATGGCGCTTTTCGTGGTCGACGCCGTTGCAGGCCCACAGGTCATGACCACCAAGCTGTGGCGCGAGGCCGAGGGAATGCGCCTTTCGCGAGCCGTGTTCATCAATCACATCGACCGCGAGCACGCCGACTTCGACATGGCCATGGCCACGCTCCACGCGCGTTTCGGATCGCGTCTGGGCCCGGTCACCATCCCCATTGGGCAAGACGCCGACTTCAAGGGCGTCATCGACATCATCCGCATGGAAGCCCGCTACTTCGGCGAGGGCGACGACTCCGAGCGCATCGAGCCCATTCCCGCCGAGTTCGCCGACGCTGCGCAGGCGGCCCGCGACAAGCTGTGCGACCTCGTGGCCGAGGCCGACGACGAGCTTATGATGAAGTATCTCGAAGGCGAGGAACAGCTCACCCAGGACGAGCTCGAGTCGCTGCTCGACAAGGCCATCGCGCAGGAGCTGTTCATCCCCGTGTTCGTGGGCTCCACCATCATCAAGCAGGGTATTCAGGGGCTTATGGAAGACATCTGCACGTACTTCCCGCACCCGAGAAGCCACGGTCGTTTCCAGATGGCCGACGGCACCTCCATCCCCATCGACGAGACGAACCGCCCCGCGGCATTTGCCTTCAAGACGCTCTCCGACCCGTTCGTGGGCCGCTTGAGCTTCCTTAAGGTGCTCTCAGGCGTGCTCGAGCCCGGCATGGAGCTCATCAACGCGCGCACGGGAAAGAAGGAGCGCCTGGGTCACCTCTACGTCATGATGGGCAAGGAGGCCACCGACGTGAAGAGCGCGAAGGCGGGCGACATCATCGTCGTGCCGAAGCTCGCCGAGACGCGCACGGGCGATACGATTTCCCTTACCGGCGAGATCGCCGTCGACCCCTTGCCGCTGCCGGTGCCGCAGTACCCGGTCGCGATCGAGGCCGTCAACAAGAAGGAAGAGGACAAGCTCGGGACGTTTCTTGCCCGCGCGGCGGAAAACGACCCGTCGATCCACATTCAGCGTAACGAGGAAACGCACCAGACCGTGCTCACCGCGATGGGCGACACGCAGGTTGACATGCTCGTTTCCCGCTGCAAGGAGCAAACGGGCGTTGAGGTTCGCCTCGTGCCGGTTCGCATCCCGTATCGCGAGACCATTCGCAAGACCGCCGAGGCCGAGGGCCGTCACAAGAAGCAGACGGGCGGCGCCGGGCAGTTCGGCGACTGCTGGCTGCGCATCTCCCCGAACCCGGGGGCGGGCTACGAGTTCGTCGACGAGATCAAGGGCGGCGCTATTCCCGGCGGCCTTATTCCCGCAGTTGACAAGGGCGTTCAGGAAACGATGAAGGAAGGCGTGCTTGCCGGCTACCCGATGGTTGACATCAAGGTCGCCGTGTTCGACGGCAGCTATCATTCCGTCGATTCCAACGAGATGGCGTTCAAGACCGCCGCGCGCATCGGTTTCCGTGCTGCGTGTGACCAGGCCGATCCTGTGCTGCTCGAGCCGATGGCTGACATGGAGATCACGGTGGGAGAGGACTACGCGGGCCCGGTTATGGGCGACATCTCCACGCGCCGCGGACGCATCGTCGGCACGGACTCCAACGACGAGGGCGAGACCGTGATCATCGTGCGCGTGCCCTACGCCGAGGTTGTGAAGTACACGAAGGATTTGCGCTCGATCACACGCGGTTCGGGTTCGTACAGCATCCAGATCAACGGCTACGAGCAGGCGCCTGCCGATGTCACGAAGAAGCTCGTGGAGGAATACCAAGCCTCAAGGGCTGCAGGGAATTAGCGAGTAAGAAGTGGTGGGTTGCGAAGCGTGGGGCTTTGCGCTTCGCGATCCGCTTTACGCAACTGCGGCTTCGATCGTTCGGAACCGCAGTCGCGCAGTGGGGCCGGAAGGATTCTCCCTTCCGGCCCCTTGTTTTTGGTCAGGTTGCTGTAGGACGCTCGGTTTGATGCGCGGCTGTACGGATTCGTCGCGTCACAGGGAGCCGCCGCACGGTTGCCCGAAGCAAGGCTGCGTCGCCGGGACCGACGCTCGCCAGCCCGTCCCGCCTTTGCGTTCCCCTTCTTCTCGCTCTTTCCCGAGCGTTCCCTTCCGCCCCTTCCGCTTCCAGCCCCTTCTTCATGCCCTGGGATCAAATTCGTCCTTCCGCTACAGGGCGGACGACCAAGTCAACCCGTCGATTCGACCTTGCGGGTTGAGGTCGATTGCGCGCTTTCGGGTAGTCTATCGTGCGCATGTTCACGCTTTTGAGGGAAAGCGTGTCTGTTTTTTGCGCATTCGCGCGATGTGGAGTCAAAAGAATAGTTGAAGGGGATGGTCATGAAACCATACAAGACAGTTATCTACAGCTTCCTGGTGGGCGGCACCTTTGCGCTCATCGCCCAGGCGATCCTCACGTTCTGGCAGACCGTGCTCGTAGGCACGCCGATGGCGTTCTTTATGGGCGGCGCTACGCTTATCAGCATGGGTGTGATCGGCTGCATCCTGGGCGGCCTTGCGTGTTATCAGTACGTCGAGGAATGGGCGACGTTCGGCGCGCTGCTCCCGTTCTCCGGCTTCGCAATGGCGGTTGGCATGAAGGCTGTGGGTCCCTGGACGAAGAACAACGAGAAGATGGGCAAGTGCATCTGGAACTGCGTGTGGTTCGTCGTGTGGTTCAATGTGCTGTTCGCGGCTATCTGCATCGCGCTCGGCTGGATTTGCGGCACGGTCGGGTTCAACAACAACCTCGGCGTCGCAAAGACCGAGGGTGGCATGCTGTTCGTGTACGCATTCCTTGTGGGCGGTCTGCTCGCCGCGTTCTTCCAGATCCTGTTCGTGTGCCTGAAGAAGGTCACCAAGAAGGTTACTCCGCTCCATATCCTGATCACGGCATGGATGTTGGGCGCAATCTTCGCGCCCTTCGGAATTTCCGGTGCGCTCGCTAACTTCTCCGGCGAGGGCTTCTCCGTCATGATCACGGTCGGCGGTTACAACATGTACAACGTGGGCATCGAGCTTGCGGCGGGCAACCTCGCGGGCGCCGGCGTCCATCTGGGCTCGTTCCTGCTCGCCGTTGCCGGCCTCGCCATCACCGCGCTGTTCACCTTCTTCATCTACAACTGGACGTTCGGCCGCAAGCCGCTCGAGCAGGTTCATGCCGAGAAGGCGCTGAACTCGCTTAAGGAGCTCGGCTACGACGCTTCCATGGTGAAGAAGCTCGACAAGGAAGAGCTCGAAGGCTATGACGCCACGGGGGAAAGCGGCGTGCCTGCAGGCATGAGCGAGACGGTGAAGGCATAGGAATCGCTTTTCGGGCGGCGGCTGCGTGCGTCGCGCACGTGCACGAGTCGCGCCTCTCGCATCGGGCGTAGTGCGCGCCGTGCGTCTTGCGTGCTACGGCGTGTCTCGCTTTCCGCGAGCTCGCGCGGGCGTTGCGTATAGGTCGTGATTGCGGGTTGCGTGTCCCGCGCCGTGCGTCTTTTGCGTGCTCCGAGCTTGTCTCTCGCCGTGTATGAATCGTGCCGTTCTCATTGTAAGCGCGCGTTTCACCTAGTGATTTGCTGGAATTCATCTTGACGGGCTTTCCTCTTATAGAGGGAGGCCCGTTATGCTTCTGTGCCTCGTCGCACGCCTGTCATCTCGCTGGGCTTCGCGTCGAATGAATGCTGCGGCATGATTCTCGCAGGCGGCAATGGGGAAGCGTGTTGATTTTCGGACGCTTGCTTTATACTGTTCAGCACTAATTCAAAGTTCATTCGCGTCGAGCGCTGTCTTTCGCCTTGTTGCGCCGCCGCGATGCCTTAAGGAGTGGGAAATGGCAAAGGGAATGAGCAAAAAGGAACGCAAGCTTCGCGAGGAAATCGCCGAGCTCGAGCAGAAGAAGACCCGCGGCTTCATGCAGACTGCAGGTGGCATCATCGTGTTCGTATTGTTCCTGATCATTCGCCAGGTTCTTGTTGCGAACGGCATGTTCGATCCCGAGACAGTGGCAGCGAGCGTAGTCACTTATGCGATCGCGGTCGTTGCGGCTGGCTTTGTCGGCATCGGTGCCTATCAATATTCCAGGGCGAAGACCAAGATCGGCGAGCTGCAATCACGCATCAAGTAGGCAGAGCTCTATGTTAAACCACCGTTGACATGGGTGTCCCATCGGCGGCCCTCCCGAAAAGCAGGCTCCCCCTATCATGG
>NZ_CAKTTZ010000058.1 GCF_934617235.1 uncultured Ellagibacter sp. | reverse complement strand
CTCACCATCCCCGGAATAGGGCCGAAAACGGCGTCCGAACTGGCGATTTCCATAGACATCGACGATTTTCCGAGCCACGACAGGCTGGCGTCGTACTGCGGATTGGCGCCGCGCAACCGCCAATCCGGGACTTCGGTGTCGTCGGTGTCGGCGTCCCGGCAGGGAAACAAGCGCCTGAAGAACCTCCTCATATTCTCATGCAACTGCCTGGCGCGCACGGACGGCCGCTGGGGCGAGTACTACGCGAGGTGCCGCGACCGCGGCATGCCGCACGGCAAGGCCCTCAAGGCCGTCGCGAGAAAGCGGCTGAAGGTGATCTACGCCGTCATGAGGGACAAGGTTCCTTACGTCGCGTAAAGGTTCCGCAGCATAACGTTGGTACGCAGCCCGCTGGGGCTTGCGCGAGCTTGCTCGAATTCCGCGCCCTATCGAAGGATTGAGGGTTGACGAAACTATAGGAACACCCCCTGGAACAGCAAGCCTTATCGAGCCGAAGCGCAGTTCATCTTTGGGCTGCGCTTCGGCGTTGCACGTTTTAACCGTACGCGCCCGCCCCTCGCCCCCACCCTTACAAATCGTTGAAAGCTCTCAACGTACTGCCGCTTTCTTCTAGCCATCGATGAACGTTAAATACAAGCATAGAAAGGGAGAGGATATTCTAAATACAGGGGGTCCCATGTCGAAAGGAATCGCAGGACAGCGCGAGCAGTCGCCCATGAGCGCTGAGGCAATCAAGAAGAAGAGGGCTTTTTACTTAGCAAGCTCTGCATTCTCGCTCCTATTCCTCGGGCTGATTTACGCGTTCTCTATGTTCGCTGGACCAATGTGCCAAGCATACGGCCTCGAGAAAAGCGCCGTTGCCCTGACCTTTAACATCATGATGATCACCTTTTGCATCGGCGCCGTCATCGGCGCGCAAATCGAAAAGCGTATCGGGCTTAGAACAACGCTTTTCGCTTCCGCTGCGCTGTTCTTCGCCGGATTCGCGGGAACCGCCACGTTTGCAAATGGATCGATCGAGTCGGTTTACGTTTTCTACGGCGTCCTCGGAGGACTCGGCGTCGGCATCGGCTACAATTCCATCATCGCGACCACCAATGTCTGGTTTCCTGACAAGGTAGGCTTTTCATCAGGCGTCTTGATGATGGGATTCGGTCTGGGCTCCCTGATTTTGGGCAATATCTCGATCAATCTTGTCCCCCTGTTCGGTCTATCGAGCGTCTTTTCCGCCATAGGGGTGGCCACCGTACTCGTCGTGGCCAGCCTGGCTATGACGCTGTCGTACCCGCCTTCCAACATAGTTACAATCATGGCACCCGAGAAGGCATGCGGAACCAATTCGGATGACCCCGCAGACAACGACAACATCTTGAAAACGCCGACCTTCTACGTCTATTGCATCTGGGCGATTGTCGTCATCGCAATCGGTTTAGCCACCATTGGGAACTGCGCCTCCGATGCGCAACTTGTCGGCTTCGACGTCGGCTTCGCAACGCTCCTCGTGGGCCTTGTCTCAACCTGCAACGGGCTCGCCCGCGTCATCATCGGCGCATTGTACGATAAGACCAATGTGAAAGTCACCATGCTCGTTGATGGAATAGTCGCAATCTGCGCAACGGCATGCATTGTCGGCGCATTTATGACCGGCATCTCGGGATTGTACGTTGTCGGTGCTTTCTGCTGCGGGTTCTGCTATGGAGGCGTCCCTGTTGTGGCGTCAGCTTTCTCAAGGCAAAGATTCGGCTCGAAGCGCTATCCGTTCAACCTCTCAGTCGTAAACTTCGCGATTGTCTTCGGCTCGCTGCTCAACATTGTCGTGCAAGCCATCGTCAACGATCCCAGCAACCGCATGGGAGTATTCCTCATCATGGGAGCGCTGGCCATCATCTCAACGCTTGACGTCATCGTCTTCTCGAAGATGTGGAACCGCGACATGCGTCGCCTCGAGAGTCTCCGGCTCAATTCGAAATAGCGTAGCGCCAGGGCACTTCCCAATTGCCCCGCGCGCGTCCGCTGTTCGTCCTCTCCTCCCTCGCGACGGACAGCTTCCCTCAATGCGAAGGCCTCTATCCACAGGGGCCTTCGCATTTTTCGGACGCACCCATAAAGACGGAATCGCGGCTCCCTGCCCCTCAACGAATCGCGCGGCGTTCCCTGGCGACAGAAGCGAGCAGCTTCAGTCGGTTCAGCTGATTGACGGAGCTCGTACCAGCATCGTATTCGAGCGGCGCAACCGATAGCTCCGGATAGCGCTTCTTAATTGCACGAAGAACTCCGCTTCCGCCAACGTGCCCAGACATGCAGGCAAAGGTGCCTGCATAAGCAATGTCCAACACTCCACGACGAGCAAAGAGTCCGATGTACCCCGGCACGAGAATGCTGGATCCTGTTGCAACATCTGCTGGCAGCACCTGGTCCTGAATGTCGGAGTGCTCCTCATTAGTTGGAATCGGAGCATAATAATCCCCTTGAAGAAAAGCGAGCATCTCCTCTATAGCACCCGCGAAACGGGGCCATACCCCGCGCCCTCGGCAAATTGTCGCCAAAAGCTGCGAGGCAAACGGGACCACCGCCCGACACCCCTCATCGCGAATCTTGGCGATGAGCCCATCGTTTATCCCTCTATCGAAGATTGCGGGATAAGAACCGACAACGCCAATCTCCGGAAGGCAGGAAACCTCATCAAGGTGCCTTCGAGCGCACGCATCTACCTGCTCGGCAACTCGCCGTACCGCGTCTTTCTCCCCCAACTCAGCAGCGTAAATCGCCTCGGCGCGGCATCGGGCAAGCTCGCTCGACGCTTTTCCCGAAGACGAACCCCCTTTGCAAATCAGCGGGACAAGATAGTTCTCAAGTTGAAGAATGATATCGCCCACGACAAGCCCACATGCAAGACGCTCGGGAAGATCAGCGCACACGTCGTCGCAAAAGTCCTCGTCAAGGTCGAGCAGGTCGAGAACGCGCACACCACCCAAAGCCTCCCCTTCAAGAGCGCGATGCGTGAACCAAGGGGCGTCCCTTGACCGACAGTCGGGACAAAGACAGGGCAAGGCGCACACCCCCAAGTGGCCGCCGTCAACCGACAATCTTTCGCCCTCCATCGCCATAATGGTTCGACCCGCAGTGATGATGGTCGAGAAGCAGGCGTCGTTGTTCACATGGGCCAAACCAAGAGCCGCGGTTCGATCATATGCCCCGCTCGCCAGTGAAACGAAATCGCACCCCGCGCCCTTAAGCGAAGCCCTCATAAACGGCGCATGGAAATCGGAAAAGACAGGAATCAGCAGGTTTCTATTATTTTCCGTCATCTTCGAACAACCCTCTCTTCTCGAAGCTTCGTCGTTCGTGCGCGGCAATCATCGACCGGACCCGGATGCGGGTCGACGCCAGATCGACCATCTCGTCGATCTTTAAAGCAGTGAAGACCTTCCCGTTGCCCTCGATAATCTCCCGCGCGCGGTCGACAGTGAGCGCGTCAAGCCCGCAGCCGAACGAGTACAGTTCCATGAACTCGAGATTGTCGAAGGCGATTGTTGCTTGCGCAGCATTTAGCACCCGATCAGGATAGAGCCAGCCTGAAAGATTTAACGCTTCAGCTTCTAGCGGTCCCTCAGCAAACAACAACATATCCTCGGTTAAAACCGCGAACCCACATTCTCGAAGCAAGCCCGCTATCCCGTGGCCGATTTCGGGATCTCCGTGATACGGACGCCCAGCAAGAACGATCCCCCGCCCGCCTCTTTGCCTGATTGCGGCAAGGGCGGTTTTTCCCATCCTCGCGATGTCGTCGCGAAACGCTCTTTGCGCCGCAGATCCAACCACAAGCGCATGCTCGATATCGGCCAAAGAGAGGTCGAGGGCAATGGGGCGCAAGGCGTCAAGAAGCCGGGCCGCGACATCGGCGCAAACATCGAAATCTTCGGAAGAGAACAACCCTTCCAGAACGGGAGCCGCAAGAGGCACGCCTCCCTCACCGATCTTCTCCACATTCGCCTTCAAGACGAAGGGGACGCCCCTCGACGACGGGCAAGAGAGCTCTCCTTGCATGATCTCGCGCACACTCGGCGCAAATATTGCAGCTACCCGACGACTCACCAGGTCAAGCGCATGTGCATGCACGATTTTCGAGGGAAAGCACGCCGATTCGGAAGGAATCGTCCCAAGCGCCGCACCGCGAAGCTTCGCGCGCTCGCTTGACAAAACAACGTCGAAACCCAAGTCGCTCAAAACCCCATCCCAGAAGGGGAAGAGGTCGAACATCTCGAGGGTTCGCATGACACCGATAGAGCCTCGCGCCCCCGAACTTTCTCGCGCAGCGCGCGTAAACGCCCTTCGCACGCGAGCGGAGTAATAATCCGAAAACTGGATTCCGCTTTTCGCGTCCGAGCGATCGCCGCGCGTGCAGCGGTTCCCAACGGACAGCACTCGCGTTTCGCCATCGCTTTCAAAAGTCGTGACCGTTATCGAGCAATGGTTCCCACACAACTCGCACGTTTCTGTTCGCACTGTCAGTTGCAGTCTCTTCAATTGCTCGAGCGAGAGAAGCTCCGAAACGCTGCAAGCACTTTTGCCTTTGCCGCGAACATGCTGCTCACGAGCCAGAAGGGCAGCGCCATATGCGCCCATGTGCCCCGCGATATCGGGACGCACTACCTCGATTCCCGACAGCTTTTCGAACGCGCGCAACACGGCGTCGTTCAGAAACGTCCCACCTTGCACCACGACATGCTTGCCGAGGGCGGTGAAATCGCGCACGCGCATCACCTTGAAAACGGCATTGCGAACAACGGAATACGCAAGACCCGCGGAGATGTCCCCGATGGTTGCGCCCTCCTTCTGAGCATGACGCACGCGCGATGTCATGAACACCGTACAGCGCGTTCCCAAATCAACCGGTTCGGATGCAAACAACGCAGCATCGAGGAACCTATCGAAGCGGACGTTCATCGACCACGCCATCCCGGAAAGCAGCGCCCCGCAACCACTCGAGCAAGCCTCGTTGAGGACAACGTTGTCAAGCGAACCATTGCGCAGGTAGATACACTTGATATCCTGCCCGCCGATATCCAGGATGAAGTCCGCATCGGGGGAAAGCGATTGCGCGGCGCGCATATGGCACACCGTCTCAACTTCGCCCGCATCTACCCGAAGCGCTTGGCGCAGATAATTCTCACCATACCCCGTGACGAGCGAGCGGGCGATGGTAATTGCGGGAGAACCGTCGTGCATGCGAGGGATATGCTTCCACAGATCGAGAAGCATATCCCTCGCGGCCTCAATGAGATTTCCCGCCGATCGAGCATAATACGTTCGAAGAATGCTGCCATCTTTTGCGATAAGCGCATACTTGATCGCCTCGGAGCCAGAGTCGATTCCGAGAAACGCCTCTCCTTCATATGCGCCCATATTCGTCCGAGGCGCACGATGAGACGCGTGGCGCCTGGAAAATGCCTCGAACTCTTCTTTGCTGCCGAAAAGCGGGTCAAGACGAGGCAGGGACGCTCCCTGCCTCCAATCGATTCCGTTTATCTTCTCGACCATTTGAGAGAGGGTGGAAGGTTGAGCATGCCATTGGGCCAGCGCAGCTCCTTGCGCAACAAACAGATGACCCTCGCGCGGGACCACCACGTGATCGTTGTCAAGACCGAGCCGATCGATAAAGCGTTCCCGCAGCGCCGAGAGAAAATGAAGCGGTCCGCCCAAGAAAGCGACGTTGCCAACAATGGGCCTTCCGCATGCCAAGCCGCCGACGCACTGGGCGACAACCGCATCGAACGCGGAGCCGGCGATATCTTCCTTCGAGACCCCCTGATTGATGAGCGGGCGTACGTCTGCCTGGGCAAACACCGCACAACGCGAAGCGATGGGCAGGATGTTCTTGCAGCCATGGGCACAGTAGTTGAGCTGTTCGGCGTTCATATCGAGCATGCCGGCGATGGTATCGATGAAGCCGCCCGTGCCGCCTGCGCACGTGCTGTTCATCCGCAGCTCCTCGCCACCCGTCAAAAACAGGATCTTCGAATCCTCTCCCCCGATTTCGATGGCGGTATCCGTTTGAGGAATCAGCGTCTTGATCGCCGATCGGACCGAAACGACCTCCTGAGTGAACGGCAAGCCCAACAACTCGGCAAGCTGCATTCCAGCAGAGCCTGTAACACCGAAGGTCATCGCCTCGCGGGGGAAGTGAACGCTCGCGTTCTTCAATGTGTAGGCAAGCGTCTCGAACACGTTAGATAGATGGCGCTCGTAAGACGAATACAGCACCTCGAGCCCATCATCAAGCACGACGAGCTTCACGGTCTTCGAGCCCAAGTCGATTCCAGCATGGAGCACGGCTCCCCCTCTCCGCAATGGCTAAGATCAGCTGCTATTCCCTTTGTTCCCAGGGGTATACAGGCTTCGGCCGCTCTTGCTGCTCTCGGCGCTTTTTCGCCTGCTGAGCAAGTTCAACGATCTTCTGGTGCTCGATTCGCTTCTTTGCAAGATATTTCTGCTTGGCAGCATCGCGCATCGCGTCGGTAATGGGCTCGCCGCAGTTTGGGCAGGCGTCCTCAAGCAGGTTAATCGGGCCCGCGCATTGTGGGCAAGTCGAATGCTTGTCGTAGCATTTGCCGCAACGGGAGCAATCGGTGCAGGCGAAAGTCATGACGCGCCTCCAAAGTAACACGCGGTCGCCCCGCCCGCATGAAAGCGGACGAGGCGACGTATCATTAGATATGAATCAACTAGCGATAGACAGCGAGATGGCCGTCTGTCTTCTCCGCGAGCTCGTTGATCTTGTCGAGCTCATCGACATGCAGCGCCCTGGAGATGCAGATTGCCGCACAGGGAGCCTCGCCTTCTTTCTCGAGACAATTCGCGCACTTGTCGAGACGGTACGCGTACGGCGACATAAACATCTCGTGGCGGCCGTCGACGACATCGGGCTTGCCCAGAAACACGCGCATATACGTTTCGGTTACCGGCAAGTCGTAATAGTCTTGGCAAGCCAGCTGACACGCTGAGCAACCAACACAATAATCAAGCTCTACGAGCACTCCAATTTTCTTTGCCATGGTTCTTCCTTCCTAACACGCGAGGATTCAACTATCGGACTACAGTTCGTTCACCTTGGTGACCTTGCAAAGCAAGCTTCGCATCGACGCCGCGCCAAAGCCCGGATCGGAGCCCTCAGCAGTGGTGAGAATGTTCGGGTTGCCCTTGTCCCAGCTGAAACCAGGAAGATTCAGCTCCTTGCAAGCGTGCTTGTAGTTGGGTCGGCACATGGACGCAGCGCCCTTGATGACGCCCTTGGAGACGCGGGCCTTTGCCTTGATTTTGCCACGACGGGTCTCGACCCAAAGCCACTCGCCTTCGGAGATCTGACGCTCACGCGCGTCATCCTCGTTAATCTCGATATAGGGCCACGGCTCGAGAATGCGCTGGTGGGCGATGTTCGTCCATGCGGAGTGGTAGAAAGCGTAGTCGCGAGCGCCGGTGGTAAGGCAGAGGTCGTATTCCTTATAGAGGTCCGGCGTCTGATACGGACTCTCGAAAGGCTCGCTGTAGCTCGGCAGGGGCGAGTCGTAGCCATAAGAAGGCATCTGCTCGGAGAACACCTCAATGCGCGTCGTCGGAGTCTGGAATTTGACCAGGCCCTTCTCATGCTGCCTCGTGGTGCGGTTCTCTCCGCCGTACAGGACGAAGTAACCGATCTTCGCAGCCTCTTCGTAGTCGTTGATAGGCTCCTTACCGTTCGGCTTCAGATGGAACTCGTTGAGGCGCCAAAGCTGCATCTCCTCGGAAGACTTCCACGGCCACAGATCGGGAGCGAAACGACGACCGAGCTCACGCTGGAAGTACCAGTCGTCCTGAGCCTCGCCCGGAGCGTCGACGGCCTTCTGCGGAATGATGAACGGGCAGGGCTCGGGATAGAGCTCTTCATCGAACACGCCAACGCGCTCCGACCAGTGGGCAGCGGGAAGAACGATGTCGGCGATTTCGTTGCCGGGGGTCATGAAGTAGTCCATGTCGACATTGAGCTCGAGAATATCGCTCAGCAGCGCCCGATGGATCTTCTCCGTGTCCTCGAAGCAACCCAAGGGGTCGTTCGCAACGGAAATCATCACTTTGGCAGGCCAGGGCTCGCCGGTAAGCATTGCGTCCCACACGTCGTTCGGGATGTTCGCGTTGCCGTAAACCTGCGTGTACATCGGATGCTTGTCGTAGCCGAGGCGCAGCTTCGGCGGAACGCGGTCGTACGCGGTGATCTTAGGATCGAGCATGAACTCCCAGAAGGTGTTGAAGTAGATGCCGCCCTTGTCGTCGATCGGCGGGTTCAGCAGCAGCTGGAGAATGGTGATCGCGCGACCCGACTGCAGGGCGTTCGAGGTCATCATGCAGGCGCCGAGATACGCGGTGAGCAGCGAGGACTTTCCGTCAGTGGGGTTGGTGATGATGTCGAACATCTGAAGGATCTTCTCGACCGGAGTCCACGTAACGGCGGAAACCTTCTCGGGGGTCCACATCGCAACCTCGTCCTTGTAGGTCTCAAGGCCGGTCTTGCATTCCTTCTTCGAGCCGTCCTTCAAGGTCACTTCGTGAACGCCCATAATGTCGGGGTGTACGTCCTCGCGGTCAAAATCTTCCGTCTCGGGACGCCAGATGGCGATGGTGTCGGCGTTCCTGTCCCAGACGACGTAGTGCTCGTCGGATCCGCCTTCGACGAGATCAGCCTCGCGAAGCATCATGCGGGTATCGGCATCGATCAAGAAGCCAGCGTTCGTCCACTTCGAGAGCATAGGCTCGGCGTTCATGAATTTGCCGCTTTGGAACATGAGGTTGGTGAGACCCATCGCCAGAGCGCCATCGGTGCCGGGGCGAACCGGAACCCAAAGGTCGGCCTTAGCTCCGATATCACGGAAGACCGGGTCGACGACCACGACGTGCGCACCGTTGCGCTTCGCGTCCATGATGCGAAGGCCGGAATACTGGCGCGAGCGAATGGGGTTGGTGCCCCACATAACGATGGAGCCAGCGTTGCGGTAGTCGCACGCCTCATGAGGATGGAACATACGGCCCCAGGTCACATGCGTTTGAGCTAGGTTCGGAAGCAGGCAAACATGAGTAGGCCATACCTTGCCGCCGCCGTTCCAGGAGTTGTTCAAGCGATCAAGGAAGTGGTTGGAGCCGCGACCCGTACCCTGGGAAATGATAATCGACTGCGGACCGTATTCGTCGATAACCTTGCGCATCTTCGCCTCGATGAGATCGATGGCTTCATCCCACGTGATGCGCTCCCACTCGTCCTTGCCGCGATTTTCCGTATGGGGCTCGTCTACCGACCACGTCTTGCGCTTCATGGGATACTTCAGGCGATCGGGATGGGAGTGGATTTCCTGGGCCGAAAACGCCTTCACGCAAAGAATGCCGTCGTTGACCGGGCAATCCTTATCGCCCTCTACGCGAACAATCTCATTGTTGTCATTGACAGTAAGGATGACGCCACATTTGGAGTGGCAGTCGAAGCATACTGTGCGTACCTTTTTTTCCATGTCCTACCTCCGTCTTTTCTCTCGTCCATGTCTCGTCTGCACCGAAAAAGGGCGCAGTCCACCACCGTCAGCCAAATTCGGCTCAAAAACGGTTGTAGCTGATTAGAATTTCTTGTCCTTGGTTTCAGGACCGATAAGGAATACAAGCAAACCAGGAATGATAACCATAGCCGCCGCGATGTACATCGTGGTGTACACACCGAAGCTCGTCATGACGCCCGCGAGCACAATCGGCCCGATGATAGAGCCCATTCGGCCCCACGAAGTCGCCAGACCGTTTCCCGTCGTTCGAATGCTCGTCTCGTACAACTCGGGCGTATAAAGAGCCATCATCATCGCGTTCAAGTACTTGCCGAACTGATAGAGGATGCCTGTAATGATGAGCATAATAAGCGTGGTCGAGGCGCCGTATGCGATACCGAAGATCGAAGTGCACAGGCCCGCGATAAGAAACGTCTTTTTGCGACCGAACTTCTTCGCCGCCCACGTCGAGAAGAACCATGCGGGAATACCACCCAAGATACCGATGGTGACAAAGCCAGTGGATTGCACGACGTCAAAGCCCTTTTCGATCAGAATCGTCGTGAGCCATGTCGTCAATCCGTAATCGCTGAACATGCTAATGAACCACACAAAGAAGCAGAGTATGGTAACCTTTAGGTACTTCGAGCTGAAAAGGTCCTTAAACGTCGCTTTCGTTTGGACTCGCTCGATGACCTCGACGGGGGGAAGTTCCTTGTGCCTCGCTATGGCTTCCTGCTCGAATTTCGTGCAGATTGCATCGGCTTCCTCCCATCGGCCCTTGGCCTCAAGCCAAAGGGGCGATTCCGGACAACATTTGATGATTCCGATTACGAACAGCGCAGGCAAAGCCTCGGCAAGGTATACTCCACGCCAGTCGAAATGCGGAAGGATGAGCACCGTGAGCACGCCGGCGACCGCAAAGCCGACAGGCGTCATGAGCTGGTAGAGCGTCATGAACTTCGGTCGGTCCTTGCCGGAAACAAGCTCGCTAAGGTAGCTAAGTGCGACCGGGAACTGAGCACCAAGCCCGAGGCCCAAAATAAATCGCATCGTGAACAGGTAATACACGTTCGGAGATGCTACCAAGGCGAATCCCGCGACACCCCAAATAAGCATCGAGACGACAATCGTCTTTTTTCGCCCGACCTTGTCGGCGATGCGCCCAGCAGCAATAGCGCCGATGAACATTCCGAGAAAACAAATCGACGAATAATAGCCGCCCGTTGTTGCGTCCATGCCGAAATATTCTCGGATAGTTGGCATGAGAAAACTCGTACCGCCAAGGTCGATCGTCTCAGCAAACCAACCCATCAACACAAAGAAAATAATCAGAGTTGTGTGCGGTGATGTTGGGATACGGTTCATTCGGTCAGCAACAGAATAATGAGGCTCCTTCTTCGCCTCCGTCGCCTTCCCGTCTGTAACTGGTCCTGCCATTGTCTGATCCTCCTCACAAACATAAACGATCTGCCACTAGATAAACCCGTTGGGAGTGCTGGACAGATTTAGGATGACGGATCATGTCCCCTTTGGTTCCCCTCTCTTTTCAACCCCCTTTTTCATCCCATGAGTACGATACGATGCGGCCACAAGAAGGTCGAACAAGCGCTTGTTTAAGTGCTTCAACTGTTTTGATGAGCTACCGAAGACGACAGGGTTTCGAGCATGCAGCAAAACGCCCCTTCTTCCCGAACCGACCACAATGGCAGGAAAGAAGGGGCGTTGGATTCTTCTCTTAATGCGCGAGCAGGAAGATCATGACGGTAGCATCTCGAACGTCTTGAAATAGCGAGGCTTTTCCCTCTCCTCTTCGAGCTTTTGATCGATGTAATCCAAAACGCAACCGACATTAGCTGAAGAGATATTGCGTTTAGCCACAAGAATGCCGAACTCTGTGCTGAATAACCCTTCCGTCGGCTTTAGAACAACATGTTGAGGGAGCGTTCGCATTCCCTCGGCGAGCTTAGGGGCAAAACTGACCGCCTGATGCTCGATGACCTGGTCGTACACGACAGAACTGGCATTGGTAATCGTTTTGATGTTGTCTTCTCTTACATAATCATCGAGAGCGTCGCCCAAGACAGTATCCCGATACCGCGCGATCTGACATGAGTCAAGGTCCTTCGGGGTAATCACCTTTTTCGAAGAAAGCGGAGAGAATTCGGACACCACCGCAACGAGGGGCGACACGGCGAGAGGGCGATACACCAAATCCTCTTCTTCGATTGCCGCCTCGACGATTTGCCGATGCCGATTGGTCGCAGGAAACGACACAATTCCCAAGCAGTCCTCGTTTTCCCTCGATAATAAGTGAGGGACCAGGCGATAGATATTCGCCTCGTTGACTTTCACCGCAAAGGGGAATAGGCCTGGCTGTTGCAAGCCGAGCAACGTGAGCAGATAACGCGACACGCAGGAAGTGACCGTCACCCTCACGATTCCCTGGCTTGGAGCGATTTCCGAGAGCTTGTACTTGGTGAGCGCCCCACGTGCGTCATCGTACTGCGCGATTATGCCCTCGACGAGCTCGGCGAGCTCCTTGCCCGCCGGAGTAAGAGTCACCGCATTGTTGTTGTAGGCCATAAGAGTGATACCGAAGTCTTTTTCAAGCTGGTGCAATGCCCTGCTCAGACCTTGTGGCGCCATGTAATACTCCGCCGCGGTCTTCGATATCGAGAGCGACTTGGAAAAGTCCCGAAAATAATACAGGTACTCAATATGCATAAGACCGCCTCCCCCTCAGTCAAGAAATGCATAATAATTACTATATCATGGAAGCCCCATCATTTGGCTGGGCAGAACAAAATGGCGTGACCTGGGCGGTAACAAAACCCTGGGTCACGCCATTATGGCAGTTCTGCTATTTCCCAGATGGAGGCTTCGGTGCACCTGGCACCGTCGGAGCGCCGGGAGCAACCAGCGCCCCACCTGCCGAAGGAGCCGCGGGAGCGCCTTCGGGCGGAAGCGGAGCCTTACAGAAGGGGTAATTGACCGGTCGGAAATTCGGTGACACGATTTTTTTCCGCATTCTGGGCAAATGAGCGGACCTGACGTTGTGTCCGGTGGCCTGAAACACATAACATCCTCCTCTTTCGTTACTATCGCTATACATTGACTCGCCTTAACGAAATCGCAAGCCAATAGTATCGAGCGAGTCAGTGCGTTCCAAGCAACTAACAGTGAGACCCACCCCCACGAGTTGTTGTGCGAAGCCTGAAGAATGCAGGATATTCGCACCCGAGTCGGAAAAGTACACGCAGCGCCGCCATTCCTTGTTTGCGGTTTACTATTTTGAAATTTGATTAGCTTTCTAGCTAGTTTTGCAATACAGAACATCGAAGATCTTTGCTCGCCCACATACGCCTTGAGAGCACTTAGAGCACGCGTTGCTACTTCGAATTTGAGGCCCGCCCGTGTTTGCCCCAAAAGCAAGTCTGCCGGGGACTCCCGGCAGACTGTTAGTCGTTATTATCTTTCTCAAGCAGTTCGCAAGAGGGCCAAGCCGCCTCGCGCGCTCGAAGCAACTCGCGTCACTCGGGTTAGCGGCCCTTGTTCTCGCGCGTCAGCAGGTTCGAGAGCGCGCGGATATAGATCTCGGTGCACTTGTCGAGGTCCTCGATGGCGATGAACTCGTTCGGAAGATGCGACATCTCCACCTGACCAGGGAAGATCGGCCCAAAGGCAACGGTATTCCTCATCGTGCGCGCAAACGTCGCGGCGCCCACTGTGAAAGGCTCGCTTTCCATATCGCCCGTGACATCGCGATAGGCCTTCTCGAGCAAAACGACAACCTCGTCGTCCCTCTTGAAGTAAATCGGGCCGAGGTGCTCCGCCATCTCAAACGCGCACCCCATGTCCTCCGC
>NZ_CAKTTZ010000057.1 GCF_934617235.1 uncultured Ellagibacter sp. | reverse complement strand
CATCCGGAGGCGCCCGATCGGCGGCCCCTCGGGGCTTGCCCGTATCGTAGGCAATGCGCCGAATGCTCGCCACCGAAATTCACCGGTGGCTTACCTCAGACTGTAATGGGCTAGCTTATTTCCTTCCCGCATCTTTCGCCAGCTGTTTTCCGCCAAAGATGAAGAAGAAGGCGAAGGGAAGGAGCATGCCGGTGGCCATAAGCGGCAAGGCAATGGGGAGTTTGGACCATCCGCTGATTGCCAGTGGGCAAACGATGCACAAGGAGAAGAGAATCACAACGATTGCGAGCATGATCGCGAACGGGGCTGTTCCGCTCAGCTCGTCTCCAGTCGCCTCATTTGCGAGTTGATCCATCGATTTGCCGTTAGTGTCGCGAACAAAGAGAAGCGCGCAGATAAAGCCCAGGACGAATGGGACGATAAGCACAAGCACGACCAATGACCAGTTTGTGGTTCCTCCGATGGTTTGGAATGCTGCCATGCCCGCGATGCCTCCGAGCACGATAGAGGACGCAGAGCTTCCAAAGCGTGCGAACGCTTGGCACCATGCAACGCCCGTGTTGCGTATTGCGGTTGGGTACTGCTCCGGCATCAGGAGATTTACCGAGGTGATGGCGTAGTTTAGGGAGAAACCGAAGAGCAGCATGAGGCCAATGCAGAACAGGAATTGGTTGGGCGCGACGAAGATGGAGCAGATGACGATCACGGCGGCACAGAGAACCCATGCTCCTAAGAGGTTGCGCTTGCGGCCAACGCGGTCGGAGATGAAGCCTGCGGCAGAGTTGGAGATGATCGCCGCAAAATTGTTCCATGTTTGCAGCGACACCGCTTCCGAAGGCGAGTAGCCTATGCCGCTAAACAATGCCGGTAGCCAGGCGTTCATTCCGTAGACGCAGAACTGACCGACGAAGTACAGGGACCAAATTGCGCAAGTTCCAATGATGTATTTGCTGGAGAACAGTACGCTCGGCGTAGTTTTCTTGGGGCGCGGAGGGACGACCAGGCACGAAGGGTCGCGCTTGGTCTCGGTGCCGAGCGATATGCGCTCAATGTCTGCTAAAACCTTGACAGCGTCGTCGAAACGACCGGCGTTGGCATACCAGTGAGGCGTTTCCTTCATGAGGAAGAACAGGACGATTCCGTATACCAGGGGGATGCCGCCGATCAGATAGCACAGTCTCCAATTTGCATACATGGTTTGCTCGACTGTTTCACCAGCGGCTGTCGTGGCGATATAGGTAACGGCATTGGTGAAGTCGCCTAGAAGGGGGACCTCGGCGTTACAGATGGGGTTGGCGACGAGACCGGCGACCACCCAGCCGCCGACCATGCAAGCTTGGCCACAGGCGATGAAGAGCCCGCGGTGTTTTGAGGGCATGGTCTCGGCAAAGACGGTGGTGACGATCGGAATGCAAGAGCCGACGCCTAGTCCCGCAATCAGTCGGAAAGCCGCAAAGAACGCCAGGTCGTTCGAGAACGCTTGCGGCAAGGTGAAGAGGCCGTAGAACATGACGGCGATAATGAGCATCTTCTTTCTGCCTATGCGGTCGGAGAGGATGCCTCCGATAGCCCCGCCGATGACCATGCCGAGCAGGCCCCAGGTGGTAAGAGACCCCATCAGGGCGCCTGGATTGGGGTTATCCGGCCAAAAAGTGTGCGCGACGAACATGTTTGTCGAGTTGACGACCATGAAGTCGTAGCCATCGAGAATCATTGCAAGGGCAAGCAGCATGAACATGAGCCAGGTGTGTTTGTTCATTCCAAAGGAGTCGATAACTTCGGAAACGGTGTATTCCTTATTATTCATGTCCCCCTCCTCATTTGCTAGCGGTCTTTTGCTGGGTTGGTCGGTGCACCTATTGGGGGTAAGTGTATGTATGTGCCCTTGAATATGCGAAATGAAATCTTTTATAGACGTCATGCGCAAATGGAATAGTCTTGATTAGAAATCGTTGCTGGTCGAAGCCTACCGCGACAAAGTGACAATGGCTTTATCTTAGCCTGTCCATTGCAGCGGACAGCCACGGCATTTTTCTCGGCTACACTTCTCTCTATCGGGAAACGCGGCATATAGTAAGGATACTATGCCAAATGCTGTGTTATTCTCGAAGTGGTTCTATCCTGGCAGGGAAAGTGCGTCTCGCTGGCAAGGTGAAGGTTGAAGGTCCGTCAGCAGGGCGCGGATTCGGGAAAGAGGGCGCGCATGGCCACCATCGATGTTGACAAGCTTCGCGACTACATGACTGACTACTTCGGTACCGCCATGTTTAATGGTTTCCCCGCGGCGATCCTCGACCTCTCCGACATCGAGAGCATGGGCGCATGCGAGCTTTGCCAAAAAGCGGAATCCCTCGGTATCGACCTTCTCGATTTTGAAATTGAGTAGACGAGCCTGATGGCATGGGAACGGCAATGACCATGAGATAGCCCTTCTCATATGCGAAGAACAGGATTCAGGGTATGCTTATAATAAGCCAAAGCGGAAGTCCGATTACAACTCACTTTCTTGGGAAGCGCGAATGAGCGATCAGAGCAATTTCGAAAGACTGAAGACTACGCCCGTTACCGAGCTCAATCTCGGTAGTGCGAGTATTCGGCGCGTCATCAAGCATGCCGGGTTCGATACGCTTCCGAAGCTTCTCGATCTTTCGGAAAAAGATATTGATGCTCTTTTCGAATGGCGTGACGCTGACGTGATAATCGAGCTTCAGGAACGCTATCGCGCGAACCCAGAGAAGTTCGCTTCGTCAGTCTTGCAGAAGAGGGAAATCGATAAAGAAGCCGTTGACAAGACCCTCTCGAAAGCCAAGGCCTCCTTCGTTGCTCCGCGGAAGTTCAGCGCTTCGAGCGCCGGTCGTTTATTATTGACGCACGATGGGCCTACCTCGTTGCCTTCGATGCCATTTTCTGACGCATTGAGGGGTTTTGAGAAGCGCGCGAGGGAAGCGTTCGACGATCTCGACGACAGGTTCGATGACGTCATGGTCTACCAGGCGTTTGAGGAATTCCCGACCGATCTCGATGAGCTGAGTGATGCTTTCTTGCAACTCTTCAACTACTACTCAGCTCAGCCTCGATCAGCCCTCTCCCTGATCAATCGGCATCTCAGGAATGCTTTTGTGATATATGTGGCCGATAGGGCCCGAAACGTCTACAGCGACGGAAACCTGTGGGGCAACTTCTTCGCGGAGCTTCCAATTACCGACGGCAGCGTGCAAGGCTTGTTCAAGCGGGTCTTTGTCGACCACATCAAGCGGCGTGGAATGCCTCTTTATGCTCGCGACGAGGAAGTCAACTGCTATTACTACACCGCGCTTCTCCATGGCGGCTTGTCGGCTGATTCGTGGTCCAATCTTTGGGAGAAGTGCATCCTTCCCCTGGCAAACGAAATCGCCGCTGGTTATTATGGTTTTGGCGGGGAAATGGACGGGCACTCGATCCTCAAAGAGCTGAAGAACCCGGAGAGCCGGTTTGCGCCGAAGAAGGTTGTGCTGAACATCCTCGAGAAGGCTCCGGACTCGACCATCGCGCCCCTTTTCGAGGCATCCATGCGCGTGGCTGTCCAGGTAGAAAGCTCGAAAGACTCTCGAAGCGGCTACACGATGCTATCCAACTTTGGCCTTCCGGAAGCAGCTATGGATGCCTTGCGCGAGAGCCGGGAACAAACCTCCGCTGCCGCAAGATCTCGCTCTTCGAGCTCTCCGCGTGAGAGGCGGCAAAGTGGGCAGAGGCTTATCTATCTCCCCATGGCCAGTCTGCAGCTCGACCTCGCGGAGGGCATCGTGTCTATGCGGTGGCCACGGCAGCAGTTCCCGCTGCATCTTGCTGGGGCAAGAATCGATTACTACGTCGATGGCGAGATGGAGCACAGCTCTGAGTTCAGCGTAAGTGTGGGGAAGTGCATCCTTGAAGCTGCGAGCATCGCTGTCAAACCGCAGGCCCGCTACGATGTCGAGCTGAAGCTCATGCAGAAAAGCGAGCAGACCGGCGAATACATGGAGGCAAGCTCGTTGAACCAAACGTTCACTAGAAGCAAACCTGGCTGCTTCGAGTTCATTAAGGATGCCAAGGGGCTTTATCGCCTGCGTGGACGAAACGAGAGAATCGCGCGAACGCGCCGCATAGCCTACATTGTTAAGGACGGATGCAGGATCGAGCCTGGTCAGGGCATGCGTGCGGTTTCGGAATACGAGACCTCCGGTGGATGGGGCGGAACCCAGATCTTCATCTACGACGTTGATCCTGGTTCTTCGGGCTCGGTTGTAAATGACCTGACGGGTGAGGAAGTTGCCGTCTGGCAGGAGCGGTATGTCGCCAAGATAGACAAGAGGCGAATCATCGGCGAGACCGCCGACGGAGTTGACTTATACGGGTACATCCCGTGCGAACTTGGCACCAACGGCGGCCTCCCGTCCATGACCATAGAATCTATCGATGGCCTTGCCGCGCTCGATGACCTCGATATCATGTGCATAAGTGATGGGCAAAGAATATCGATACCACGCCGCGTCATGTGGTCGGATGACTACGGCGGGTCGACTGCGGCTCAGATCGCCCTCATCCCTCAGGAGTCGGGCCTATTCGACCTCCATATCGAGGAATGCTTGATCGAGGCAAGGCAGAAGTCCGCGCAAGGTAAAGTCGTTTTCAGATATCGCTTCGCCGTGGTTCCGATTCAAGACTTCAGGCCGACATCTATAAGCTTCGACTTTGGCATTGCGGTCGCCGAGTATGGTTTCCAGGCAGTCCTTGCGCTCGACGTCGTTGGAACCCAGGGAGAAGCCGCGGCCGTGGGTGCATGGGGTAGGTACACGGCCAAGACCCTCCTCAAAGATGAGTTCCTGCACCTTCGCATACGATCGAGCGAAAGCGGCAAGGAAACCGACGCGAAGCTCGCCCTTGCGGCCATCGACATTGGGATTCCCAGCACTCTCGCGCGCGTGTCCACAGAGCGTCCCGTCTGCTTGGCGGATGCTTTGGATCTTGGCCCAAGCGCCGCCAACTTCAGGATTGCCTCGTATGGGTGGCGCTACAACAGAGCCGCGATCGTGATGCTCGGTTTGGAACCTCTCCTCTTTAAGGAGCTCAAACAGCCGGGCGTGCACGAGTTCAACCTGTTCGCGCATACGGCTTCTTTCCAGCAGACTGACGACTCGAGGCCGAGCGATCTTCCCCTGAAGTTTTCTCTTATTTACGGTGACGATGTGACCCAGGGGTATCTAAGGCCGGCCTGGTCCGAAGTTGCGATTCTCGATTGCGCCGAGGGCATCGGCATCTCCGATTGGAAGCTGCTGGTAACTGCGGACGGGAATCACGTGCTTCGTTTTGAGGGACGGCCTGTTTGCGATGTTTGCTTCGAATTCAAGAGGAAAGTGGGCGGAAGACTCATCGCGGAGGCGTCTGCCGATGCTGGCGCGACGGAGCTCGTACTTCCGCCAAGCGTGGTTAGGTTCCTAGACGCCCGTAAGGCGGTCATCATGGAAATGTCCCCGAGTGACTGGCTGGGGGAGCCTCAGCACGAATATGCAACCAAGTTCATTCTGAGAAGGCAGGCATAAATGGTACAGGTCAAAGAATTCAATCCAATCGAGACTGCGCGCAAGGTGGAAGACTCCTACCGCGAGTACATTGCCACCACGATCCACTTTGCAGACTCAGACCTTCAAGCCCAGTTGGAGAGTATTCTCAAAAGGCCCGGCTACCTGGCAAAAGGCCCCTTCTTGGAGGCCGCACCACCGTATCGGAAGGGCAAGACTGGTGCCAAGCTGGTGGAGGAGGGGATTCTCTGCAAGGGAATGCTGGGCCTTGGCGGAGGCGATCCTGATAACTTCGATCCGCACCGCCCTCTTTACGTGCACCAGGTGGAGGCCATCGAGAAGGCTGCGCACGACCGCAACTATGCTGTTGTTACCGGCACTGGATCGGGTAAGACCGAATGCTTCCTTTTGCCTATTCTCAATGACATTCTCAAAGAGTTCGGAGATAAGGGCTGCTCCGCTGGCGTTCGCGCCATGATTCTCTATCCGATGAACGCTCTTGCGAACGACCAGCTCAAGAGATTCCGTATGCTTTTGGAAGGCACCGATATCACCTTCGGTCGTTACACCGGCGACACCGAGGAGACCGAGTCCAAGGCGCTCCAGAAATGGAAGGAAGAGAATCCCGGACAAGTCAAGCTTCCTAACGAAATCATATCCCGCGAGGAGATTCGCAAGAATCCTCCCAACATCCTGCTCACCAACTATTCGATGCTCGAGTATCTCCTCCTTCGTCCTGAGGATGCGCCGCTGTTCGGCAAGGCCTTCGGTGCGAACTGGAGGCATATCGCCATCGACGAGGCGCATATCTACTCCGGTACCCTCGGAACTGAAATCGCATACCTGCTGCGCCGCCTTAAGGCTCGTATCGAATCGGAAACGGGAGAGCAGCCCCATCTTCATTGCTACGCAACCTCCGCAACCATTGGTACCGATGAAGAGAAGCCGAAGGTTGCCCAGTTTGCGCAGGATCTCTTCGGAGAGCCATTCTCCGGTGGAGGGTCCGAACTCGACGTGGTGGGCAGCAAAAAAGACCAGCCGCAAGACGCCCTGGACGAGACGCCGTGGGGCATGCTTCCGCTGGCTGCGTGGGCAAGCCTTCGGAGGGCGCTTTGCGACCCCGAGTCTGTGGACGCATCGGCCATCAGCAAGGTGCTAAAGTCTTCCGACGTTCCGGCAAACGTGCTTTCGAGGATGGAGGGCGAAAGCCCGTTGCTAGGTCTTGGAAAGGTACTTTTAGGTGAGCGCTCTGCATGCAAGCTGGTAAGGCGCTGCGAGGGTCTCCTTGACCTCACCGATCTCGAAAGCATTGGAGAACTTGGGATCGAGGGGCTGGCGGGCAACAGCAAGGGAGTCGAAACTCTCACCGCTATGGTCGAGGTGCTTTCCTCTGCGCAGCGCTCCAAAGATGTTCCCATCCTCACGAGTCGCTTCCACTCTTTCCTGCGAGCTCCCGAGGGAATCTACCTCAACCTCCATACTCGCAAGCTCACTCCCAACAAGACTATCGCCGAGAAGTACGACGACAACAACGACACTCCCGTGTACGAGGTCTCGGTTTGCCGCCATTGCGGTCAGGCTTACATTCTCGGCAAGGAGAAGTCTGCAAAGGAGGCCGCCACAGCTTGGCTGAACCCTCGCCACGAGGGCACGGACTTGGATGACGAGTTTATCCCGAGAATCTACTACCGCATACTTGCGAACGAGGAGGAGCGCGATTCCGATGAAGAGGTCCAGTGGCTGTGCCCGATTTGCGGTTCGCTCCATCATGAGGCGGATGGTGGCCTTCACCGTTTCAGCCACGAAGAGGCCCCTCGCGTTCCCGTGGCGCTCAACCGGACTGAGAGCTGGCAAGCTGATGAAGAGACTGCGCGCTGCCGTCATTGCGGCTATCAGTCTCGCGTGGCGATCCAGCCAATGAGGGTTTCTCCCGAGGCTGCGGGAAGTGTTGTCTGCTATGACCTGGTCAGGGAGGTCCCTCCCTTCGACAAGGAGGAACCTGACGAAGATGACTGGTTTGCAGATTCCGACGAGGAGCGCAGGGCGGGGAGCATCATCTGCTTCTCGGACAAGCGCCAGGATGCCGCCTTCTTCGCTCCTTCTATGGAGCGCACTTACGGAAGCATCACGCGTCGTCAGCTTATCAGGGAGGCCGTGGAGGCCAGATCGGCAGATGGCGATGGCTGCAAGCCGAGCGCTGTGGTGAATTGGATAGCGAGTACCGCTAACAGGAGATATCCTGGTCTTTTGGGCTCCGACAAGAAGGGGCAGGCAACCGCGTGGGTTCTCGATGAGCTCGCCGCAGAGGATTCTCGCAACAGCCTCGAGGGGCTTGGCGTCGTGAGGATTGAGCCCGTCGAGTTTAACGAGGGCTTCTCGGACCCCAGGGTTCAGGGCCTCGTCGAAAAGCGCGCTTGCCAGCTCAACGCCGATGGCATTAAATGGCTCACTGCCGAGGATTACATTCTGTTTGCCAAGGTTTGCCTCGACTTGCTTCGAGAGCGTGGCGCGATTGAGGTTCCCGAGGGCGTGCCGGAACTCAGGAACAACCACGAGAAGCGAGGAAACCTTGTGGTTCTCGGGGGCGAGAGCGCCCCCAAATCAAAGGATATCGTTCAGTTTGCCGGTACGTCCATGAGCACTACCGAGAACAAGCGCAGCGTTTTCATTCGTAAATACGCCAAGAGGGTCCATGGCATCGACATTTCTCGAGAGGACTCGCTGAAGATACTCCAAGAGCTATTTATCTTCATGGTGAAATACTTGGGAGGTTACTTCAAGGCCGATGACTTCCTTGTTGGTCCCAAGGAGACCGTAAAGGAGAAGTTCAGGCTCAACAAGGATATCTGGACGATGTTCCCGCACGCAGACGACGACGTCCTCTACCGCTGCGATGCGTGCGGGTGCGAGACGCACTTGGATACCCACGGCGTTTGCGCGACGACAAAGTGCGAGGGGACGATGCGCAAGATGACCTTCGCCGAAGCCAGGGATAAGGATCGATTCTACAAGGTCGTATACCAAGAGGAAGCGCTGCCTCTTGATATCGAGGAACACACGGCGCAGCTGTCCTCCAAGAAGGCTCGGGAGATTCAAAGCGATTTCATCAAGGGGGACGTGAACGTGCTGTCGTGCACCACGACCTTCGAGCTTGGCGTGGACGTTGGGGATCTGCGCGCAATCTTCATGCGCAATGTTCCTCCTTCAACCGCCAACTACACGCAGCGCGCAGGTCGAGTAGGCCGTCGCGCGGGCAAGCCGGGCTACGCCATCACGTTCGCGCGCCTCCGTCCGCACGATATCGCGTATTTCGAGAATCCAGAAAGGATTATTACGGGTGCTACCAGGGTGCCCATGTGCTACTTGGACAACGACGCTATTGCCGTGCGTCACGTCTTCGCCGTGGCGATGTCTGAGTTCTTCCGTTACGCGAGCGAGAACTTGGGCAAGGAGGATTATTCCCATGAGTACAACAGCTTCATGGACCTCTCCGTTGAGGAACCGAACGGCTTGCGCGAACTGAGGAAGTATCTTGCCTCGAAGCCAGAACGAGTTTCTCGCCAGATCGCGCGAGTCATACCCGATGCTCTCCCTGTTTTCCAAGGCCTGGGAATTGCGGACTGGGGTTGGGTTGATATGCTCGTCGCGAGTCCTACTAGCGATGATGACGACGGCGGTAGGCTCGTGCGTGCACACGCTTTAAAGCATGCCGACTACGCCCGATTGCAGCAGGGCGTGGACGATTTCATGGGAGAAGACGAGTACAAGGCGTCGAGCCTTATGAGGGCGCTCGGTGCGCTTAAGAAGGAGCGGACCATATCGATTCTCGCGGAGAACGGCATTCTCCCCAAATATGGTTTCCCCACGGACCTGGTCGAGCTTCACCTTCCTGCAATTGAGCAGTCGATTGAGGACAACAGGCTCTCACTGTCTCGCGGAATGCGCCAAGCCATTAGGGAGTACTCGCCTGGTTCGGAAATTGTCGCAGGGAAGGTGCTCTGGCGCTCAGTTGGAATAAGACGGCCGAAAGGGCGTGACCTCCAGCAGCGTCGATACGGAAAGTGTCCCGAGTGCGGTGCATTCGTCTGGCCGATTGATAACTTCAGCAACACGGGGACGTGCCCTGTCTGCAAAACCGAATTCGAGCTGAAAGGCGTCATGCTGATTCCATCATACGGCTTCGAAGGCAAGCGGGTGGAAAAGGGCATCGGGCTTAGGAAGCCTCGTTCGAGGGGGTATGCGACGGTTCACTTCAGTCAGCACTGGTCGAACGAGACGAGTCCAGAAATAGTTCAGTTCGCAGGGGGGCGCGTCCAGAAACGCTATGCAGGTAACGGGCAGCTGTGCGTTCTCAATGCGCCTCGAGGAGGTTTTCATGTTTGCAAATATTGCAATGCTGCGGCGGTAGTTGGTGAGAAGATCGAACACTGGTGGTATTGCGAGAAGAGCGGAATCGCGCCGAAGATTCTTCGGTACGACGCTTTAGGGGCGTCATTTGTGAGCGATGTGCTTGAGCTCGTGTTCGACATCGAGGCAGCTCCTGCCTATGCCGATGAGGATTGGGAAGCTGTGGTGTGGGCGTTGTTCACCGCTGCCGCCAAGATTCTCGAAGTGCCCGAGACAGAACTTGGCGGAACGATGTACGAGAACGAGATGCATGGAGTATCCCTGCTTATTTACGATGATGTCCCTGGTGGGGCAGGCCATGCGCGCCAGCTTAGCGATAGGGTGACCGAGCTTGTCGAGGAGGCGTACAAGGTTGTGGATGGCCACTGTGGCTGTGGCGAGGAGACCTGCTGCTACGGATGCATCGCCAACTACTATAACCAAAGCAAGCAAGCGAAGCTTTCCCGTGGCGCCGCGAAACGAATACTGGGAAGCTTGCTGGGATATTAGGGAAGAGAAAAGTTAAAGGAAAGGAAGTCATCATGGCAAACATTTGTGATCAGCGCCTATTTTTCGTTTCTGAAAACGAAACGGCTGCAAAAGAACTACTCAACACTATGTCTAAAAACTTCGAGGAGGCAACGCAGGTCGAACTTCTCAAAGGAGTTGACGCGGATGCGAGTTGGGATAAGCTCATAATGGCAATGAACAGCGGAGTGGCTAATCACAACTTGTTGTGCCTTCTCGATAGTAATCCCGATTCTGGCGCTGAAAGCGGAACGCTTTCTGGATCGATGCAATGGGGCAAGCCGTGTATCGAATTGAGGCTCGGGCTTAAATGGAATCCCAGTTATCAAGTTGAAAGCTTTTGCAAATCTATGGATTCCAAGAAGTACGGCTGCGCATCTATTAACGGTGGGGAGTACGTGTGTGCTACGGGCGATGAATTCGCACATATTCAATGGGGTGAAGATTTCGGGTCGCCCACAGAAGGAATTGTAGATTATGGCGAGTACGCAGAATGGTCAGGCAAAGTTAAAAGCTCTGTGCCAGGCGATTTGAATGAAATTGCCCTTCGGGCGTTGTTTGACTCGGTTGAGCCGAGCGACTTCTTCTGGGAGGAGGCAAATGCTGGAGAATTCGAGCAAATCGAAAAGGCTGCCCCCGGACTGCTTGACGAAATAGCTGAGGAGCTCGGTTATGAGGATGCAGAGGAATTGCGAGATTGGGCCGAAGACGTCGAGGACGTGAAAGCTATGCTTTGGGATCTTGACGACGAAGAAGTCAGCGAAAGCTTCAGGAAGCGCCTTGCCATTGCGTCAAGGTTCGATCGTGGCAAAAACAGGGGAATCGATTTCGATGCTATTGATGCGAAAGACCCCAGTCTGCTGGACGAAATCGCAGAGTACTTCGACTACGAGAGCAGGGCCGATCTCATTTACGAGTTAACAGATATTTACGAGCTAACGGATTCTACCGAGCTGCGTGCTTGGTTTTCCGGAAGTATTGAAGACGAGGGAGAGGGAGGAGAGGAACTGCTTGAAAGACTGGAGAATATTCTTGATTAGTTGAGCGAACGCAACGATAGGCTTACAGGTAGAGTTCATTTTATGAAAGGATGCATTATGAGTGGCTATAACGATAATTTTACTGCGATTGCGTGCGATGAGTCCCAGATGAAGGGGCTTCTCAAGCTAATGATTACTAATATGATTCAAGGTGCTCCAAACGTGTGGAAACGTGGCATGGATGAAGAGACCTTCGATTTCAATGTTGACGATTTTGACACCATCGATGAATTGGTGTCAAAGGCTTCCGATATGTTCTGGAAGTATACGATGGAGGCCTTCAATCCGAATACGACAAGCTATTCCACAAGCGACGAGAGCAGTTTCGTTTTTAAGAAACATGGCGATTGGTATCTCATTGGATTCAGCTTCTGCACAGGTCTCTTTTTTATCGCAAACGATTTAGAAGACTACTTTACTAGACATCTGCCTGAAGGGTCGTATGCAATATCGGATATTCACAGCTACAATGGGGAGGATGAATTTTATCACGTTCTGAGAAATTACGACACCGAAGACGGCATGACCCTGTGCGGCGACAACGTAAATGACGGGGCTTTCTTTACATGGGATGACGAGGGCGGTATCCCCAAATCTGAATTCGAAAAACTGTACAACGAAAACTATCCGAAAAAGGATAAGGCTGATAGTCCTCTTGATCTTACGATGAGATACGTTCTCGACGAAGCAAAATGGGAATACATCGATAATTGTCCGTGGGATTAAGTTCGAAGATTCGGTTGGGCACGAGGTTTTTCGAGGCAGGTTTTTGCGTCGAGCAAAGGGAGACCCCGTGCCCAGCAAGAGAAAACCCTCAACACCGCTCAGCACCACCAGAGCCACCGTCAAATCCCGGTTTACCCAAAAGGAGGTGGCTGCGTAATGGGAAAGGTTAAGCTCGGATCAGTTTGCACCATCGTTTCGGGATCTACACCTAAATCCTCATGCCCAGAGTATTGGGGCGGCAGCATAAAATGGGTTACCCCTGCGGAAATTAGCGACGAAACTCATTACATCGAGGATACCGAAAGGCACATCACGGAAGAGGGGATGAGAAGCTGTCATCTACGAATGATGCCTTTGGGAACGGTTCTGCTCTCCTCCCGTGCTCCCATTGGCAAAACAGCGATCACCAAATCACCGATGTGCTGCAACCAAGGATTCAAGAACCTAATCTGTAGCAACTCTATCAGCAACGAATACCTCTACCACTTTCTAAATGCGAAGACCGATGAGCTCAAGTCGATAGGGCGAGGCGCTACGTTCAAGGAGATATCGAAGAAGCAAGTTGAATCCATCACGATTGATCTGCCTGCCCTAGACGAGCAAGACCGTCGGATCACGGTTCTCAATCAAATTGAGAGCCTGCTTAAACGAAGCCATGATTCAAAGAATCGTATCGACGACCTGGTCAAATCCCGGTTTGTCGAGATGTTCGAAGGGACGGTATTCTCAAAAGCAAAGCTCCCAGATATGGTTTGGTTTCAAGAAGGACCTGGTGTCAGAAATTATCAGTACACCAGTAGCGGGGTAAAGCTGCTGAATGTCGCAAATTTGCATGATGGCAAGCTTGACCTCAGCAATACGAATCGTTTCATATCAAAAGAAGAAGCGTATGGAAGATACAAACACTTTCTCGTTGATTCAGGAGATTTGATAATTGCCTCATCTGGAATTAAAGTTGAGTATTTTGACAAGAAGATTGGCTTTGCGAGCAAAGAGCATCTGCCCTTGTGCATGAATACGAGTACTATTCGCTTCAAAGTACTCGACGAGAGTGCACTCGATATAATCTATTTTGAGCATTTTCTCAAATCAACTTCTTTCAAGCGACAGCTGGAAAGACAAATTACGGGGTCAGCGCAGCTGAATTTCGGTCCTTCTCATTTAAAGAAGATGTGGGTAGACGTCCCGCCGCTTGCCCTTCAGCAAGAGCTCGCAGCTTTCGTCTCCCAGGTCGACAAACTGAGATTTG
>NZ_CAKTTZ010000056.1 GCF_934617235.1 uncultured Ellagibacter sp. | reverse complement strand
GCCGAAGAGCGATTACAACTGGCACACCGAGGCGATGGATCGCGCGATGGAGGGTGGCATCGACGACGTGGGCTTGGGCGTGCTGTTCGGGCTCGAGAGCTACCGTTACGAGTTCGCGGGCCTTATCATGCATGCGGAGCACCTGGAAGCCGTGCACGGCGTGGGCCCGCACACTATCAGCGTGCCGCGCGTGAAGCCCGCCATGGACATCGATCCCGACGTGTTCGACAACGGCATTCCCGACGAGATGTTCGAGAAGATCATCGCGCTCATCCGCATTACCGTGCCCTACACGGGCATGATCATCTCCACGCGCGAGAGCCAGGCGGTGCGGGAGCGCGCGCTGCGCTACGGCATCAGCCAGATCTCGGGTGGGAGCCGCACGAGCGTGGGCGGCTACACCGAGCAGGCGCGTCCGCACGACACCGAGCAGTTCGACGTGAGCGACCAGCGCACGCTCGACGACGTGGTCTCGTGGCTGATCGACCAGGAGCATGTGCCCAGCTTCTGCACGGCGTGCTACCGCGCGGGGCGCACGGGCGACCGCTTTATGAGCTTCTGCAAAAGCGGGCAGATCTTGAATTACTGCCACCCCAACGCGCTCGTCACGCTTGCGGAGTACCTGACCGATTATGCCAAGCCCGATACCTCCCAAAAGGGCTTTGCGCTCATCGAGCGCGAGCTGCAGAAGGTCGAGGACGAGAAGCGCCGCCGCCAGTGCGCTGAGGCGATTTCCGCGATCGTGCACAAGGGCGAGCGCGATTTGAGGTTCTAGCGAGGTTTTCGCGCGGTGCGGAAGGCGCGCTGCGACGGTAAGGCGAAAGGACGGCTTCGACATGGGTTTGAATGAGACGCCTTCAGGCGAGCGCGTGCGAATCGGTTTCTTCGGGGTGCGCAATGTGGGGAAGTCGAGCCTGGTGAACGCGGTGTGCGGGCAGCAGGTGGCGCTCGTGAGCGACGTCGCTGGCACCACGACCGACCCGGTGCGCAAGGCCATGGAGCTTCTGCCGCTCGGGCCGGTCGACATCGTGGACACTCCCGGCATCGATGACGTTGGGGAGTTGGGCGCGCGCCGAGTCGAGCGCACGCGCGAGACCTTGCGCAGCTGCGATGTGGCGGTGCTCGTGACCGACGCCACGCGCGCGCTGGTCGCCGCCGAGCGTGAGCTTATCTCCCTGTTCGAGGAGCTCGGGCTGCCCTTTGTCGTGGTGCGTAACAAGGCCGACCTTCTGCCTGGGGAAGAGGCGGCTGCGGGTTCAGATGGCTCTATCGGGGGAGCCGCATCGGGCGCTGCCGCTCCCACCCCCCAGGTCGTCGCCGCCCCCGATGCTGCCCCCGCCCCTGTTTCCCCAGTTCGTGCAGAGGTGCTCGCAAGCGCGCGCACGGGCGCGGGTGTAAACGAGTTGAAGGAGGTCCTCGCGCACGTGGGTGGATTGGCCACGCATGAGCGCCGCGTTGTGGCCGACCTGCTCTCGCCGGGCGACAAGGTGGTGCTCGTCGTGCCCATCGACTCGTCGGCGCCGAAGGGCCGCATCATCTTGCCGCAACAGCTCGTGCTGCGCGACGTTCTCGACGCCCATGCGAGCGCTCTCGTCTGCCAGCCCGAAGAGCTCGCCGACCTTTTAGCGGCAGTGCGCGATATTCGCCTCGTGATCACCGACTCGCAAGTGTTCCAAAAGGTTGCGCGCGTCGTTCCGGAGACGACGCCGCTCACGTCGTTTTCCCTTCTCATGGCGCGATATAAGGGCGATCTGCGCATGCTTGTGGAAGGCGCGGCGGCGCTTAGCGCGCTCACCGACGAAAGCCGTGTGCTCATCTCGGAGGGCTGCACGCATCATCGGCAGTGCGAGGACATCGGCACGGTGAAGATGCCTGCGTGGATTCGCGGCCACTGCGGTGCGAACCCGACATTCGAGTTCACGCAGGGGCGCGAGTTCCCCGACGACGTGAGCGACTACGACGTGGTGGTCCACTGCGGCGGGTGCATGCTCAACGAGAAGGAAATGCACTGGCGCCAGAGCGTGGCGGCGAAAAGCGGCACGCCTATGGTGAACTACGGCGCGGCAATCGCCTGCGTGCACGGCATCTTGGAGCGCAGCTTGCGGCCGCTTATGTGATGCGGTCCCGAATCAAGGGGCGGAATTTAAGACCCTACGTGGAAAATTCCCCGATGCTTCTTCAAATGCGCGCCCGGCGGTGTTATTTTTTCACTTTACTGTCCTTTTAGAGAGGGATGCAGATGGTGGAGGAAAAACAGGAGGCGGCTTCGGAGGCTCAGGCGCCTGAAGCTTCGGGAGAGAAGCCCGCGGCCGCTTCTTCGGGAGAGACGTCCGGCAGCGCGAGGTCGCTCGGCGTCTTCTCGTTCGAGGGCGACATGCCCCTCGCTCAGGCGATACCCCTGGGATTGCAGCATGTCCTAGCCATGTTCGTGGGCAATTTGACGCCGCTTTTGATCGTGACGGGCGCGTGCGGCCTGGCGGGAGCCGAGTTCGCCGATGTCCAGCTGGCGCTGCTGCAGAACGCCATGTGGATCGCAGGCGTTGTCACGCTGGTACAGCTGTTCGCGATCGGCCCCATCGGCGGTAAGGTGCCTATCATCATGGGCACGTCCTCGGGCTTCATCGGCGTGTTCAACTCCGTTGCGGCTTCGATGGGCGGTGGGCTTGTGGCCTACGGCGCCATCATGGGCGCGTCGATCATCGGTGGCCTGTTCGAGGGCGTGCTCGGCTTTTTCCTAAAGCCGCTGCGCAGGTTCTTCCCCGCCGTGGTCACGGGCACCGTCGTGCTTTCCATCGGCTTGAGCCTCATCAGCGTCGGCGTGAACGCCTTTGGCGGCGGCAACAGCGCCCCCGATTTCGGGTCCTTCGAGAATTTCTGCCTGGCGCTCATCGTGCTCATCGTCATCCTGGCGGTCAAGCACGGCACGACCGGGTTTGTGAGCGCCTCGTCCATTTTAGTCGGCATCATCGTGGGTTATGTCGTCGCGGGTGTCATGGGTCTCGTCCTGCCGACGACGGGCGTCACCGCCGACGGCGTAGAGTACACCAAGGCATGGGTCCTGAACTGGGATAAAGTCGCCGCCGCATCGTGGTTTGCCATCCCCGAGCTGCTTCCCGTGACGCCCGTGTTCGACATGCGCGCCATAGCGCCCGTGCTGGTGATGTTCGTCGTCACGGCGGTGGAGACCGTGGGCGACATCTCTGGCGTCACCCAGGGCGGCATGAACCGCGAGGCCACTGACAAGGAGCTCTCCGGCGGCGTCGTCTGCGACGGCCTGGGCTCGTCTTTCGCGGCGCTCTTCGGCGTGCTTCCGAACACGTCGTTCAGCCAGAACGTGGGCCTGGTCACCATGACCAAGATGACCAACCGCAAGGCGCTTTCGTGCGGCGCGATCTTCCTGATCTTGTGCGGTTTGTGTCCGAAGCTGGGCGCGGTGGTCTCCATCATGCCGCAGTCCGTTTTGGGCGGCGCGGCCGTCATCATGTTCGCGTCCATCGTGATGAGCGGCATTCAGCTGATCACGCGCGAGCCTTTGACCCCGCGCAACCTGAGCATCGTGTCCGTGGCGCTCGGCTTGGGCTACGGCATCGGCGCGAATCCCGCAGTGCTCGCCAGCGCTCCCGAGATGGTGAACCTGATCTTCGGCGGTTCCGGCATTGTCGCCGCGGCGGCGGTTGCCATCGTCTTGAACATCGTGCTTCCCAAGGACAAGGAGATTGTCCCGAAAACGGATGCGAACGCTTAGCGGTCGACCGCAGGAGCAACGCACGCGCGAAAGGCGCTTCGCGGAGTGATTCCGCGAGGCGCCTTTTTTGGTCCCTATCTGATTTCGCTTGCGAGATGTTCCTGAAGAATTCGCAGGTCGTCGGGGGTATCCACATCGAAGAGCTCCCATTTGCTGGAAACCTCAACGGTTCGCACGCGCTCCTTGTGGGCTTTGGCCACCACGCCGCCGCCCTTGCCAGGGGGAAGCGAGCGCAGCTCATCGAACGTCCATGCGGGGAAGAGCACGGGAGCGCCCGGCGTGCCTTCAAAGCTTGCGCGCCAGATGCACGCGGGGCAGCGCTCAGCGCCGCGAAGGAGCGATGTGAGGCTGTTCGCGCCGATGAGCGGCTGGTCTCCCTGAACGAACATGACCGTGTCGCAGCCCGTCATCTTCTCCATCCCCAAGCGCACGGTGTCGTTTCGCCTCGGTTCGCTGTGCAGAATGACCTCGATTCCCAGCTCATCGCACAGGTGCGCCACGTCCGAGTGCCGCGTGACCACGACGCGTCTGGCGAACAGGTCGTCGGTTGCTCGCAACACGTGTTGGATAAGCGGCACACCGCAAAGCTCGGTCATGAGCTTGTTTCCCCCAAAGCGGGTGCCCAGACCCGATGCCATGATGATGCATCCGTGGTTCATCTGCGATCCTCGGGCGGGGTGGGTCATGATGGGGCGCCTCTGCAAATTCGATGGTTGGTCAGGTGTGTTTTCGGGGATGTCCCCTGCGCCACAGTATAATAGCGAAGACTATGTAAACCTCAAATAATGGGGCGAGTGACATTATTACCTTCCAAAAATACGTGCGCCCTCAAAGCCTGGAAGAGGCTTGGGAGCTCAATCAAAAGAAGCGCAACCGCGTGGTTGCGGGCATGATGTGGTTGAAGATGGGCACGCATTCCTTCAACACGGCCATCGACCTTTGCGATCTGGGTTTGGATGCGATCGAGGAGACCGAAGACGAGTTCCGCATCGGCGCCATGGTAACCTTGCGTCAGATGGAAAAGCATCCTGGCCTGGGCGTTTATTCCTGTGGAGCGGTGGAAGACGCACTGCGCGACATCGTGGGCGTGCAGTTTCGCAACGGTGCCACGCTGGGTGGAAGCCTGTGGCGTCGCATGGGCTTTTCCGACGTCGTTGCGATTTTTTTGGCCATGGACAGCTACGTCGAGCTTTTCAAGGGCGGTGTTGTGCCCTTGGAGGAGTTTGCGCGCATGCCCTACGACAACGACATCCTCGTCCGTCTGATCGTCAAGAAGCGCCCCGGCACCTTCGCCTATCAGGTGGTGCGCAAGCAGCGGACCGACCTGCCTACGCTCAACTGCGCGGCGGCCAAGGTGGGGGACGAATATCGCCTCGTCGTGGGATCGCGCCCGGCGCGCGCGATGCTCCTTCGCGATGAGCGGGGCATTCTCGCCGGTGGCATCACCGAGGAAAGTGCTGCTGCGTTCGCCGATTATGCGGCGGGTGTCGTCTCCGTTTCTGGAAATATGTGGGGTTCTGCGGAGTATCGCCGCGCGCTGGTGCCAGTGCTTGTGCGTCGCACCCTGCTGGCATTGGGGGAGGTGCGGTAATGGAGATTACGATCAAGCTGAACGGCAAGGCGGTGTCCGACGACATCTCGGCCGATATGCTGCTCATCGACTTCGTCCGCGCGCACGGTTGCTTAAGTGTGAAGCGCGGCTGCGAGACGTCGGCTTGCGGTTTGTGCACAGTGCTCTTGGATGGCAAGCCGGTGTTGTCCTGCTCCACGCTGGCAGCCCGCGCCAACGGCCACAGCGTGCAGACCCTCGAGGGGCTGCAGGACGAAGCGTCCGAATTCGTGGGCTTCATCGCTGACCAGGGCGCTGAGCAGTGCGGTTTCTGCAACCCGGGTTTCGTGATGAACACGATTGCGCTTTTGCGTGAGAACCCCGACCCCACCGACGAGGAGATCCTCGCATACCTTTCCGGCAACCTGTGCCGCTGCTCGGGGTACGTGGGCCAGCTGCGCGGCATTCGCAACTTCCTCACCAGCAGAAACGCGGAAGGGGGCTCACGTGAATAGACCCGACTACCAATCGGTCGGCAAGTCCGTCCGCAAGAAGGACTCGCTGCAGCTTCTTTTGGGCAAGCCTGTGTTCACCGAGGACATCGCGCCCGACGCGCTTGTGGTGAAGCTTTTGCGGAGCCCTCATGCCAACGCCATCGTGGAGGACATCGACACGTCGAAGGCGAAGAAGGTCGCTGGCGTGATTGACGTGTACACCTGGGAAGACGTGCCGGGGGAGCGCTTCAGCAACGCGGGGCAGACCTACCCTGAGACAAGCCCCTACGACCGCCTGATCATCGACCGCCATGTGCGCTACGTGGGCGACGTGGTGGCGATCGTCGCTGCGGAAAACGAGAAGGCTGCCGAGGCGGCCCTTTCGCGCATCAAGGTGACCTACGACGTGCTCGATCCCGTGCTGGATTTTCGCGCTGCCAAGGACAATCCCACCCTCGTGCACCCCGAGGACAACTGGCATATGCTCTGCGACTTGGGCGGAGACAACAAGCGCAACCTCGTGGGCACGACCGCTGACGCCGACGGCGACGTTGAGGCGGTGCTCGCCGACTGCGATATCGTTTTGGAGCGCACCTACCACACGAAGGCCTTCAACCAGGCCATGATGGAGACCTTCCGCACGTACGCCGAGATGGACCGCTATGGGCGCCTGCACGTGATCTCATCCACGCAGATCGTCTTCCACGTTCGCCGCATCTTGTCCCACGCGCTGGGTATCCCGAAGGGCCGCATTCGTGTGGAGAAGCCGCGCATCGGCGGCGGTTTCGGTGCGAAGCAGACCGCGGTGTGCGAGGTGTATCCCGCGTTCGTCACGCTGAAGACGGGTCGCCCCGCGATGTGCGTGTTCACGCGAAAAGAGGCCCAGACCTGCGGTTCTCCGCGCCACGAGATGGAAATCAAGGTCCGTCTCGGCGCGAACGACGACGGGCGTATCCGTGCGCTCGACGTGACGACGCTGTCGAACTCGGGAGCGTACGGCGAACACGGCTGGGCCACGGTCGGCCTGACCGGGCACAAGTCCATCCCCCTGTACACGGGTTCTCTGGAGGCGTTCAAGTTCACGGCCGACGTGGTGTACACGAACATGCAGCCTTCGGGCGCGTACCGTGGGTTCGGGGCGACGCAGGGCCAGTTCGCCGTGGAAACCGCGGTGAACGAGCTCGCCGAGATGCTGCGCCGCGACCCGGTCGGGCTGCGCGAGCAGAACATGCTGCGCGAGGGAATGACCATGCCCGCCTATTTTAACGAGGTGGCCAACGCATGTGCGCTCGACCGCTGCCTGGACCACTGCCGCGATATGTTCGACTGGGAAGCGAAGTATCCTGTGCGCGATATGGGCAACGGCAAGGTTCGCGCTGCGGGCGTGGGCATGTCGATGCAGGGTTCGGGCATCGCCGGCATCGATTCGGGTTCGGTCACCGTCAGGCTGAACGACGACGGGACGTATATGCTCGTCATCGGCGCGGCCGACATGGGGACGGGTTGCGACACCATCCTGGCCCAGATGGTTGCCGAGCATATGGAATGCTCGGTTGACGATGTCTCGGTGTTCGGCGCCGACACGGATGCTTCTCCCTATGACTCCGGTTCCTACGCGTCTTCGACGACGTATGTCACGGGCATGGCTGTCGAGAAGGCGTGTGCGCAGTTGAAGGAGCGATTCTGTTCCATTGCTGCCGAGATTCTCGGGTGCGCGGCGAGCGAGCTTGCCTTCGAAGACGGTTGCGTGGTTCGCGAGAGCACGGGCGAGACGGTTTCCCTTCCCGACATCGCCCAGAAAAGCCAGTGCAACAGCTGTCAGTTGGCAGAAGCCACCGCGATGCATTCCTCCCCGGTGTCCCCGCCGCCGTTCATGGTGGGCATGGCGGAAATCGAGCTCGATCGCGAAACCGGCATAGTCGAGGTGCTCGACTACGCCGCCGTGGTCGACTGCGGCATCCCCATCAACCCGGCGCTCGCGCGCATCCAGGTCGAGGGCGGCATCGTGCAGGGCATCGGGCATACGCTCATGGAGGACGTCACTCGTACTTCCCGGGGCGCTATCCGCGAGTCGAGCCTGTTCACCTACCGTTTGCCCACGCGCCTCGATGTGGGGGACATCCGCGTGGAATTCGAGCATTCCTATGAGCCCACGGGCCCCTTCGGCGCGAAGTCGATCGGCGAGATCGTCATCAACACGCCGGCTCCCGCGATTGCGCATGCGATCTACCGGGCGACGGGCGTATGGCATCGCGAGCTGCCGATTCTGCCAGAGCATATCCTGCTGGAGAAGCCGGACGCGGACTAGCGGGACGGGGCTTGGGGCAGAAGTGGGACAGGGGTCGGGTGATTTGCCCCACTTCCGCGTTACTCGTCCGACCAGCCCTCGGCTGATTCCCGTTAGGCAGTGAGGCGAACCGTCCGACCCCCGTCTCACCTGACAGGAAAAGTCTTGCTGTTTCGCTTGCGCTCGCGCTAGGAGCGGAGCGTGATGGCGTCACCAGGGGCGATGCCTGCGGCTTGCGGGCTTAAGATCACTATGGCGTGCATCCCTTCGAGGATTCCCGCTCTATCGGATTCGAGGTCGCCGCCGTCGATGTTGCTTTCCTTGGGATACTTGCCCGAGGCGGAGGCGTATGCCGGATACAGCCAAAGGCTCAGGTGGAGGCGCGATTCCCTCGCGGTGAGGATCGTCGCCGACAGCGTCTCGTCTCCATGGTGGATCTCAACCACGTCGCCCTTGCGGAAGACGCCCAGGCGCACGATTCCCGCAGCCGCAATCGCGCCCTTGTAGCGCTTGATGTTCGGAAGGCCGACTCGTAAGGGCTTGAGCTTCGGCATGTTCATGACCTCGAGCACCTCGAAAGCGTTTTTGGCGCCGGCGAATTCCTGCCGCGTTTCTTCGCGATACGAACCGATGCTTGCCAGCTCAGCTCGCACCTGGCCGGAAGTCAGCTTTGCGAGCGGGTCGAAGTTCAAGCGATCGGTGTAGCCGGTGGTGCTGTTGTCGATGATGCTGTACTCATCTGTGTAGAAGAGCTCGTTTTTGACCGCGGTGAGAACAGGCCGCCCGCCGTCTTCCGGCTTTACGCGAACGTAGCTATCGCCCTTTTTCTCGTAGAAGTACTTCTTATCCTTCTCGTAATACACCGGATACTTAATGCGCAGCTTGGAGGCGCAGTCCTTGCAAAGCCAGCCGTCCACGAGCTTCGCTCCGCAGGTTTCGGTGATGGGGCTGAAGGCCGTGTTCTTCATGACGGCTCCGCAACCTGGGCAAATGAATTCTTTTGGGCCTGCCTTGTCCGCTTTTGCCATGACGGGGCTCCTTTCGTTGGGAACGGGGCCATGCTGGTAGTGCCGTTGCCGTTGAGATAGAAACAGTATAACGGCGAAAGAAGAGTGAAGTTTTGTCGCATTTCCGCTCAGGCTTGGAGAAAAGTCCGAAGATGGACTATACTGGTCAACAGTTGGACTAATCCGATTGGAGACGAGAAATGCAACCTGAGGAATTCTCGAAGGAGATGTGGAACTGCTGGCGCGACATTTCGTTCGCCTACAGTTCGCTTGCAAGGAAGATGGGCGTGGACACGAGCGAGCTCTACGTCGTCGACGCTTTGTGGGACGAGGACGAGGGACTTTCGCAAAGGACGATTTGCGAGCGGTGCGACATGGGCAAGCAGACGGTCAGCGCCATTTGCAAACGCCTCGGCGCCCGCGATTTCGTGACCGCGCATCCGAGCGAGACCGACAAGCGCGAGCGGATTATGGTTCTTACGGATGAGGGTCGCGAGTGGTGGAGCCAGCCCGTCGAGCGAATGCGCGAACTTGAGGTGAAGGCCGCCGAATCGATCACTGCCGAAGAGATCGGAATCTTCATCAAAGTGGTCGAACAGTACGCGAAGACTTTCCAGGAGGAGGTGCAGCGATGAGCCCCTATGCGCTTTTGGGACTGTCGGTGCTCTTCGAGGTGTTCGGCGATACGTGCATGAAGCTCTCCGAAGGCTTCAAACGTAAGGTTCCTATTATCGGCATCGTGGTTGGCTACGCCGTGTCGTTCTACGCGCTCTCCCACGTCTTCGCCGATTTGCCGCTGGGCTTGGCGTATGCAGTCTGGACGAGCGCTGCCGTGGCGCTGACCGCCGTGGTGAGCCGCATCATCTGGAAAGAGAAGTTCAACGCGAAGAAGGTCGCGGGCATCGCGCTCATCATTTTCGGCGTGGCGTGCCTGCGTTTGGGGGCGATGTAAGTGAAAAGGAACCCGATTCTGCTTTTGTCGGTTGCTGTTGTGTCCGAGGTACTTGGTACCACGTTCATGAAGCTATCGGAAGGTTTCACCCAGCCTGCGTTCGGCATCGTGACTGCCGTGTGCTACATCTTGTCGTTTGCGATGCTGACGCTCGCGCTCAAGGACCTAAGCCTGGGAATGGCGTATGGCATCTGGGGCGGCGTCGGCACGTTTTTGACGACGCTCATCGGCATCATCTTCTGGGACGACCCCTTCTCCGTCGTCGTTGGCATCGGCATGATAGCGGTCGTTGCCGGCATCGCGCTGCTCAGCAAAGGGACGCAAGAAGCCGAAGAGGCCGAGCTCGCCCACGCGCGAGGCTAGAAGAGCGCCTTTGTCTGCGGGTCTTTTCTAGACAATCGCCGGGGTTCGCGCATGGGATATCGCGAGAATTGAAGCTCGGTAGACATGTCTTTTCCGACGCGTCGGGACAATCCTTGAAGAATGCTGCGATAATTGCCGTCGCAGAGCTTCAACGAGGGGAGTGCCGTGATTTTCTACTTTTCCGCTACGGGCAATTCGAAATATGTCGCACAGCGCGTTGCTGCAGTGACAGGGGAGGATGCGATTTCGATTGCCGAGTGTGTCAAAGAGCAGCGATTTCATTTCGCCGCAGACGGCTGCCCCGTTGGCATCGTCAGCCCTGCGTACGCCTGGGGGCTGCCCAGTATTGTGCGGGATTTTCTGAACGAGCTGTCACTGGACGGGAAGCCGAACTTCCTGTGGTATGCCGCCACCTATGGAAGCACGCCAGGTCAGCCTGGGAGGTTCGCCAACAAGATCATGGAGGAGAAGGGTCTTGTCTTCGATGCGTACTTCGGCGTGAAGATGCCGGACACCTGGACGCCCATTTTCGACTTGAGCGACAAGGAGAAAGTCGACCGCATTAACCAGGACGCGGAGCGGGAAATTGACTTCTTGGTCGAGGGGGTGGAAAGCCGGGCAATCGGGGACTTCATGCGACGCAAGGTCCCTGTGCTCGCGGCGAAGCTGTTCTATGCGTTAGAGTACGATTCTATGCGCAAGACCAGCCATTTTACTGTTGAAGACTCCTGCGTTGGCTGCGGGTTCTGCGCGAGGAAATGTCCCGCCTCCGCCATAGAGATTCGCGATAAAAAGCCCGTTTGGGTGAAGGAACGGTGCGTGATGTGCCTCGCTTGCCTGCACCATTGCCCGAAGTTCTCCATCCAGTACGGAAGCCGAACGAAGCGCCACGGCCAGTACGTACACCCAAATATTTAGGAATCTCGCTGATTTCGGTTAGCGTGTCGTCTGCGGGGCGAAGGATTGCCCGCGTCCGTTTTGCGCGCATGGGGTTTTGGGCGCCTCGTTTTGTTTGCCCGCCGACTTTTTTCGCCTGGCGTCAGCTGAATCGCGGAGAGCCGGCGAGCTTCTCGGTGGAGAAGATTTTGCGCGCGGCGGCTTCGTACTCATCGGTTTGGCGGGTCTTTCTCATGATGCGGTGGACCGAGGACGGGTCGGCGAATGCGTGCTCGGCGTAGGACCACCACTCCTTCATGCGGAACACTGCGTTGCCGCCCATATCGTTGGCGTAGGACTCGTAAAGCTTGTCATGGAAGCGCTTGAGTTCCTCGCACGTCAAACCCCCACCGCCACGGATCTCGCGCGCGAGCGCAGGGTTGGCCAGGAGGCCTCGGCCGATTATGACGTGACGCGTCTGCGGGTAGGCTGCGACCAGCGTATTGAAGTCGTCCAGCGTGAAGGTGTCCCCGTTATAGGCCACGGGAAACGGTGCGCGCTCGAGCGTCTTGCCGTACAGTTCCTGGCGCGGGGCGCCGTCGTAGAAGTCCTTCTGCACGCGGGGATGCACGATGAGCTCGGCGATTCCGCAGCGGCAGAACAGCGCAAGGAGCTCGTCGTACTCGTCGTCGTTCGCGATTCCGATGCGCGTCTTGACCGAGACCGGCAAAGGCGAGCGCCCGCACACGTCGGCAAGAAACGCCTCGAGCCTGGGCAGGTTGCGCAAAAGGCCGGAGCCCTTCTCCTTGGCAACCACTGTCCCCGAGGGGCAGCCGAGGTTGAGGTTGACTTCCCTATATCCCATGTCAGCAAGAAGCCCAGCCGCCCAGATGAACCGGTCGGCATCGTTGGTCAAAAGCTGGGGCACGACGTTGAGGCCCTGGTTATTCGCGGGGTCGAGCTCGCGGCTGTTGCGCTTGCTGAATGGCGCTCCCACCTTAGGGAGCGGCGAGATGAAGGGTGTGTAGTAGCGGTCGAGCGCACCGAAGACTTCCGCGTGTACGCGGCGAAACGCATATCCGGTGATTCCCTCCATAGGAGCAAGCGATAACAGCATCTCGTCTCCTTCTTCATCTGAGCATTCTTCTGGTGATGGCGTCTCTTGAACGGGCTGATGATTCCATTATCGCAGGATTACCCGCTGACGGCATCATTGTTCGGACAGTCCGCTAGTTGGGCCGTCGTTCGCTTGATCTGCCTGGACCAGTTGTCGTTCGACTGTGCTCGGTTGTATACTCTGTTCGACGGGGCAATCGTGTTCCGCGTAAACACATCTTAGGGGATGTCTTTTTGGTCATTGTTCTTTAGGGAACGGTTAATCGCATAGCACTTCTGAAAAGGCCGCATCGAGGCCGTGTGCTTTTGCACCGTTCCGCGCCTGTTTTCACCATCAACTCAGCGAACAGGAGTAACAATGAATAACTTCCCAAAAGCGGACAGCTTCGACATCAACCTGGTTCGATCCAAGATTATGGGTCCCAATCCGCTTAAGCTCTGCGAGGAGCTTCTTCATGGCGCGAATATCGCGAAAGGGTCGCGCGTGTGCGACCTCGGGTCCGGCACGGGCATTACGAGCGTGATGCTTGCGCGCGAATATGGGCTCGATGTTTACGCCGTCGACCTGTGGAGCGACCCCGATGAGAATTGTGCGTTCTTTCGAGAAATGGGCGTACCGGGCGATCGCATTCATCCTGTGAAGGCCAATGCCGCGGAAGGGCTGCCTTTCGACCAGGACTTCTTCGATGCCGTGGTAAGTATCGACTCGTATCATTATTTTGGGCGCGATTCGCGCTACCTGGGGGAGAGGCTTCTTCCGTATGTGAAGTCTGGCGGAAGGATTTACCTTTCCATCCCCGGCATGGTGCGCGACTGCCACGATGCGCTGCTGGCATGTTTGCTTGCCTCTTGGGATCCCGAGCAGCTTGAATACATGCACGATATGGCCTGGTGGCGAAATATGATTGGCCAAACGAGCAGGGTTTCTATCGAGGATATGCACCAGATGACGTGCACGCGTGAGGCGTGGGCAGACTGGATTGCCTGCGATAACGAGTATGCTCAAGGTGATCGTGCTGCCGTCGAGGCGGGCGCACTCGAGTACTTGAACACCATTGCGGTCACGCTCGTGAAGGACTAGGCTCGACGGTTGAAAGTGGGGCGGCGGGTGGAAGTTGCCCACCGCCCTCTCGCGCGGCTCTGTGGGCTTGCCCGCCCACGCGCTCCCGTTGGCGTGCCCCCGCTCTTCCGCCCACGCCCCCGCTCTTCCGCCGCGGCCTGTCTGCCCGATTGCTCGCTGGTCCACCGTGCTTGCTGCAAAGATGCGCCCTCTCGTGCTTCCCTCCGGTTGTTCGCTGCGTGGTTTCGTCTATCGAGCCTCCACTGGGCCTCTATGTTAAACCACCGTTGACATGGGTGTCCCATCGGCGGCCCTCCCGAAAAGCAGGCTCCCCCTATCATGGGG
>NZ_CAKTTZ010000055.1 GCF_934617235.1 uncultured Ellagibacter sp. | reverse complement strand
GAGCACCACAAGCCCCACGCCCTTAAGCCGCGCTTGCTGCTGCAGCGTCACGAGGCGCTCGACAAGCGAGTCATGTCTTTCCTTGTAGGTATCCTTATCGATATCCGGTTGTTTCAGATTGACCTGGTCAAGCATGGAATACCTCTTTTCACGTAAGGGACGCCGCAGCGTCGGGGGCCGAAGAATCGGCTTGCCCGGGCACAGCGAAGGGCGCATCGTAGGGGTCGCTCTCGTTAATCGGGCACTGCCCGCGCACAAGCTCGGTGAGCGCCACCTTGAAAGGTTCCTGCGTACCGTCGAGCATGCGGAACGTGATGGCGACCTGCGCCGCGAAATCGGTGTCAAGAGCCTGGGCGCCATGCTGGTTGGCAAGACGTTGTGCCTGTTCGTAAAGGGAATACGGAATCTCGATGAGCACGTCGACGCACTTCGAGACGCACATGATGTCCGCAGCAGCGATGCCCGCCTGCGTCGCCTGCGTGTAAGCGCGCACAAGCCCGCCCGTACCGAGCAGAATGCCCCCGAAATACCGCGTGACGACCACCGCGACATCGGTCAGGCCCGCATGCTGGATAGCCTCGAGCGTCGGCATGCCCGCCGTCTTCTGGGGTTCGCCGTCGTCGGAGTAGCGCACGCGGCCGTTCTCGCGCAGCACGTAGGCGTACACGTTATGGCGCGCCATGCGATGCTCGGTGCGGATCTCGTCGAGAAACGCAAGCGCCTCTTCCTCGGTTTCGACATGCTGAACAGTGGCGATGAAGCGGCTCTTCTTCTCGACGATTTCGGCGCGAGCACGGCCCTGGGTTGTGTGGTACGAGGTCATGCGGCTCCTTTCGCCTTCTTCATCTTTGGGATTACTCAGCCGCGTTCCATCATAGCGCATGCGCGCAAACGGGCTGACGCGGGGCCCAGACGATGCTAAACTGTCACCCATCAAGAGAAAGGGCGGAAAATGGCCGAGAAATCGACGATCGATCAGATTCTGGAGCACAATGCGCACTTCGTGGAAAAGCGCGAATACGAGCAGTTCAAGACCGACAAATACCCCGACAAGAAGCTCGCCGTCGTCTCGTGCATGGACACGCGCCTGACCGCGCTTCTCATGGCGGCGCTCGGGCTTAAAAACGGCGACGCAAAGATCATCAAGGTCGCAGGCGCCGAGGTTTCCCACCCCTTTGGCAGCGTTATGCGCTCGCTGCTGATCGCCGTATGCGAACTTGGCGTCGAAGACATCATGATCGTCGCGCACACGAACTGCGGCGCGCAGCACATGAGCGGCGAGGGCATGGTTTCCGACATGCTGTGCCTGGGCGTGAGCGCCGACCACATCAAGATGGCGCACCACTGCGGAATCGACTTCGACAAGTGGCTCGCGGGATTCGGGGACACCGAGGAGGCGGTGCGCAAAAGCGTCGACGTGGTGCGCAACCACCCCGTCATGCCGCCGCACGTGCGCGTTGCCGGCTTCATCATGGATTCCGAAACCGGCGAGCTCATTCGCGTTGCGGACTAGCCTTTTGTCAAGAGCGCCGGCGCCTCGCAGGCGGACGACCAACGCAGCACCCGGCGTGCCTTCCCCCTTCGGTGTTTCAGGCGAGCGGGATTTCGCCCCTTGCCTTACGGGAAAGGCACGCCGGGTTCGCGGACCCTATTTCTTCTTGCGCGGGCGTTGGAGTGCTGCCGCCGTTTTCGCCACGCAGGCACGCGGAACGAGACGCGTCGCGAACACGATCGTCTTCGCAAGCGCACCTGGGATGCAGAGCGCCTTGTTGCGGCAAAGCGCGTTGAAGCCCTCGCTCGCGACGAAGGGGGCGTCGAGCGCGACACGCGAAATCGGGGTATGCGCCGCGTCGGCATTTTCCCAAAACGCCGTGCGCACAGGACCTGGGCACAATGCACTCACATGCACGCCAGTGCGACGAAGTTCATCGTGGATGGCCTGGGAAAACGACTGGACGAACGCCTTTGAAGCGTAGTAGGTCGCCATTCCCGGGCCGGGCATGAAGCCCGCCACAGACGCGACGTTTAAGATGCCGCCGCATTTGCGCTCGGCCATGCCGGGTGCGAACTCGCCCGTAAGCTCGACGAGCGCAAGGTCGTTTGTCAGGATAAGTTCTCGTTGGCGAGCCATGTCGCTTTCCACGAAGCGCGCATCGTAGCCGAAGCCCGCGTTGTTCACGAGCACATCGACGACAAGCCCCATTTCGCGCACGCGGGCGGAAACCTTCGCCGCCGCGCCCACTTCTGCAAGGTCGCATACGATGACGTGGGCCTTTATGTTGTGCTCGAATTCCAGCTGCGCCGCCGCGCCGACGAGGCGCTCCTCATTGCGCCCGACAAGAATCACATCCATCCCGCGCGCCGCGCACTGCCGCGCAAGCTCGAATCCCAAACCGCCTGCGCCCCCTGTGACGAGCGCCGTTTTCCAATCCTTGGTCCCCATGGCTCACAACCTTTCAGTCCGTCGCGTTTGCGGCCTTCGGCAATGTAGCATCATTGTATGACGCGTAAGGCGAACGCGAGAATAGGTTTCACCACATCTGAGGAATAAAACCTCTTACGAAGCGAGCGCGGCATCGAGGAAAACGCGCAAGAACCGTCCGAACCGCGGTGTAGTTGCAGCCGAAACGACGACAGGTTTTGCGGAAAAGCTGCCAGATAGTCGCTCCTTGCTTGCCGGATTTCGGCGAGACCCTGGTCAATCATCTGCCAGAATCGCATGCTACGCTCTCTGCATGGCGATTCTTCTCTCACATACCTCGGCTCTTGAGTTTTGGCGCAGCCCCGAAGGCCGTCTTTGGCGACGCAATCCGCAAGGCGGACGTCCTTTCAGCATGCGTCCTAACGCCAAAACGAGAAAAGAGCCAATCGCCTTCGAAAGCGAAGGTGCCCACACGCTCTATTCCCCTTCTCGAAAGGATGCCCGGGATGCACTCGACACGCCCTACCTCGGGCTATCGAAGCCGATTCACATCCTTGTTCCAGACCGAAATCGAAGATCCCATTCGAAGCTCGTAAGATCCCACGCCCAGACGACGCCGCTCCCCGCAAGGCATATCGTCGAAGTCTCCCCCGGGGTATTCGCCGTAACGCCCGAACTTTGCTTTGCCCAGCTGTGCTCCGAGCTACCGACGACGAAGCTTCTCGCAATAGGATTCGAGCTCTGCGGGACATACCGGATAAATCCGCTCGATCAAATCGGGTTTTCTCGGGCGGAGGCGCTTTGCACGCCTGCAGACATCGAGAAGGTCGCCCAGTCTATCGCCACGAGGGGAGCTCGTCGAGCAGAGCGATTGGCGAAATACCTGATAAGCGGCAGCGCCTCCCCCATGGAAACGGCACTCGCGTTGATCCTCACCCTCCCCGTTCGCTATGGAGGCTACGGCATCCCTCAGCCCATAATGAACATGCTTGTGCCCGTCAAGGCAGGTCAAGGGCGTGGCGTTGACAAACACTACTACCGATGCGACCTTGCGTGGCCGAAAAAAGGAGTAGCGGTGGAGTACGACAGCGACGCCTTCCATACCGGATCGGACCGAATCGCCACAGATGCCAAGCGCCGCAACTCCTTAAGCTACCTTGGATATCACGTTATCACGGTCGGGCGCCAGCAGATGAAAAGCGGGGAGGCGCTCAATATGGTTGCAGTGCAGATAGCCAAGCAGCTTGGGGTTCGCCTTCGTCCGCGCTCCCAAAACTGGGCTGATTCGAGGAAACGGCTCCGCGAAGAGCTGCTTTCTCCGCTTTAGTGGTAGGCGGAGCTGGGAAGGCGCGTGGCTGACGGAGCCAGGAAGACGAGTGGCTGGTAGAGCAAGCGCCTTTCGGGAGCAGAGAAGCCAGTTGGTGGTCAACTGGACGAGTTATGCGACGTTTTTTCGCCCGATTTGCCCCTTCACGACGACTTGGAGCATCCTCTGAAAACAAAAGCCCAGGTCAGCGAAAAGCAAGTTGGATTATTCCGAAAAATGATAGCGCATAACTCTTCCAATTGACCACCAACTAGGGGGTCTGCCCCCAGAGGTGGGAGTAGGGCGACGAAAACGCAACATGTGCCAGGGCGCCGGGGCTGCGAGCAGGGCCGGGGCACCGGGGCTGCGAGCAGGGCCGGATCGCAGGTGGCGCCGAGGCGCGGACGGGCATCGGGATACAAGGCAGAGGCGAGACGCAAGGCGGGTTGCAGGGCGTGGGCAGGACCAGGGCACAAGGCGAACCGGGTCGTCGAGCTGCGGGCGGGACCGCAGCGCAAGGCGAGCCGGGACGCCGGAAAACAAAGGGCCTCGCCGTCGAACTGAACTGTCCCCAGGAATAGGAAGCTGGTCCGACGAGCGAGGCCCTTCGAATGTAGCGAGCGAAACGGCTAGCTTAAGATGAACATAGCTAAAAACGCGATGGCGGCCACCCACATGAGGGGCTTGACCTCGCGCGCCTTGCCGGTGACCAGCATGATCACGCAGTAGGAGATGAAGCCGAAGCCGATACCGTTGGTGATCGAGTAGGTCATCGGGATGCCCATGATAGTCGCAAACGCGGGGAATGCGAACTCAATGCGCGTCCAATCGATGTTGATCACATCGGAGAGCATCAAGTAACCGACGACGACAAGCGCACCGCAGGTCGCGGAGCTCGACACCATACCGATGATGGGCGATGCGAACGCGAAGATCACGAACAGGATGCCAACCACCAGGTTCGAGAGGCCCGTGCGCGCACCTGCGGCAGCGCCCGAAGTGGACTCCACGAAGCTCGTAATCGAGCTTGCACCGACGAGACCGCCAACTGCAGCAGCGGCGGAGTCGACCATGAGGATCGGCTGGATATCCTTCACATCGCCGTCCTCGTCGACGAAATCAGCCTGCTCGCCAACGGCGACAACCGTGCCCATGGTGTCGAAGAAGTCGCTCATGAGCAGGGAGAACACAAACAACAGCAGCGCGGGCTGCAAGAAAACCTGCGCGATTGCCATCGTGTCGGTGCCGGGAATCGTCTGGAACGGCGCCGCGAACGCCGAGAAGTCGAGTCCGAAGCTCCACGACGAGGGAAGCGGGGTGACGCCCAAGGGAATGCCCGCGATAGTGGCGACGATGATGGAGATGAGCAGGCCGCCCTTCACGTTGAGGACCTGGAGCACCACGGCAACCGCGATCGCGATAAGCGACACGATAGCAACCGGCGTCGACAGATCGCCAAGCCCTAAGATGGTCGACTCGTTGGCAACGATGATGCCGCCGCCCTTAAGGCCGATGAATGCGATAAACAAGCCAATGCCAATGCCGATTGCATGGCGCAAGCTCACAGGAATCGCGTCCATAACCGCCTTACGCAAGCCGCAGGCAACCAGGATAAGGATCACGATGCCTTCCAAAAAGACGATGGCCATCGCCACGCGCCAGTCGACGGCGGCGCCGCCAAGGCAGAGCGTGTATGCCACGATCGCATTGATGCCCATACCGGATGCAAGAGCGATCGGCCGGTTCGCGATAAGGCCCATCGCGATAGTCATGATTGCCGCGCCGAAGCACGTCGCCGTGAGCGCCGCATCGAACGGGACACCCGCAACCATCAGCATGTTCGGGTTCACTGCGATGATGTAGGCCATCGCGAGAAACGTCGTCAAGCCGCCGATGATCTCGTTTCCGATCGTGCTCTTGCGCTCCGAAATCTTAAAAAACGAGTCCACTTTCCTCCCTTTCCCGAATGCCCCGAGCGCGCTTACTCGAACCTGCTCGAACCCAAGGCGTTTGACAATGCCCCGATTCTAGCACGCTAAAGCACACACGAGCGTCAGCACCCTAATCCTTATCGACGACTGCAACGGTAAACCAGGCGCGTTCGTAGGGACGGTAGCGGGTGCCCGATTCCCGCAGCTCGAACCCATCGCGCTTCGAGAGATCCTCAACGTCGCGCGACATGACGCCGCTTTGAGTCTGCCCCAGAACGACAATCGGGCCGTGGTACCCGTCGAGAATCTCCTCCCACGAGTTCTTGCAGGTGAGCGTAGGCGCGTAGGCCTCATAAGCCAGATTCCAGTTACCCTTTTGCCAATCCATGTACGTTTGGGAAATGCCGGGATAGGCGAGCGACGTCAGGCTGATATAGCCGATGTCGGACGAAACGACAAGCGGAGCCTTCCCGCCGTTTTCCTCGGTCACGCGATCGATTGTCTGGCGCACCTCGTCGAGCGCCTCCTGGTTGTCGGAGCTGTAAAAGTCGCCGACAAGCAGCGTCATGTTGAGGACGGATACAGAAAGAAGGATGGCGCACGCCGCACCGACGAGCACACGCGAGCGGATGCGGGAAAGGAGCATCACCGCCGCGAAAAGAAGCGGGCCAATCGCCACCCCGAGGTAGCGGTAGTACACGATAAGCGAGTCCATCAAGATGGAAGCCGAGAAGGAAATCGCGAAAACACCCAGGTAGATTACGAGCGCGCAGAGAATCGGCATGACCGAGTCACCCGTAGCCCAAAGGGCAAATCGCCGGGGGCGCGAAATGCGCTGGGCCTGGGGGTTTTCGGGCTCGGAGGCGAAATTCGCAGGAAGCTCACCACCCTCGACGGGGGCATTCGCAAAACGTTCGCCACCTTCGCCCGCAGCGCCTACGGCGGCCCGCTCCCCGAAGTCCTCGCCGACCGCAGCCTTCCCCGTCGCGACACACTTGTCGTCTTCCAAGCGTTCACCTGCGAGAACACGGGATTTCACCAAGCGGAAAATCACCCAGGCAACCCATGTGCAAAGCCATGCTAACGTCGCTGCCACAAGCACCCGCCCCACCGTCTGCGCCACAGCGCCGTAGCTCCCCTCCAGCGCGAAATGCACGAAACTCGTCCGCACGGGATACGTCGCGAACTCGATGTAGGTGACGGGAAACACCATGTTCGCCCAGTACGTGTTCGACACGACGCCCGTCTGACGCACGAGCACCATAAGCCACGGCGTGTAAAGCGCAACCTGGATGACGGCGCTCGCCACGAGTGTCCCCAAAGCCGCCGCGCCGCGTCGACGGACGGCTCGATTGATGCAGAAGATGAGCAACAGCACGTTCACCATGAACGCGGACATTGCGCCGAAGTAGTGTAGGTATGCGCTGGCCAGGCTCGATACGGCGAAAATGACCCACCACGAAAGCGGTGCACCCGCGAGAAGCCTCCTACCCTGCGCGAGCTTCTGCACGCAGGCCGCAGAGCCCTCGCTTGCAGGTTCGCGCAGCGCGCACGCGATACGCCACGCGGTAAGCGCGCACAGCATGACGGAGAAGGTGGCCCACGAATACATGCGGATCTCGGTTGCCATAATGGCAGTATAGGGAATGAACAGGACGAATGCGGTGAACAGCACGCCGGGTTTCCAGCCGAAATCTCGGCGTATATGGGTATAGCCAAGGCTTGCGAGGGCAACTGACCCTAAAACCGTGAACAGGCGATATACAAGGATGTTCTGCCCGAAAACCAGATTGAGGGCATGCAGCGCCCAGTAGAAGAGCACCGGGTGCACATCGCCAGATCCGATGCGCCAAATCTCGGAGAACGAGTGGTTCGCTACGGCAACCGAATAGCTCTCGTCGAACCAGATGTAGCCATGGAAGGCCCCCACGAGCACAAACGCCGTACCCAAGGCGAGAATGGCAAGATGGAACCAACGAGAAGAAAGCACCCCCCGCGCTCCTGCTCCGCTCGCACGCTTCATGAACCCTCCCGAACAATCGATCCCCAACAATGCGCCTGCATGAGAGTACTATTATTTCGTTTGCCTAGCTTGTCTTCAAAAAGATAGCGTTTTGAAGACAAACACCGCGCACGAACATGAAGGGGAGGCTTGTGGCGCTCATCATTCACGCAGACGACTTCGGGATTACCGTCGAACAATCGAAGGCCATTCTTGAACTTTCGGATGCATGCGGCGGTCGTGGAGCACTTTCGAGCATGAGCATGTTCGCGAACAGCCCCGCATTCGAAGAGTGCGCCGAGCTCGTTCGCCCCTTCGTCAACGCGGGGAAGATGAAACTTGGATTGCACCTCAACATCGTGGAAGGGCATCCCGTTTCCAACCCCGACGACGTGCCGCTGCTGGTAAACGAACGCGGTACTTTCTCCCATTCGTTTATGGGGTACCTGTCGGCGTCCACACTCCACGCCACCGACCGCGACGGCATTCGCGAACAGCTTGCCCGCGAATTCAGCGAGCAGATCAAGCGCTACCTCGAGGCCTTCCCCGACCAGCGGTGCAGTCTCCGCGTCGATACGCACCAGCACACGCACATGGTGCCCCTCGTGCACGACGCTCTCCTGGCCGCTTGCCGCCGCACCGACTGCCTGGTCACGACTGCGCGCCTTCCCGTGGAGCCGATCGGCCCGCATCTTAAAAGCCCGCGTCGTATCGCTGCGATTTCGCCTGTCAACCTCGTGAAAGACGCGCTGCTCGCCCTTCTCGCCCCGCACTGTCGCAAGGATTTGGAGGGGGGAAGCCACGTTGCCGATTTTTCCGGCATCGTGCTTTCGGGGCGCATGCAGAAAACCACACCCGACTTGATTGCCGACATGGAAGCGCGAGCTGCCGAGCGCGGTCGCGATCTTGAAGTGCTTTTCCACCCGATCAGCGTGCCGATCGAACAGTGCCTTGATCCGGAGAATCTGCCTTTTGCGCAAGCGTGCGCTTCGCCTAACCGCGACGCGGAAGCGAAGTTGATCGCAAGCCTTTCCTCGCGCGCGTAGGGTTGGTTGCGAGGGGGCCGCGCCCCAAAAGCGGTTACTCGCCGAGGGCTTCCGCAGCTTCCATCCACTCTTCTTCGAGCGCTTCGATCTGCGCCTCGATTTCCTTGATTTCCTTCTGCATATCGCCGAGCTTCACGTAATCGGACGGATCGACTTCGGTCATCGCCTGATGGATGCCCTCGATCTTACCGTGCAACGTGTCCATCTTGCGTTCGGCCGACGCCATCGTTTTCCGAAGCGCGCGGATTTCGCCGCCCGAAAGCTTCGACGCCACACCCACCGCCTGCTCTCCCGTCGACGCCGAAGATTGCTTAGGAGCGTTCGCCTTCCCACTTGATGCGGAAACTACGCCGCCACGCTCGTCGGTGGTGCGCCCCACAAGTTCCAGATACTCGTCAACACCGCGCGGCAGATGACGAATCTTCCCGTTGATCAGCGCATATTGATTGTCAGTTACGCGCTCCATGAGATAGCGGTCGTGCGTGACCAAAAGCAGCGTGCCGGGCCACCCGTCGAGCAGATCTTCCACCTGCGCGAGCATGTCGGTGTCCAGATCGTTGCCCGGCTCGTCCAAGATGAGCACGTTCGGTTCGTCGAGCAGGATGAGCATGAGCGCAAGGCGACGCTTTTGCCCGCCCGACAAATCGCACACCGGCTCGTTCAAGTCGTCGCGCGTGAACCCGAGGCGCTCGAGCAGCTGCGCAGGTGTGGCTTCCTTGCCGTCGAGCATAACGCGGCGCGAATAGCGGCCGATAACCTCGCGCACGCGATCGCTTCCCAGTTTCACCAGGCCATCGAGGTGCTGCGACAGCACGGCGAACTTCACCGTCTTGCCGATCTTCACACGTCCCGCACTCGGAGCGAGCGCACCCTCGATCACCTTCAGAAGCGTGGTCTTGCCCGCGCCGTTTTCGCCAACGATACCGAAGCGGTCACCAGGTCCGATAATCCACGACACATCGTCGAGCACGGTTTTCTCGCCAAGGCGCACGGTCACGTCGGTTAAATCGACCACCTGCTTGCCCAAGCGCGCAACCGCCATCCGCTTGAGCTCGAGCGTATTGCGCAGCGGCGGCACGTCGGCAATCAGCTCGCGGGCGGCGTCGATGCGGAACTTCGGTTTGGTCGAACGCGCCTGCGCGCCACGGGCAAGCCACGCGAGCTCACGACGCAGCTGGTTCTGGCGGCGCTGCTCGGCCACCTGAGCTTGGCGATCGCGCTCGACGCGTTGCTGGATATACGCAGAGAAGCCGCCCTCGAACGGGTCGATCTTACGGTCGTGCACTTCCCACATCGAGAGGCAAACCTCATCGAGGAACCAGCGATCGTGCGTGACCACCAAAAGCGCGCCCGTCCCGTGCTTCCAGCGCGCCTTCAGATGGTGCGCGAGCCAGGTGATGCCGCGCATGTCCAAATGGTTGGTGGGCTCGTCGAGCATGAGCACATCCCAGTCGCCGATGAGCAGGCGAGCCAGATCAACCCGGCGGCGCTGCCCGCCCGACAGGTCGCCCACGCGTCCCTGCCAGGGGATATCGGCCGCAAGCCCCGAGATGATGTCACGGATACGGGCGTCTCCCGCCCATTCGTATTCGGGGGTATCGCCCACCACGGCATGTTCCACCGTGTCGTCGTCAAAGAGCGTATCCGCCTGCCCAAGAACACCCACGCGAACGCCGCGCGTGCGAATCACGCGGCCCTCATCAGGCTCGATGATGCCTGCAAGCAAAGAAAGCAGCGTGGACTTCCCGTCGCCGTTCTTTCCGACGACACCGATACGGTCGCCCTCGTCAAGCCCGAGGGAGACTTCCTCGAACACCGTTTTCGTGGGGAACTCGACCCGCGCCTTCTCACAACCAAGCAGAAACGCCATACCATTCGTCCTTCGTTCGCGGAGCGCCACGCGAGACGCCCCGCCGCATTCGATTTGCACGCGGTCTCGCCCGCCGTGCGTTTTTCCATCATGAGAGGATACCGCATGCAGGCAAGATTCCCAAATGAAAGGGCGCCCACGTGAGGCGCCCTTAAACGAAATTCCCTTGCGCTTCAGCCGTTTCGGCGCGCGCTACTTCCTGAGGTAGCAGCCAACGACGCCGTCGCCCCAGTCGAGCTTGACCACCTTGTCGCCGTCGTAATAGAAGTTGTAGATGAAGTCGCCGCCGTCAGCGTTCTCGTAATCGAAAGACTTGAAATAGATGGTGATACGATCGACCGCCGTCACCTCCCATTTTTCGAAATTGCTGCACTTAGGACCAGCGTCGACCGTGCCATCGGCGTTCAGCGTGAAGTAGTTGTTCTCGGGGTCGTCCTTGTCGGCCCAAGAAGTGTCCGCGACCAGCTTCTCGTACTTGGCAACATCGCCGTCACCGCGGATGTACCACGTCTCGGTCACGTAGTCGTAGCAGGTCATCACGTCGTTGAACACGATGTCGTAATCGCGGTCAGCGGTCTTTTCGGGACGCAGATGCTTGTCCTCGACCTTCGCGCTGCCGGGCTCGGTGATCGTGCCGTCGGCGTCGACGAACACGGCCTGGGGATAATAGAAGTTCTCGAAGTACAGGCCGCCCTTCGACTTGTCGCCGTCCACGTACCACATATCGTTCGTCCCGCTCGGCTCGCCGTAGTCGTTCGGGCCGCCCGTCTCGATCATTCGAGGATGCACGTTCGCGGCGGGCTCCTTCTTCGCCGCCGCGCCACCACCGTCGTTTCCGCCACAGCCCGCGAGGGAAAACGTGAGCACCGCCGCGCAACACGCGACAACCAAAACCGCCAGGGCCTTCGATCTGTGCCAACCGATATGTCGTCGAGTGACTTTCATGGGGTTCCTTTCCGCAGGGGCCATCCTTCTTTATAAAGCATCTGCGAAAAGAGGCCTCACATGAAGCACCCGAAGGCCCAATTATGCGAACGTCCCTCCCCTGCAAGTCCAAAGCCTTAGGGAACGCGGGTGGCGGAGCGGGAAAGCGCCGCGGGGAGAATCACCTGACCAACCGCCTGGCAGCGACGGCGACTGGGGCGTGCGCAACCCGCGAACAAGGGGAGTGGCGAAGGGCAGCCTGCACATGCAACTCCCCCCAGCGCAGGGACAGCGCGCGACCCGCCTAGCGCACTTTCGCGATCGCCACGACGAGCACGCAAGCCGCAAGCACAGCCGAGATGCCGAACGCCGCCTGGTAAGCGAGCGCCAAGCTTATCGCGCCCGATTGGGCAACAACGGAAAGCGACGTGATCGCAAGCACCATAATCGCCGTGCCGAGCGACGCGCATGCCTGGCGCACCGCCGCGAAAAACGCGCTCGCATCCATCATGATTCCCCGCGGAAGCCCGCTCATGCCCCACGAGTTCAAGGGCCCGATAAGCGCGCTCACTCCCATGCCGCGAACCGTCTGCAAGAGCGTCGTCATCCAAAGCGGCGCGTTCTCGTCCATGAACGCCATGGACACGGCGCCCACTGCGAGAAGCACCGCCGCGACGAGCACCACCGGCCGCGCGCCCACCTTGTCGGAGAGGATGCCCGCAAGAGGATTCACCACCACAGCGAGAATGGTCGCGGGGATGAACACGAGTCCGGCCTCGACCGCGCTTCCTCCGCAGAGCCCCTGCACGTACAACGGCACGATCAGCGTGATTCCCATGAACGACGCGAACAGGCAATTCTGCGCGATGAAGCTTATGCGGAAATGGGACGACTCGAAGATACGCATGCTGATGAGCGGATGCTCGATGCGCTTTTGGCGTTCCACAAAAAGCACGAGGCACACCACGCCCACGAGCGCCGGCACCCATACAAGCGGGCTTTGCGCGCCCAAACTCGCCGCGTTCGAGAAGGCGAGCAGAAGGCCACCGAAGCCGAGCGCGGAATACAGGAAGGACACACCTTCGAACCGAGCGTCGCGCATGGGGGCGTCTTCGCGCTCAATCAGGGAAAACGCGGCGAAAATCAAAAGGATGACGATAGCGATGAACAGCCAGAAGAAACTGCGCCAGCCCCACGAATCGACAAGCGCGCCGCCGATGAGCGGGCCGATGTTCGGGGCGAACCCCATAGCGATGCCCGCGATGCCCATCGCCGTGCCGTTTTGCCCTTTGGGAAAGCGCGTCATCGCGATCGACTGCAGGACGGGAAGCGTGATGCCCGCACCGACGGCCTGCAACACGCGCCCGAAGACGAGCACCTCAAACGTTGGGGCGAGCACATCGACGACGCCGCCGGCAAGAAACAGCCCCAGCGCCAGGAAAACAACATTGCGAAGGGAAAGCCGCTGCGACAAAAACGTCACAGCCGGAACGGTGATGCCGAGCACGAGCATGTAGATCGTCGTGAGCCACTGCCCGACGCTCGCGCCTACTCCGAAGTCGACCTCCACCCCGCCGAGCATGGAATTCATCACCGTCTGGGTAAGCGAACCGAGCGCGCACGCCAAAACGACGATTGCGAAGAGTGCGTACGTGCGCCCTTTTTCGGACAACGACATGATGGCCCCACTTCCTGTGCTCCGGGGCGCTACGCACCTATCTCACCGCTTAAGTAGGAACGTTTCGCGTCGGAGCCCCGCCCGACGCGCAAGCAGCGCCCATTATACCCTTCGATCCGAAGGAGGACAGACCGCGGCCTGAGCGGCGGCAGGAAAGGGGCAAGAAAAGGCCCAACTCCCCTCTTGAACTGCCTCCCATTTCTTGGACACGAGAAATGGGAGGTTTTCTTATGCGCACGGACCTCAGGGTGAAGCACGGTGTCGAGACGAGGAGGCTGGCGGCTGAGCTCTTCGCGGATGGCTTAGGGCGCGCGGCGGCCGCAAAAAGGCTGTCCGTCCCGGAAGCGGCCGTGAGAAAATGGCAGCAGGTATACCGCGCGTTCGGAAGCGAGGTGCTGCTGACCATGGACGGCAAGCAGGCCAGGTACACATACGAGCAGAAGGTCGCCGCTGCGAGGGCCGTCGTCGAAGACGGCATGACGAGGCCTGCGGCGATGGCCGAGTTCGGCATCATGTCGATGGCGCCGCTCGACCGATGGTGCAGGCTCTACCGCGAGGGCGGCGCGGAGGCGCTGCGGCCCAAGCCGAAGGGCAGGCCCAAGGGCTCGAAGGCGAAGCCGCGCGAGCTCACCCGCGAGCAGGAGCTCGAGGAGCGCTGCCGCAGGCTCGAGGCAGAGGTCGCCTACCTAA
>NZ_CAKTTZ010000054.1 GCF_934617235.1 uncultured Ellagibacter sp. | reverse complement strand
TGCATTAGAGAATTCTTTAGTGTCTCTAACTTATCGATTTGTTGTTGAATCGCAAATCTCAGTTTGTCGACCTGGGAAACGAAGTCGGCAAACTCTTGCTGAAGGGTAAGAGGGGGTAATGGCATCGAAAAAGCTCGCAAAGCCTTCTTGTTCACTTTCGGCATTTGCGCTCGTCCGGACAATGGAAGCACATGGTCAAGGAAGAAGTCAGAACGCAGAACGTGGGCGAGATAGACGCGATTACATTTTTCTGCAACTGGCAGAATGGGGTAAGCATCCGCCGAACAGACGCCATCAAAATCTGGAAGAGCAACCTTGTTTAATGCCGGACGTATTTTGCTGTAGATGATATGAGCGTTGGTAAATGGATACTTGCCACTAACAATCCCATCTTCGGCAACCGTGCGATAGCCTGACAATCTCCCAGAAATTGACTCGATGCTGTCTATGCCAATATGCGGCTTCTCGGCGTAAGAATCAAGATCAGTAATCATATGAGTATCGATAATTGCAAACGAGTCAAACTGTTCGACGGGCCATCCTTCCCTGTTTTCCCTCAAATCTCCAAACATCTCGACAAACCGGGATTTGACGAGGGAGTCGAGCCGAACAACCTGCAGACCCGTCTTTTCACGCGCTTTTTCTATAGAGGCGAGCAATCTAACGCGTTGATACTGCGTTTTGAGATCGGGAATCGTGAAAACAGCCTCAAGGAGGGTTTTCTTGCTCAAACGGGGCATCTTCGCACCAGCAGTTGAAGAAACCGCCAAGTTTACGAACGATTTTGAACGCAGGAGATAAGCCAGATAGCGTCGGTCGAGAATCTCAGATTTCGTAACGAGCGGGAGCATTTCTGAAGTGGCAAAACCAGGCTCATCTGCTACAACAACCTTATTCAAGTTCGGACGAAGCGTAGAGTACAGAATCGCATTCTCAGTAAATGCGACGGTTGAAGTGCTAACAGAGTCGGGCTTAACCATATTCTTTTCAAGTACATTACCTGTATCTCTTTCAATGGCATCAAGGTTGAGGAGCCACACCTTACTGCCGGACGGATCAGGGGCTTTTTCAATCTCAACAACATCTCCTAGCTTCACTCTTTCCCCGACAAATTGGGGTGTGGTGGGATGCTGCTCGCGTGGATTTTCAGATACGTTATTACCCATTACAACATCCCCTCCAGTTCTGCAAGGCCTTCGGCGATCTCTTCGTTCAGCTTTTTCAGGTCGGCAAGGATTTCGCTGGTGGGCGGGTATTCGATCTTCTCGTAGACGATTTCTTTGTACTTATTAATGGACAGGTCGAAATCGTTGTCGATGATCTCTTGAACGGGCACCATGAAGCTCTTCTCCGTGCGTGCACGGTCGAACTCTTTGTCCAGGTTGTGGAAGCGCTCGATGATGTCGGGGATGTCGTTTTCCTTCACTGGGTCGCGCTTGTCGTCAAGGCTGAAACCATCGGCTTCCATATCGTAGAACCACACGTTGTCCGTGCCGCCGTTATCGGTGCGCGTGAAAATGAGGATAGCGGTGGACACGCCTGCATACGGCTTGAACACGCCGGAGGGCATGGAGATAACCGCCTGCAAGCGATTTCCCTCGATAATTTCCTTGCGGATGGCCTTGTGCGCCTTCTGCGAGCCGAATAGTACGCCATCAGGCACGATGGAAGCGCAGCGCCCGCCGACTTTCAGGCTCTTCAGGAACAGCGCCAGGAACAGCAGCTCGGTTTTGGTGGTGGCGGCAACCGATCGCAGATCCTTCGCGATGGTTTCCTTGTCAAGGCTGCCTTTGAACGGCGGGTTCGCCATGATGAGCGTGTAGGCATCGCGTATGTCGTTGTCTTCCGAAAGCGAGTCGATTTGCGTGATGTTCGGGGTGTCCACGCCGTGCAACATCAGGTTCATGGCGCCGATGCGCATCATGGTGGAGTCGGTATCATGGCCGGTGAACATGGTGGTCTGGAAGCGCTGCATCACGCTGGCGTTCATGAGCTCGGCGCTGTAGTGCTCCTTGATGTACGCCGCTGCCGCGCAAATGAAGCCTGCGCTGCCCATTGCGGGGTCGCAGATAATGTCATCGGACGTGGGTTCCATGAGCTCGGCCATCATACGGATGATGTGGCGCGGCGTGCGGAACTGGCCGTTCTGCCCAGACGTTTCCAGCTTAGACAGCAGGTATTCGTACACATCGCCCATGATGTCTTTGTTTCCAAGGTCGATCTCGTCCAGCTTGGCGACGATGCGCGTGAGCGTGCGGGCGTTGCTCACCAAGAACGTGGCATCTTTCATGTACTTGGCAAACGCAGCGTTCTCGTCTGCCACCAGATCGTTCTTGATGAACGGGAAGACATTTTGCAGCATGTTGCCGAACATTGCTTCAGGCTCGTAGTTGCGAAAGACGCTCCAGCGGCAATTCTGGTGCTCGGCATCGAACGTGGGGTCGTCCAGCGTCTCGTCGAACAGTGCGGCGTCTGCCTCGCGGCGCGTCTCGTTGTCGTCGAGAATCTTGATGAACATGAGATAGGTAAGCTGCTCGATCACGGTAAGCGGGTTGCTTACGCCGTTGGACCAGAAGATATCCCAAATGCCGTCAACCTTGTTCTTCAGTTCGCCAGTTATCATGTTCCGCTCCTTACGGGTTGGTTTGCTTGCTTATATTATCGGGCATTACGTGCCGATTGTGTTCCCGATTTGTTCTCGATTGCGTAGCGGGTGGGTTTTTCCATTATCGGTCCTTGTTTTTGTCGTTTTCGGCGCGGCTCAGTAACGCTCTCAGCTCATCGGGGGTGTAGGTTCCGCCGGGTTTTGAGTGTAGGGCTACGTGGCAATTGGGGCATACGGGGATAAGGTCGTGTACGGGGTCCACGTGGTATTCGTGGCCGATTTCGCTGATCGGGGTTATGTGATGCACTTGGATGATGCCCGCGAATTCGGCCCCGTATGCTTTGGCGAAATCGAAGCCGCATATGGCGCAGACGGTTCCATTGGCTTGCAGGCACGCCTGCCGCGCGCTGCGGCTGCGCTCGTAGCGGTCCGCAACGATGCTGCATTGAGCGCCTTCGGTGAACAGTTGATCGGGGTCTTCGTCTGTGGTTTGCGCTGCCTCGATTGCTTGCTGCGGGGCTTCCCCGTAGGCTTTTCTGATTTGCTCTTCGATGTATTCCCGAGGGTCCAAAACAACTCCTATTCCTCAAGGGGCAGCACGAGGCCGTACGGGTTTTCAATGGAAAGGTTGCTAACATTTCCAAACACCACCCACAGGTTGCGGTAGGTATGCGGACGGGGAATGCTTGCTTCGCCGTATCCATCAGTGAAGTAGATGAGCAGCGCATCGCGGAAATAACGGCGCTCATTGATGTATTCGATGACCGGCGTGAAGCTGGTGCCGCCACGTCCTTCGACATGATCGGGCAGGTCGTTTGGCGATTGCAGCCGATAGACCCGCTGGATTACGGCATCGCACTCGATGACGGTCAGCTCGAACGATCGCCGCGCGATGATGGCGAATATCTCATTGAATATCTGTTTGACTTGCTCGTCTCTTACCGACCCAGAGGTGTCGATTGCCACTGCGATCTTGAGCGTTTTGCTTTCGCGCGTCCCCGACAGGTCGAAGCGCCGCGGCTGCCTGCGGTTGAGGCGCATGCGCGTTTTCGTCTTGTCGGTAGCTATGGTCCCTACGTATTTTTTCAGGATGGCTTTCCAGTTGAGAACGGGCGGCTTGTTTGCGCGCGCCACGGCGGTGGCAAAGCGGGCGGGCATAAGGCCGCGCGATTCTTCCCCCATCATGTCGTTGACTTCATTGAGCAGCTCCTTCACGGCCTCCGCCATTGCCTCGGCGGATTCGCTTGCGGGCGCGCCGCTTTCGGCGGCAGTGGTCCATGCGTGATCGCTGATGTTGCCTGTGGCGTCTGCTGCGGTGACAACGTTATCTGCGTCTGCGGGGTCGCCTTGGCTGGAATCGTTAGCGTTTTCTTCCGCGCTCTCGCCTTCGCGTTCATCGCCGCTTCCTTTGTCACCTGGCTCGCCGCCTGGAATTGGCGCGATGCCGTCTTGCTGCGGTTCGCCCAGCATATTCTCGCAGTGCTTGATGAGGTCGAAGTAATACTGGTAACTTTCCATAGGCAGGACGAACGGTAGCTGGAACTTCGCCTTGATAACCTCAGACGTGACTATACCATTAGGGGCCTGCATAAATTGCTTGCCCTGCTTTATCTCATTGTTCAGCATGTCGTTTACCGATGCGTCGGCGGCATAGTTGAACAGCTCGAAAAGCTCGGGGCTGCCGTCAGGGTTCGATTTCACCATTTCGGCGGGGTGGTTGAACACCACGTGGTCGATTTCATGGCAGAAGATGTACAGGATTTCCTTTAGCGAGTACTTCAGCAGGATAAGCGGGTTCGTTTCGAATACGGGCGGGTACTCGCCCAGGCGAATACCCGCAATGGAGCTTGCGGCATAGTTCGTTCTAAATGTCATGGACATGAGGAAAAAGCCGTAATAAGAGTCGCGCTCCGCGATGAGGAACAGCGTCACAAGCTGGGCGAACCGCTGGAAGTCGCTGTCGATTCGCTGCAGAAGAGCGCTGTCTTTTGTTTGCTCGAACGCGCTTACGCTGATTTTCATGCCTTGTAGTAGCGCGGTTATGTTGTCTTGCGGGTTTGTCATTTGCTGCCTTGGATGGCTTTGCGCGTCGCGTCGGACAGGTCGAGCATCTCCAGAAGGTCCTGCTCGAACACGTCGAACAGGACCTCGATGAGGTCATCGCCTCCCGCTGTTTTCCCCGCAGCGATTTTTTGAGCGAAAAGCAGCTTGGTGGAGGCATCAAGCACGCTAATCAATGTGCTGAGCTGCTGCTTCATTTTGCTGAAGCCCTTTGTGTCCAGTATGAGGAAATCCAGGTTCTCTTCCAAAAACCCTAGCACCGCATCGCATGTTTGAACGCGCTTTGCCACGGGCATCTTTTTCATCGCGGGCGCAACCGTAGACAACTTCTCGTCGTCTGCGAACACCTCTTCAGCCGTGAACGCGTTGACGTTTTCAACGAGGCTGGCGAAATACATGGTTGCAACGGTACCGCCCAGCTTGGCCGCCACCAACTCCTTCATGTCCTTGGCGACAACGTTCTCGCTGTTCTCCTTAGCTGTGAAAAACGGTTGCAATAGTGGCTCGCTGGACAAAATGGTGTCTACCATGTCCCAGCCGCGCGGTGAAGGCGTGGGCCTTTCCTCGTCGTCAAGCTCGGCGGCTGACTCGGATAGGCATTTCGGGTTCTCCTTGATGAACTGCAGGATTGCAGGCGAGATGCCCGCTTTTTTGCCGTAGCGAATCCATTCGCTTGTGTTGCTGGTCACCTTCAGCTTCAGGAAGCGGTCGAGCTGTGCGGGGTCCATTTCGTTGGTGGCGTACACGCTGTTTTGCGTGCTGGGGTTCATCGCGCCCACGAAGAACACCCACCAGGGGAACTGGTAGCCGTTTACCGTTTTGGTGAGCAGGATGTTCATAAGCTCTTTGTACACGGTATTTTCCGTGCGGTTGATCTCGTCCACGAAGATGATGACGGGCTTCACTTTGCCCGAAAGCAGCAGGTCGATTTTCTCTTGCGGGGCAAGGTCGTTTTGCGCGTAGCGATTCTCCGTGCCGCTGAGCACGTCGTTTTCTTCGATGGTCTTACCCGCCTGCTCGAAAAGCAGCTTCTCCTGCTCCTGGATGCGCTCGACCGCATAGTAGGGCAGGAACTTGAACTGCGCTTCGCCCTGGGCGTTTTCGTATTGGTAGGGAAGGCCGGTGACCTCGCCTTCTTTGAGCGTGCCGCCCTCGATGGTGATGCACGTGCCGCCAAGGTCTTTCGCCACGGTTTTCACAATGGCGGACTTGCCGATGCCGTGCTTGCCACTAATTAGCGGGGTGATGGCAACGTTTTCCTTATCGGTGGCAATGTTTGCCAGAATAGCGCGCTTGATCAGGCGCGCGGCGTTGTTTACGGAAATCAATATCGGACTCCTTTGAGGCGCAGGAACACATCGAGTTTATTCGAGCGGTTTTCCTTTTTACGCCAGCTGTTTTTGCCTTGCTTCAGTACGATTGTGGCGTTGAGATCGCTGAAGTGCTTGATGAAGAACTCCTCGCTGAATGTTTGGCAGCGCGCAATGGCGCCATGGTCGAGCGTGGGGAAGTACTGCTCCAAGAACTCCTCGCTGAAGCTCATTAGCTCAACAAGTGAGGATAGTTCATTGCTCGATAGCTCGTTGATGTGGGTTTTCACGAACTGCTCGTTCAGCTCGGGCGTGCTGCCAACAAGCTGCTTGAATGCGTTTGGCGAGCCATCGCCGAGGCGAGTTGCCTCGATGGCGCTCATGATGCGCTGATCTTGGTTGGGCGCGGGGCTGCTGGAGCCTTGCGACGGGGTAGAGTACGGCGAAAGCGATTCGAGCGGAATTTGGGGCAGCTCGGATTTTTCGCTGGTCTCCTTCTTGTTTTGATGCTGCTTCGCCGCCGCTTGCTGGCGTTTATGGCGAATCGCTGCGATGGTTTCCTTGCAGCTTTTTGCGTACTGGTAGTCGTAGTCGCCCGTTTCCAGTTGCTCTTCCAGGCAGTCCAGGTCGATTTCAAGCAGCTCCGCTTCCTGGGTGAGGAGTATTTCCCTGATGTTTGCGCTCATGGTCTCGCTTACTCGCTTAGAGGCTTGTGTAACGTGTTCAGCGTCTCTTTGACGATGGGGAATTTCTCAGCACCGAAAAGCTCAACGACGCCGATGCTGTTGAAGGGGCTCTCGTTCAGAAGCGTTTTCGGCGTGATGTCGCCATTTGCCTGCGCGTAAGCGACAATCTGCTTCAGGTAGGTTTTCTGCTGCTCGTTCAACTCCGGGTCGTTCAGCACGTGGCCGAGCTTTTGCTCGATCGTTTCATCGGCGATGCCAACCTGTTTGCGCAGGAACCTGAGCGCTTCTGCGTGTTCTCCCCATGCAAAGCCCGACCATGCGGCAAAATCGGCGCCGGAGCCAATCGTCGCAGTGAACACTTGCTTGAGCTGTTCTTTCTCCTCGTCGGTAAGAGGTTCCAGCGAGCGCAGCTTCGCCAGCATCACATTGCCGTCATCTTGCAGGTATTCGTTCGCTTTCTCGATATAGGACTTGCTTCGTTGCATGCCGCTTTGCTCGCCTTCGTCGATCAGCGAGTCGGGCAGGTCGATGATGTAGTAGTTCCGCTCGTCCGGGATGTACTTCATGAGGTCGCGCAGCTCTTTTCGCACATATTCGGCACGCTCGAACGAGAAATCGTCGAGGAGGTAGGCGCCATCCATCATGGCGGCGATGAGTTTTTCCCGTTTGAGCACCTCGGGAATGGTTTTGAGTTTTTGCAGCTGTTCCATGCGCTTCGTGAACAGGGTTTTTACGGACGCAAAGCCGTTTCTGATGGTGGCAGGATCCTTACCTTCCTCTATGCGCGTCAGGTATTCCGACTCAACGGTAAGGACGAGAGAGTCGAAGCTTTTGACTTTCGGCTTGCCTGGCTCAGTGGGAAGGAGGGGGACAACTATGTCGTTTAGCTCCTCGACTTCTGTTTTCGTCAGATTGTCCAGCCTGCCTTCTTGACGATACTTGTTGACGAACGCGATGTTGCGGTTCACCGCCATTGCGTCGTTGTTCAAATTGGCAATGGCGCTGGTGAAAAAGTTGTGTAGCTCTTTCTCGTACCGCTTCTCGAAATCGGTCTTGTCCGTTTTGTTTTGCAGCTGCAAAAGGATTTGCAGCTTCTTCTGGTTGATATGGACGCCTAGGCCGAGCGTTGGCGCCCCGCCCTTTCCGCTGCCTTGCACCGTCGACCAAGTGTTTGTTGCGTTGAAATACCTGAAGTTGTCATACCAGTCGAACGCAAGGAAGCCCACTTTATCTTTGCCGGGCCCGAACAGATCGGGCGACAGGCGTGTGCCGCGGCCCACCATCTGCAAGAACTTGATTTTAGAGTTCACCTTCTTGAAGAACACCAGGTTCACCGCGTCGGGGATATCCACGCCGGTGTCCAGCATGTCGACGCTTACGGCAATCTGGGGGAGCTTGTCTCGTTCTCCGAAGTTGTCGATGGTGTTCAGCGCGTCTTCAACCTGGCTGTCGATGAGTTTGCAGAATTCGTTACCCAAGTAATCGTATTGCTTATGGAATTCTTCGACGATGACTTCCGCTTCGACGTGATTCTTCGCGAAGATGATGGTCTTGCCGACTTTGTCGCCTGCATCGATCTTCAAGCTGTTCTGCATGAGGTCGTCGAGCATGGCGCGGATTGTTCCACGGTTGATGTTGCTTGTGCCCGGCGTGATTACCGCATGAGCCAATGATTCCGCATTGTCGAATGCATTGTTTGGTGCGTCGGCGCTTGCGTAAGCCTTCTCGACTTCTTCCTTCTGCTCGTCGGTAAGACTGTCGTAGGAGATGCCCCTGCGAAGGCCCTCGGTTGTCTTATCGAGCACATGGAAGCCCACGAGATAGCCGTCGTTGATGGCCTGTTCGAGTTCGTAGGCGTAATCAGGTTCGCCGTTGACGGCTTGAAATACCTGGTAAGTGCTTTTCGAGTCATCGCAGCGCGGCGTGGCGGTCAGTCCGACCATGAGCGAGTCGAAGTAGCTGAACAGCAGCGGGTATTTGCCGAAAATCGAACGGTGCGCCTCGTCCACAATGATGAGGTCAAAACGCCCGATGCCAAATTCGCGCGTATCGCCATCGATGAGCCCGATCATGGTTTGGTATGTGGCGAAGATGATGCGCGCATCTTTGTCGCGGTTGATGCTGGTGCCGGTGAACATCGACGTGGTCACGTTCGGCAGCAGCTTGTTAAAGTTCTTGTGCGCTTGGCGCACGAGGCTAGTGCGATCGGCGAGGAACAGCACATTTTTGACCCAGTTTGCTTCCATGAGCACTTTGACCAGCGAAATCGATACGCGGGTTTTGCCCGTGCCCGTCGCCATGACGACGACTCCCCGTCGGCGGCCTTGGTTTTGGAAGACGTCGCAGATGCTGCGGATGGCGTCTTTTTGGTAGTCGCGGTTCGTGATGCTGTCTTCGATTGAGGGGTTCGAGATGTCCTTGCGTGCGCTTACGCGCTGCTTTAGCAGCTCGAGTTCATCGATGGAATGGAATCCGAATACGCGACGCGTTGGGAAGCCGAGCGCATCCGTGCAGAAGATGTGGTAGCCGCTGGCGTAGTAGGCCACGGGGCGGAACCCGTATTTCTTTTGCATGAGGGTCGCTGCGTTGAGCGCATGCTTTCTGCCAACGATGGGATTAACGAGGGCGTGTGTGTAATCGATGACGGCAAGTGGGCGATTGTCTCTGCCGTACAAGACGTAGTCGATGGTTGAGCCGTCTTCCAGCGTCATGTTGATGGCGGCGGTTTCGGGGTATGCTTGGTTGTCGCACGAAGCAATGGCCCAACCCGCTTCGCAAAGCGATGCTTGAACGTAGAGCTTTGCGTTCTTTTGCTCGTCTCCGTGCTTTCTGGTGGAGAAGTGCGCCTGGCGCAGCGTTTCGGCGTATTGCGCAACCACATCATCGGAGGGCTCGCAAGGCTGCTGGGACTGCTTGGGAGCGCAAGGGGCCGGCTCGGGCATCGCGGACGATGCTGTCCGAACGGCAGTGGGTGTCTGTGTTTGGGGCGTGGCTGCAGGCTTGCCTGGCGCTTGCCGTCTCGCGCGCGCTTTTTCCAAGGGCGATTCGAAGGTGGGGTAGTCGTCGATGAGGTTGAGGTTGATGAGGACTTCACCAACGATATAGTGCAACTGCTCGAGCGTGTCGCAAGCTATTTGGGGGCTGAGGCGTTCGCCGTGTGCGCCCAGATTGCCGTTCTTTCGTACGGTATGCATGGCGCTGACGATGGTTTCGTCGTTGATGTAGTCGATGAAGCGGTGGTCGTCCATTTTTTCGAAAAGGGTTTTGCCCGCATCGTCGTAGTCGGCAACGGAACGATAAATGAGCGTGACGATGTACTCCAGCGCGGATCGCGAAGATGCGCAGCTTTGCGCAGGAAAAGGCAGCGCGAGCTGTTCGGCTGCATCGCAGGCTTCGAACAGCTGCGAAAAGCCGGGCACGCCCCTAACGAAATCGAAGTTCATAGCAACCTACCTTCATCAGCGAAAAGGTACTTTCGCATCATTATAGTGGTAAGGCGCCACGGTTTGTTACGTAACATTGCCTGCAGGTTGGCATGTCCTTCCGCTGCCATGGGTTTCAATTTGTCGGGGTGCCTTCCGTTCCTCAAAAACGATTATTTCTCACTTTTGGGGAACGGGGTTGGGAGTGGAGGGCTCTTTTCTTCTCGCGTAATGCGTGAGGGAAAGGGCCCTTCTTGTTCTCGCGGGTGATTTCACTTGATTGGTAAGCGGTACAATAGCGCCAATACCACCAGTGGGAAAGGGATGACATGAGCTCTGGGGAAACTGTCGGAAAGAGGCGTTGCCCGCGTCTCGTAGTCGCGATAATTGCTGCCCTCCTCGGAATGGCGTTCGGCCTCTCCGCGCAGGCGGTGCCAGGCGCGCAGCCTGCCTTCGCGACGCCGGCTTCGCAAGCAGCGCCCAACACGCAGACCGCCTTCGCGGCCGAAGGCGCTTCCATAGAAACCCTCCAGCAGGGCGGCATCGAGCTTCGGGCCGACATGAGCAGGACCGTCTGGTGCTCTCGATCTGGCAGCAAGTACCATTACAGTTCGAACTGTTCGGGGATGAAGAATCCCATCGCGATGACCCTCCAGCAGGCGGTCGACTCGGGCAAGCAGCCCTGTTCCAAGTGCGTTCATGAGTCGCCCACGCCCGACCCTGCCCCTAATCCCAGCCCCGACCCCACGCCTACGCCGACGCCCGACCCGCAGCCCCAGTACCGCGGGTTCGTCGACGTCCCCGCCGATTCTTGGTATGTCGAAAGCGGCGTGTTCGACTACGCGCTCGACCACGGTCTTATGAAGGGGTACAGCGACGGCTCGAACAGGTTCGGCCCCAACGATTCGATCACCCGCGCGATGGCCGTGACCGTTCTCTGGCGGATGGCCGGCGAGCCCGCATGCGAGGCCGCTGATTTTGACGACGCCGACTACTCAGAGGGCTCGTGGTACAAGGACGCCGTCCGCTGGGCGCGTGCGAGCGAGGTTGTCAAAGGTTACGAGGGGACGAACTTCTTCGGCCCGAACGATCCCGTCACGCGCGAACAGCTTGCCGTGATGGTCGCGAGGTTCGCGAGCACCATTTCTCATATCGACACCTCGAGCACGGGCGCGGCGCTCGCAGCGAAGCCGGATGCGGCCTCCGTAAGCGATTGGGCGCGCGACGCAGTCGCCTGGTCGGTTGACCAGGGTATCCTCGGCGGGGCCTCAATCATCGACCCCCAGGGGACCGCCACTCGCTGCCAAGGGTGCAAGATGCTCTCCATCGCGCACAAGATTATCGGCAACCAAGACGCGAGCCATGGGGAAGCCAGCGTTCACTTCATCGACGTCGGGCAGGGCGACAGCGAGTTCATCGAGCTACCGAACGGCAAGACGATGCTCATAGACGCGGGCACGACCGAGAGCGGTGAGAAGGTCGCAAGCTACATCGCCGGGCTCGGTTACTCGCGCATCGACTACATCGTCGCCACGCACCCCCACGAGGATCACATCGGCGGGATGGCGCGCGTGCTGAGAAGCTTCGACATTGGCGAGATTTGGATGCCGCGCGCGACGTCGAACACCGCCACCTTCGAAGGGCTGCTCGACGTGATCGCCGAAAAGGGCATTCCCGTCCACGCTGCGGAGGAGGGGAAGATCGTCTGCTCCGACGAGGGCTTTTCGGCGACGATTCTCTCGCCTTTCGAGACGTCGTATTCCGACCTCAACGACTGGTCGGTCATCCTCGAGCTCGACGTGGGAGCGAGGTCCTTCCTCTTCACGGGCGACGCCTCGTCTGGCGTTATCGGGAAGGCGTGCAGCCACCGTGTCGATGTGCTGAAGGTCGGCCACCACGGGTCGAGGACGTCGACGACGCCGCAGCTCGTAGAGGTGCTTTCGCCCGACTGGGCGGTGATCTCGGTAGGCGCGGGCAATTCGTACGGTCATCCGTCCGAAGAGGTTCTCGCCGCGCTCTCGGGGGTCGCCCACCTGCTGCGCACGGACCTCGACGGCACGGTGACGCTCAGCTGCGATGGCGAGACGATACGCCGCGCGGCGTAGGGAAGGGGAAGCATGGACGACGCGATTTACGTCATCGACCGCATAGAGGAAGGTATCGCCGTCCTTGTAAGCGATTCGGGCGAGAAGATGGAAGTCCCTCTTTCGTGCCTGCCTTCAGGTGCGCACGAGGGTTCGTGCCTGCGCTCCTGCGAGCGCGGGTTCGCCCTTGATGAGGAGGAAGAAGCCGCGCGCAAGCGCCGAATCGAACGGAAGTTGAACGCGCTCTTCGTGGACTAGGGGCTTGCGGTTCCTTGGGAGCGGCGCGTCAATTTTCCTCATCCTCCGCTTTCCCTGCCCAACAAGCTAACAATCGCTAACTCTGCTAACGCAAGCTGAAAAAGCTAACGCGAGCTAACCGAAACGAAAGGCATTGCGCCAAAGCACTTGCGACAGCAGATCGGTAGGCAAGGATTCTTCGGTATCCGTCTGATATTCGATAGGAACCTTGTTTATTCCCGCAAAAAGTACACCGCGAACACGAGATTCTGGCACGAAAACCGAGGTATCCCACGGAGAGAGCCTCGGCTTGGGAGCTCGCTGCAGGTCGACGGCCTCTCGACGAGAAACCCCAGGTTGTGAAGTCGCGCAGCTTGAGGCTGAACTCCGCCCGAGTCGTTCCCCGTGGGACACCTCGGCTTTTGTGCCCGAGTCGGCTCTCCGGCGCGAACTTTTTCGAAGCCGCAGTCTTAATGAGCGCATCCCAAGACGTGCACTCGTCAGCGAATTGTCTCCTCCTCTTTAGGTTCTGGCATATCGGGGACTGGCGCCTTCAAGCGCGCCTCGTTCGATGTAAGAAGCCCAATGGCTGTCCATTGATTGTGCCTCAGTGTCCCTCGCATAGGACATCCATAATGCCTCACCTGACCTATAATCATCCAATAAAGATTGCAATCTATCTATTTGATACTGAGAAAAGGGGAGGGTTGCCATGAGGGGCGCAGTGTTTTAGAGGGCGCGGGAACCCGCCTTGAGAGAACGTGCAAGTCCGCTTCGACAGTGGGCGCATATAGGTTGGAACCTATTATTCATTTGCGCAAACGCTCTCGATACAGTAGATTTCAACTCGTCTCCAACGTATGCCATCGATATTCGTACATTAGAAAGGGAAAGCCATGATAGCAATGAACTTGAAAAACCGCGTGGGCGCAATTGCCGCCACCGTCGCCATATCGTGCGCGCTGTGCGTCATGCTGGCGGGATGCGCCACGGAAAACTCAGGGAATGTAACCAGTGATCAGGACGAATACAGCGCAGTTGAGAAGGCGACAATCACCACGCGCACTGTGACATTCCCCGCCGCTCTCTTTAAAGACGAATCGTCCGAAGATGTGCAATCTAGTCTGCAAGAAAAAGGCTGCACTGACATCATTGCCAACGACGATGGTTCCTATACCGCGACTATGCCCATTGATGCGTACAACAGCTTCGTCGATTCGTGGCACCAGAATGTGATGGACGCTTTTGATGGAATGCCAAACAGCGAAGATTGGCCGACAATCACAGCGATCGACTACGATGACCAGTTTTCCAACGTCACGCTGACCATCAGTAGCAGTGAAATCGGTCTCAACGAGGCGTTTGCGCCGCTTCAGGTTGGCGTTATTGCCTGCATGTATCAGCAATTCGCGGGTCAGCCGGTCAGCTGCGTTGTGAGCATCGTTGATCAAAGCGGCGCGGAGCTGGGGAGTGCCACTTACCCGGATGCGCTTGATGAAAATCAGAGCGATGCTGTCTCGGTCAATTAACCCAAAGGTGGTGTCTGCGATGAACATGCTCAGGAAGTGGTCGGCGATTATTCTAGCCTGCGTTATTGCTGCCGGCATGGTGTTGCTTGCGGGATGTGCAGAAAAGAGCGATCAAAAGCAATCCGAATATGCTGACGAGGCGTTTATCCAATCGCTCGCGAAAGGCTACGAGGCGCGCGATACGTTAGTTGAGCAGTCCTCCAAGGCCGATAAATCCGCCGAATATTACGAAAAGCTCGTTGATGCCGAGCTTGAGCAGGTTGAGCAATACCAGAGTGCGCAATTCTCCGATAGCAAGCTGCAGGAGAATGCCATCGCCTACATCAACGCGCTCAAGGATCAGCGTGCGGCCGCCGAATTGTACGCAAGCGACAACAGCAAGTACAAGCAGGATTGGCAGAAGGCCTACGACAAGCGCACTTCGTTGCTCAAGACATTTGTGGACGACTATGGCCTTACGGTGTCTGCCGATCACCAGGACAGTCTCGATAAGCTTGTAAGCCACGGGAAGAAGGTGGAGCGGGACAACGACCAGAAGGAAGCAGTCGAGTCCTTGGCAAGTTCGATAAATCTCGAGTTCACCGAGCAGTACTCGACCTTCATCGGCAAGACGACAGCTACGAACAATACTGGTTACGACTTCGACTATATCAATTTTAATGTGGAATTGTTCGACTCGAGTGGCGTCAAGGTGGAGACGGCAAGCTTGTACGCAAACCACTGGCTCGATGGCGAGACGATCGCGCTCGATTGCTATACGTCGATAAAGGAGCCGCCCGCAACGGTCAAGATCATCCCCAGCAACTATAAGATTGCCGACGCATAGACATTCCATCTGATGATGACTGGAGCGCCAGTATGGAGGTGCCTCCGCATTTATACTGGCGCAGCTTTACCTGATAGGCGCGTTAATATACGGTGTATAAAAGTTTACATAATCCCGATTATCACGAATTGAGAAATGCAGAAGGGGAGAGTCCTGGGTTGATTGACAAAGCAAAGTCAGTATTTTGTGAAGTCTGGATGAAGTTGTGACTTAACCCTGGCAACCCCAGGAC
>NZ_CAKTTZ010000053.1 GCF_934617235.1 uncultured Ellagibacter sp. | reverse complement strand
GCCCCATGATAGGGGGAGCCTGCTTTTCGGGAGGGCCGCCGATGGGACACCCATGTCAGCGGTGGTTTAACATAGAGAACGGGGTGCGGTGGACAAAATAAGGCGATATGTGAGTCGCCGAAGCCGAATAAGACCGCCCGCTCGCGCTTCTGTCAACATTTTCCCAGGTCAGATTTTCCGAAAGGAAGTTAGCTTTCTGATACTCCTCACATATCGGAACTGCGGCAAAAAGTTGGACCGGTCGAACTGGTCGGAGCGGAGGCTGCATTGTATACAGACGAGGATAAGGTGTTCTACGTGAAGAGGATGTGGGCGGAGCGGCTGACCCCGACCGCCGCGAGCAGGCTGTGGGGCGTGCCGTCCCGCCGGACGCTCGCGGCCTGGGAGAAGGAGGCCCTCGGCGGGGGCCTGGCGGTCGAGGCGCCGAGGGTCCCCGGGGCCTGCAAGCGCGTCAAGCACGCCCGCTACCCCGAGGAGACCAGGGCCGAGGCGCTGAGGCTGCTCGGCCTCGGCAAGCCGACCCGCGAGATCGCGAGGGCCCTCGGGCTCCCGTCCGGGTCGGTCGTGTCGAGATGGGCCGCGGAGGCCCGCCGGCGCGCTAAGATGGCCCCGGAGGCGATTGCGATGGGGGAAGAGAAGGGGGCGCCCGACCCGCGCGAGGCGGAGCTGGACCGGCTGAGGATGGAGTGCGCGGTGCTCAGGGAGATGCTCAGCGACCCAAAAGCAGGAGACCCGGCGAAACTCTCGAACAGGCAGAAGGCCGAGTTGGGAGAGAGGTTGAGGAGGGACTACGGGTTCCGCCTGCGCCGCGTGACGGCCTTCTTGAGGATATCGAAGAGCTCCTACGAGTACGAGAGGCGCGCTCTCGCCGCCCCGCGCCGTGACGACGGGTCGCCCGCGGCGCGGGTCGCCCGCGCGTTCGCGTCCCTCGGGGGCATGTGCGGCTACCGCAAGGTGGCGGCGTGCATACGCGCGGGGGCCGACGGCGAGCCGCCCGCGCCCGCGCCCGAGAGGCGCGTGAGGCGGGCCATGCGCGAGGGCGGGATGAGCGCCCGCGGCCGGCGCGCGGGGCGGCGCTTCAGCTCCTACGCCGGCGAGGTCGACGGCGGCAGGCCCGCCAACGTCCCCCGCGAGCGCGCCGTCGCGCGCAGGGAGGCCGGCGAGGACTTCAGGCTCGCGCACGACTTCTCGGCCGGCGCGCCGGGGGAGCTCCTGGTCACGGACGTGACGGAGTTCTCCCTCAACGGGTTCAAGGCCTACCTCAGCCCCGTCATCGACTGCTGGGACGGCTGCCCGGTGGGGTTCTCGGTCTCGGCGCACCCGGACGGCGAGCTGTGCTCGTCGTCGCTCCGCGAGGCGCTGGCCTGCCTGCCGGCGGGCTCGGCGCCCGTGGTCCACACGGACGGCGGGGCCTGCTACAGGACGGAGCGCTGGAAGTCCGCGCTCGCGGCGGCGGGCGCGTCGCGCTCGATGTCGCGCAAGGGGACGTGCCCGGACAACGCGAGGGCGGAGGGCTTCTTCGGCACGCTCAAGCAGGAGTTCCTCTACGGCCGGAAGTGGGCGGGCGTCGGGCGCGAGGAGTTCGAGGGGCTGCTGTCGGGGTACATGGGGTGGTACGTCGGGCGGCGGCCCAGGAGGTTCCGCGAGGGGGGCCGCGCGCGCTACGAGACCCTGGCCGAGCACAGGAGGAGGCTCGGGTACCCGGTCCCGCCGTTCGCCGCGCAGCGGGCGCAGTAGAATGGGCTCGGGCAGGTACAAGATTCCTGCCGCAGTCCCTATCGCCATTTTTTGTCCACGACGAGCCAATTTCGAGGAAAGAAGGCCCCGCCTGCGCTCCAATTCCCGCCTAATTTCCACCCCTGGGGTAGCAACTCCCCTAGTTCGTGGTCAAGTGAGCGAGTTATGCACTATCATTTTTCAGGATAATTCAACTTGCTTTTCTCTGACCTGGGGTTTTAGTTTACGAGAGCTCTCCGACCCATCGGAAAAGGGCGAATCGGACGAAAAAACGTCGCACAACTCGCTCAAATGACCACGAACTCCGAGTCTTGCTCCCGCCGAGGTGACGTCCGCACCCTTCCCAGCGTTATCTAAGTGGTTTTTGGCTTTCTGAGCTCCCGCAACCTGTTCGCTTCTGCGGAATCTTCGCCCTGCAAGGCACTCGCGTCGGAAAGAAGCCGCGGGATATACAAGAACGCCTCGTCGACGTAGCTATGGAACATTTCCTTGCAAGGAACGGAGCGCATCAGGGGAAGACACCCGAAAGAAATGTAACTTAGAGCCTTGCGAAGCAGCTGGGCGGGAGAGCACACGCAGTGGAACTCCCCGAAGGATCCGTCTTTGAACAGGCACGACGCCATGTAGCACTCATCCGAGGAGTTGTACACTCCCAGGCTTCCCTTGTACTTCAGATTCTCCGAGTCGCCGAAAAGATCCTCCTGGGGAACGCCGCGCTCGATAAGGTAATTGCACCCAGCCAAGCTGAGGCTCACCTCGTCGCAAACACCATCCATCATGCGAATGCTTCCCGGGACATAAATCTTGACCGGAGCCACACCTCGATTTCGCAGCTCACCATACAAGCCGTAAGCTGCGTCGAGCCGCGCCGAAAACTCCGGGTTCGGGTACCTTCCCTCCACCAGCGGATGCTGCGCCGCGACTTCAATGAGAGCCCCGCCCAGCCCCGATCACTCTTTCATGTACCTGTTCGCGCTATTCAGCTTTTCTTGCCATTCCGCAAACAAGGGGTCGCCTTCGCTTGCAGCTTCGTTGACTCCAGATATCAGCTCTTTCATCATTTCCCCTTATAGCAGACCATTATCGTCGAGCCATTTTCTCGCATCGCACGACCCGTGTTCCCAAATTGTGTCGAAGTTCGTCTCCATCATCTCGACGAAGTTCAAGTCGTCAGAATAGGTTACCCTTTGCTTGAGGTGCCCCCTCAAAACGAACGCGCGGGTGGACTTGTACGGAGGCGGCGTCATCGTCAGCCACACCTTCACATTGCCCTTCAGGTATTCGTCCTCCTGCCGTGCGCCCTTCGCGAACCCGCTCTCCGGATACTCCGCTATCACGTATGGCAAGCGGTACTCGGTCGAATAGAAGCGAACATTCATGCCCGATTCGGCGAACTCTTATGACAAGCCCACGACCTCCTTGCTTATCTTCGACCCCTCGCCTCTCAGGGGAAGTCCACGCGAATCGATCGTATTGCACTCGAGGTTCTCGATGTTCGTCAAAAACTCGCTGTCCGGCCGGCAGCAAAGAAACTTGATCTCGCAACCTCGCCGATGCGGCTTTGACCTGGCCGCGATTAGCTTCAAGAAAGTGAAGCCCCGAAACGTTCATAAGCTTGATGACGCTTGCATGGGAAAACGTCTCCCGCAGCTCGCGTTTGGTCTACTTGTCGACGCTTGCGTTCGTGCAGCCGTATTCAGACATTCTTTTCGCGAAAGCGATGCTCTGCGTGTACTTGTTGATAAAAATGTAGCCCAGAACCGCAAGGATGATTCCGACAATCAGCCCGGAAATCGTATCAGTGACAACTTGCGTCCAATCGATCATAGCCATCCTCAATGCGTACCGCATCTTGTTCACTTGCGTGCTCGGTATAGGGCAAATGCGGGTGGGGAACGCCCACGCATCATGCGGTCGCGCGGCCGCAGGCCCTGAGCATCACGCGGGCGCGGGTCTCGCGGTCGTGGCAGGCGCGAGTCCGCAGGTCATCCACTCGCGGTGGGCGCGGGTCCCCAAGCGTCACGCAGTTGCAGGCTCGCGGCGTCACGTGGTCGCGGCGGACTCCCCAGCGGGAAGCTCAACGCGCATGACGGTACCTTCCTCAGAGCTCGCCTCGACCTCCACCGTGCCACCGTGAAGCGAGGCGATCTCCCACACGAGGGAAAGCCCCAGCCCAACACCGCCACATTCCCTACTGCGAGATTTGTCAACGCGGAAGAACGGCTGGAAGATGCTCTTCCTGAACTGCTCGGGAATCCCCGGGCCGCCATCTGCAATCCGCAGAACAGCGCGCCCGCCCTCCTCGCAGGCGGAAACGCGGACCGCCGCGTTGGGACGGCTGTATCGAATTGCGTTTTCGACCAGGTTGAACACCAACCGATACATCAGCGTATCGCTACCGATCAGCCGAGCATCCCCATCATGCTCAAGGGCGATACCCCGCGCCTCGGCAAGCGGGGCAAGGTCGGTGAGAACCTCCTCGACCATCGGCGCCAGCTCGATCCGATCGTTACAGGGCACGCTGCGAAGCTCACTCATCTCAAGCAGGGTCTTCGTCATTTGCGACATCTTCTCGGTCTGTTCCTGCAGAAGCCCAAGGAAGGCAGCTTCCTCAGGTCCCGCGTCGGGGTGCTCGGCGGAGAACAACTCGACCTGCGCCTGCATGAGGGCAAGCGGCGTCCGCAGCTCGTGCGCGGCGTTCCCCGTGAACTGCCTCTGCGCGCTGAAGCCCTCGTCAAGGCGGTCAATCATGCTGTTGAACGACGTGCTGAACTGCCTGAACTCGGGAAGCACGTCCTCGCTGATTTTCATGTCCGCCAGGTTGGACGGCTGCACGTTCTCGACCTGCGACGCGAAAGCCCGCAACGGCCTTAGCGCGTGGCCGCTGACGAAATACGCCAGCACGCCGCCGAGCAGCGTCACTGCAATCGTTATCAGCCAATTAGTCGCGCTGAAGGATTCCTGCGCGTTGCTCACCACGATCGTGAGCTCTTCGTCGAGCTCACGGTTGTCGGGGTCGAACGACGCGGCGGCACCATCGCCGATGTCAGCGCACGCCGATATGCCGCTGCCGATCGAGTCCATGTAGCGCATTCCCGAATACCCGATCAGGCAGTTCATGAGCACACACGTCACGCACACGAGAAGAGCCGTCATCAGCGTGATGCGCCACTGTAGCGAGAGCCCTCTCATGCGGTCTCCTCCATCACGTAGCCCTCCCCGATGCGGTTGCATATAGGGTCGTGCCCCAAAGCGCCGCGCAGCTTCTTCCTTAAAGAGGAAATATGGACCCTAATCGAATTGCTGAAGCTGTTCACGCTGCTATCCCATACATGCTCGAGAAGCTCCTCCTGGCTGACAGGCCGCCCCTGGTTGAGCATCAGGTACTCGAGTATCCCTGTCTCCTTTCGAGTGAGGGACAAAGCTTCCCCACCCACAACCGCCTGGCGCGCCTTCGTGTCGAAAGTAAGATTTCCGCAGGTCAGCAGCACATCATTTTGCGTAAAGCGCCTCAGCGTGAGGGCGCGTATCCTCGCCGCGAGCTCCTCGAGGTGAAACGGCTTCGTCAGGTAGTCGTTGGCGCCCGCATCAAGGCCCGCCACCTTGTCAGAAACCTCGCCGCGCGCCGAAAGGACGAGCACCTTGGTCTCCGAGTCGGATTCTCGCAGGTCCCTAAGCACCGTCATGCCATCCGCCCCGGGAAGGTTCAAATCGAGCACAACAAGATCGAAGCTCTCAAAGGCAAGCAGGTCGAGCGCCTCTCGCCCATCGTGGCAGCAGTCGACACTGTACGCAAGGCGTCTCAAGCTGCGCGCGATCGCATCGCACAGCGACCGCTCATCTTCCACAACCAAAATTCGCATTCGGGCCTCCTCACACGGGCGCCGTCTCTCTTAACACGGATTTTATAAGCGATATGTTCCAATGAGACGCGCAACGGAAGGAATCGGCTCATATCTCCCGAAAGGAGCGAGAGAATTGTTCAAAGCGATAAAGCCCGCGGCGCAAGTCGCCTTGTTGGCAGCCGGGGTGGCCATGGTGTGCTTCGGCGCGATGCGGGGCGAGGCAGACGCCGTGTTGGCCAAGGCGATTCGACTGTGCTTGGAGTGCATCGGAATTGGATAAGAGAAGAAACCCCGTATCGCACCTCTTGAGTCGCTTCCGCGGCTGGATCCAAGCGGGCGCGACGCTGCTTACCAACATCCACCTGCCGAACTTCTTTAAGGGCACTATCTATCAGGGGCAGGGCAAGGCGGTCTGCGTACCCGGCCTGAACTGCTATTCCTGCCCCGCGGCCACAGGTGCCTGCCCCATCGGGTCGTTCCAAGCGATAGTGGGTTCGTCGAAGTTCAGCTTCTCGTACTACGTGACCGGGTTTTTGATCCTTGTCGGTGTGCTGCTAGGGCGCTTCGTGTGCGGATTTCTCTGCCCGTTCGGCTGGCTGCAGGAACTGCTGAACAAAATCCCCGGCAAAAAGCTGTCCACAAGGAGACTCAAACCACTTAGGTACCTGAAGTACGTCGTGCTGCTGCTCACCGTGGTGTTGCTGCCAGCGCTGCTGGTCAACGATGTCGGAATGGGCGACCCGATCTTCTGCAAGTACGTCTGCCCGCAGGGAGTGCTCGAAGGCGCGATCCCGCTCGCCATCGTCGATACCGGCATACGCTCCGCATTAGGAGCGCTGTTCACCTGGAAGCTTGCCGTTCTGATCGCGGTGGTCGCCTTAAGCGTGCTCATCTACCGCCCGTTTTGCAAATGGGTCTGCCCGCTCGGCGCACTCTACGCGCTCATGAACAAGGTATCCCTGCTTGGAATTAAAGTTGACCAGCACCGATGCATCTCGTGCGGCACATGCGCGAAGACGTGCAAGATGGACGTCAAGGTCACGGAATCGCCCAATCACACCGAGTGCATCCGCTGCGGCAAGTGCATAGGAGCATGTCCGACCGACGCTATCGGCTTCAGCTACGACCTGAGCTTGCCGGAAAAGCAACCAAAGCCGCAGTGCGAGAAGAGCTGACAAATCGAGAAAACGACAAGCAATACAAACGATTGCAAATGGAGGAATGATTATGAAACTAACGAAAATTGCAGTGGCGCTGGTAGCCTCCCTGCTGGTATTCGCCCTTGCAGCCTGTTCGTCCCCTAAGGAAAGCGAGGCCGACTCCACAAGCGGCAACACCGATATCGCGGCTTTGCTGGCAACGCAGCCGAAGAACACCGAGGAGGCGACCGAGCTGCATCAAAAGCTCATGCAGAAGGAAAACGAGATCCTCTCTGGCGACTCGAAGCTGTGGGAGAAAGTGTTCCTGGCGGCGAACAAGGATATGCCGATGATCGAGGACGGCAAAAACTACGGCGACTTCCTCCTCGACACGATCGAGGGCACCAAAGACCAGTTCTCGGCCGAGGAGCTGAAGAAGCTCAAGGCCGGAGCCCAGCAGGTCAAGGAAATCGAGGACAAGCTTACGGCCCTCGAGAAGGACTTCCCCGGATGTGGTAGCTCCCCAGGCTCAGGGGAAAGCGTCGACGCGTCGAGCGCTGGCATGCCGAGCAGCGCTGGCGCCGCTGCCAGTGCCAGCAAGTTCCCGAGCTTCCAAGGGAAAGACCTTGACGGCAACGAGGTGACCAGCGACAAGCTCTTCTCGAGCAACAAGGTGACCGTGGTCAACTTCTGGTTCACCACCTGCAAGCCATGCGTGGGCGAGTTGGGCGATTTGGAAGCGCTCAACAAGGAACTCTCCAGCAAGGGCGGCCAGGTCGTGGGCGTCAACTCCTTCACGCTCGACGGCGACGCGACCGCAATTTCCGAGGCGAAGGACATCCTCTCGAAGAAGAACATCACGTACAAAAACATCTGGTTCGCGTCGAGCAGCGAAGCCGGCAAGTTCACCTCCGAGCTGTTCTCGTATCCGACCACCTACGTCGTCGACAAGAACGGCAACATCGTGGGCGACCCGATCGTCGGCGCGATCACGTCCCCCGAGCAGCAGAAAACGCTCAGCAAGCTCATCGATCGGGCGATTGCGAACAGCGAGGGATAAACCCGCAAGCAAGCGCTATGGGAAGGCCCTGGCATGCGGACTGCCGGGGCCTTCCTGCGTCTTACGGGGCATATGCACCAATCTGTGAAATTCTTACGTATGGGTAAGACTTTCGTGTAATTGGAAAGATCATACATATAGGTAAGAAATCCGCTAAAGCTCAAGGTAGCGACCGGTGATGCTTTCCGGGTTCGCAGCGATTTCCTCAGGCGTCCCGCAGGCGACGATGCGCCCACCGGCCTTTCCACCGTGCGGCCCCATGTCGATCACATAATCGGCATTCGCGATGAAGTCGAGGTCGTGCTCGACCACCACCACGGTCGCCCCCTTCTCCACGAGCCGCTCGAACACGCCGAGCAGCGTCTCCACATCACGCGGGTGCAGGCCGATGGTCGGCTCATCGAACACGAACACGGCGTCTTCCTGCCCCCGGCCCATTTCGCTTGCGAGCTTTAAGCGCTGCGCTTCGCCGCCAGAAAGCGCGGGCGTGGCCTCTCCGAGCGTGAGGTACCCCAGCCCCAGGTCATGCAGCGTTTGCAGCTTCTCGTGCGCCTTCTTGATATCGGCAACGTGCGAAAGTGCCTCGTCAACCGAGAGCGAAAGCAGCTGCGGGAGGCTAAGCCCCTGGCCCTCGGGCGCACCCTTCTCGGGGCGGCGAATGCCCTCGGCGTCGGCACTATAGCGCGAGCCACGGCAATCGGGGCAGGCGATGTCGACATCGGGCAAAAACTGCACGTCGAGGGAAATCTGCCCCGTGCCGTCGCAGGTAGCGCAGCGCAGGCTTCCCGTGTTGTACGAGAAGTCGCCCGCCTTCATGCCCGCCGCCTTCGCCGCTTCTGTGCGCGCATAGGCGCGGCGCAGGTCATCGAGCGCGCCGCAATACGTCGCCACGGTCGAACGGACGTTGATCCCAATCGGGGTCGCGTCGATCAGGTTCGCACGATGGATGCCATCCGCGTCAAGCGCCGTCACATGATCGGGAAGCGCCTCGCCCGCCGCCGCCCGAGCAAGCGCGGGGATGAGCGTTTCCAGCACGAGCGTCGTCTTGCCCGAACCCGACACGCCCGTCACGGCGATAAGACGACCTCGGGGGATGTCGATGGAGAACGGTTTCACGGTATGCAGCCCACTCGACTCCAGATGGATCCGTCCCAAATCGAACATCTCGCCTGCCTGGGCTCGCGGACGTGCCGCCACGCGCGCCGCACCAGAAAGGAAGGGCCCTATGATTGAAGCCGAATCGTGAGCAACCTCGACAACCGACCCCTGGGAAACCACAGTGCCACCGTCCGCACCCGCAGCGGGCCCCATCTCTACCAAATGGTCGGCAGCACGCAGGATGCGCGTGTCGTGATCGACCATCACCACGGAATTGCCGTCGGCGATCAGGTCGCGCATCACACCCAAAAGGCCGTCGATGTTGGCGGGGTGCAAGCCGATGGAGGGCTCGTCCATCACGTAGAGCACGCCGGTTGTTCGGTTCCTCACCGAACGCGCAAGCTGCACGCGCTGGCGCTCCCCCGTGGAAAGCGTGGCGCCCGCACGGTCAAGCGAGAGATAGCCCAAGCCCAGCTCCAGCAAGCGCCGAGCAGTGCCCGTAAACGATTCGCAGATGGATTTCGCCATGGGACGCATCTCTTTAGGAAGGCTCCCCGGCACGCCTTCCACCCACGAAACCGCCTCGTCAAGCGTCATTTTCGTCGCCTGCGCCAGGTTGATGCCGCGCACAAGCGGCCCGCGAGCGGCCCCCGAGAGGCGCGTGCCACCGCAATCGGGACAGGGGCCCTCCGTCAGGTACTTCGCAACGCGGCGCAACCCCTTCTCGTCCTTCGCCTTCGCAAGCGAGTTCTCCACGGTGCGCACGGCGTTGTAATAGGTGAAATCGAGCTCGGCAAAGCTCTCGCCCTTCTTCGCCTTGTACAGGATGTGGCGTTTCTCTGCCGGGCCGTTGAACACGATGTCGCGCTCGGCGGGCGAAAGTTCGCAAAACGGCACGTCTGTGCGCACGCCCATGGCGCCGCACACTTGTTTCATGAGGTCCCACATGAGCGAGCCCCACACCACCACAGCGCCGTCGTCGATGGTCTTGCTCTCATCGGGTACGAGCGCGGCGCGGTTCACCGTACGCGCAATCCCAGTGCCGCCGCAAGTGGGGCAAGCGCCCTCGCTGTTGAAGGCAAGCTGCTCGGCACCGGGGCCGAAGAACCCGCATCCGCAGTGCGGGCAGGAAATCGCCAGGTCAGCAGCGACGTTCAAGCTTGGCGGCACGTGCTTTCCGCAGTTCGGGCACACGTGGCTGCCCACGCGCGAGAAGAGAAGCCGCAGGCTGTTCAAAAGTTCGCTCGAGGTGCCGAACGTGGAACGCACGCCGGGAACCGCCGGACGCTGATGCAGCGCGAGTGCAGCGGGAACGAAGCGCACGTCGTCAACCGACGCCTTGCCCGCCTGGGCGATGCGTCGACGCGTGTAGGTGGAAAGCGCCTCCAAATAACGGCGCGATCCTTCGGCATACAGCACGCCGAGCGCGAGCGAGCTTTTGCCCGAACCCGATACGCCCGCGATGCCCACAAGCTTGCCAAGCGGGATGTCCACGTTCACGTTCTTCAAATTGTGCACGCGCGCACCGCGCACCTCGATATGGTCGATATTATGCATGATTTCCTTAATCTAGCGTTGCGCCAGGAAGAAGGGGCGCGCCCGATGCGGCGGCCCGTATCCACTTGCGCCTTCAGACCGACCGCCGGCGTTCGCTTGCGGCTTCAAGCCAGCCGCTGGCGCCCGCGAGCGTGCGCCGGGCCGATCGACGACGCTCACTTGCGACATCAAACCGGCAGCCAGCACCTGCTCGCGGGCGGGCACCTACGAATGGGCCAGGTCGTAGAGCTTCCTGATATCCTTCGGCAGCCCATCGGGAATCATCTCCCAAAGGCGCTCTTCCCCGCCATCTTTTTGCGCCGTCTCGTAGTACCAGCACTTGAATTCCACCATGGCGAGCGCCTTCTGCATGCGCTCGATTTCCTGCTCGGCCTGGACCTTGCGCGCCTCGAACAGTTCCCTTCGCTCGCCATAGGTCGACGGCCCCTCTTGAACCATTTCGACGAAGCGCTTGATATCCTTGATCTCGAGCCCCGTCTTCTTCAAACAATCGATGATGCGAAGCAGCTCCAACTCCTGCTCGCCGAAGCGACGGATGCCGTTCGAGCGCTCCAGGCGAGGAAAGAGCCCCTCTTTATCGTAGTAGCGCAACGTCGATACGGGGATGTCGAACAACTCCGAAACCTGTCCGATTGAATACATAGTAAATTCCTTCCAAAATATCTTGACCTAAAGTGAGGTTCAGGTATTAGGGTGCCAACATCATACCAAATGCAGCCCGAAAAGCGAAAGGGAAACCATGCTCGGAAACTTCACCTACCACAACCCCACCAAGCTCATCTTCGGCAAGGACGCCCTGGCCTCGCTCGCGGCGGAGCTCGCCCCCTACAACACCATCCAGCTCGTCTACGGCGGCGGCTCCATCAGGAGATTCGGCGTTTACGGCCAAGTCGTCGAGGCACTTTCGGCAGCAGGTAAAACCATCGTCGAAGACGGCGGCGTCATGCCGAACCCCACCATCGAGAAGCTTCGCTGTGGCGCGCAAATCGCCCGCGACAACGACGTCGATTTCATCCTTGCCGTGGGCGGCGGCTCATGCGTGGATTACGCGAAGGCGGTCGCAGTTTCTAAGAACCTGCCCGCAGGCGAAGACCCCTGGGACGTCTACTTCGATCGCTTCGAAGAGCCCGCGGCGGATAGAGAGGTCGTGCCCGTGGGATCGGTTCTCACTATGGTGGGCACCGGCTCTGAAATGAATCGCGGCTCGGTCATCACCAACCGAGAGCTCGGCCGGAAGATCGGCCACGTTTTCACCGACGAACGCGTCTCGCCGCGCTTCGCCGTGCTGAACCCCGAGTTCACCTACACGGTGCCGCGCTATCAGATGGTCGCGGGCATCTTCGACATCATGAACCACATCACCGAGCAGTACTTCAGCGGCGCCGACGACAACACGAGCGACTACCTGGCCGAAGGCCTCATGCGCAGCCTTATTGCCGCAAGCCGCGCCGCCGTGGCCGACCCGACGAACTACGAGGCGCGCTCGAACATCATGTGGACGGCGACCTGGGCGCTCAACACCCTTGTGGGCTGCGGCAAGACGCAGGACTGGGAGGTCCACATGATCGGCCAGGCAGTGGGCGCCGTCACCGACGCCACGCACGGCATGACGCTTTCCTCCGTGGCGCTTCCCTATTACCGCCTGATCATGCCGTATGGCCTGGAGAAATTCGCGCGCTTCGCCACGAACGTATGGGGCATCGACGCCGAGGGCAAAACCGATGAGGAACTCGCAGCGGCAGGCCTTAGCGCCATGGAAGACTGGATGCGCGAAATCGGCTGCGTGATGAGCATCCGCGAGCTGGGCGCCGACGAGTCGAGCCTCGACGCCATCGCCGACGTAACCCTCACGATGACGGGCGGCTACCGCACGCTCACCCGCGTTGAGGTCCTCGACGTCTTGCGCAAGAGCCTCGCAACAGAGTAGCAGCCGATCGCAAAGTGCAATCGCGAATGACGGAAGGTTTCCCCTTGCCGTCATTCATCAGTTGCAAAAAAAGACGGGAAGGGAGCCCCCAATGGCTATCAAACAAACTGCAGGACACGACGCGCTCGGTGAGTTCGCGCCCGAGTTCGCCCACCTCAACGACGACATTCTCTTCGGGGAAGTGTGGAGTCGCGAGGACAAGCTGCCGCTCAAACTGCGCAGCATCGTCACCGTAAGCGCCCTCATCGGGAAGGGCATCGTCGACAGCTCGCTGAAATATCACCTGGCGAGCGCCAAGAAGAACGGCGTCACGCAAGAAGAGATGGCCGAGATCCTCACCCATATCGCTTTCTACGCCGGCTGGCCCAACGCGTGGGCGGCATTCAACATGGCGAAGGAAGTGTACGCGGAAGACGGGGCGGACGGCGCGGATGTTGAGGGCGACAGCGCGAGTGGCGGCAGCGACAAGAGTGCGGACGGCGGCAGCCCCGAGTCGCACGGCGGCTTCTTCGGCCTGGGCAAGCCCAACGACGCCTTCGCGCAGTACTTCATCGGCCAAAGCTACCTCAACGTGCTCACCAGGCCCGATGACTACCTGGCAATCTTCAACGTGACCTTCGAGCCAGGCTGCCGCAACAACTGGCATATCCACCATGCGAGCAAAGGTGGCGGACAAGTGCTCATCTGCGTGGATGGCGAAGGCTGGTATCAGGAAGACGGAAAGCCCGCCGAGCGCCTGCGTCCCGGCGACGTCGTGGAGATTCCCGCAAACGTCAAGCACTGGCACGGCGCCGCGGCGGATAGCTGGTTCAGCCACCTCGCCTTCGAGTACCCTGGCGAGAACGCAAGCAACGAGTGGCTCGAGCCAGTGGACGACAACGCCTATAACGCGCTTTTCTAACGCAGCGAAAACCGCCTGGTTAACTCGCCAACCAGGCGGTTCGCATCTTTCGGGCAGTTCGCCCTACCAGGCGGATCGCGCCGGGTAGCGCCCCCGACAAGCTACCCGGTTAGACGCCTTCCCAACCGAGCAGCGTTTATTCTTCAGCGCTTCGTCCCTATTCCCCAGGCTTGCTCGGCGGCGTGGCCCCACCGTTGCCGCTCGGCCCGTTGCTATCGCCGGGAGCCTCGGGCGCTGCGCCCGGCTGCCCATCCGTCGACCCCGATGCGCTGCTCGACGTGTCAACAGCCGAGCCGGCAACGGCGCTTTCGCCGTCGTATTCCACGCCATTCACGTATAGCTTGTGCCCGTTGAGATTGATGGAGCCCTGCACGCAGGTCAGGCTCGTGACGTACGAATCGTCCGTAAGCGTCCAGGTGCTGTTCGCATCGAGTTCCACGTACACGTCGCCCTGCTGCCCCGTCGGGTTGACGGCACCGGTAAAAGTCGACCCGTCGTTTAGATACAGGTTGAGCGCCGACACGTCGTCGATGAGCATGTCCCCATCGATGACCTGGTCAGATGCGCGCAGATTCACCTTGCCGCCGTTGTTGCCCTGCGATCCCCACCCGGCAGCCGCAGCGCGCAAAAACACGCCCGACTCGTCGTTGTTCACAATTGTCGAACTGGTAAAATCAATCTCGCACGACGTGTTGTTTACAAAGAAGATGTCGCCGTTCTGATTGGTGAGCGAGCTGCCATCCAGGGAAAATTCCGCCGTGCCCTGGCTCGCGTCGCCTGACATGGATTGGTAGATCATCACCGCTTGATAATAGTCGGACTTGTCGCTGTTCTTCGACGTGTTCGACGCGATAAGCTGGCATCCCGTCAGCGACACGGAGTTCTTGCCTTCCACCACCACGCCCTGAGACGAGCCCGATTGCAGATAAGCGCCCTCGACCGCGATGTCCGCCGTGGAATAGATGACGGGCGAACCCACACCCTCGGTGGTGAAATAGCCGCCGGACACGTTCACGTCGCCGCCGCCGCGATCCGAGCGAATGGCCGCGGAGGAATTGCCCTGGGTTTCGGCAGTCACGTCGGTAGCGTTCATCGTTGCCCCTCCAGTGGTCATAAGGCCGCCCGAGCAGTTGTCCGCCGTGCGAATGATGGAGTGCGAGATATTCACCGTCGTGCCCGAGCCGTAGGAGAACACACCGTTCGCATGCGTGCCGTCGCTTCCCACGATGAGGTCCGACAGATCGAGCGTCGCTCCATTGGCGGCAAACACGCTGGCATTTTCGCCGTAGAAATCGGCCTCGTCGCCGCTGGAGTCGCCGGTTTTCTCCACGGTCGCGCCCGCGTACTGGGCTGAAGCGCCGTCAGCCGTGATTGCGTGCCCGCCGCCGGTTGCGTCGCTGTACGACTCGCTTGTCGTGATGTCCGTGTCGGCAAGTCTTTGGGACGAAAGGTCGAGCGCCGCCGCTTCGGCGAAGGACGCGCTCGCCGAGGCGCCCGACTGCTCGGTGGACGACGAGGTGACCACCGATGCCGTGTTCGCGGAATTACCGCTTTGCCCTGCGCAGCCTGCAAGCGAAAACGCCAACGCTGCAGCAGCCGTAAAACCCGCAACCTCGAGATGATGTTTCTTCATGGTAACCGCCTCCATCTGGATAGATTTCTTCGATGGCTCGCATGATGGCACCCTTCCCTGAAATGCACCTGAATGAGCCGCCCCGGTTGAGCGGGTCCCGAATGAGCCAATCCGCGGTTGGACCGAGCCCTGGATGAGCCGACTCTTGGCTAAACCAGGTCCCTATTGAGCCGACTCTCAGTTTGACCAGGTCCCAGCTGAGCCAGACCCCAGCCGGACCGAACCTTGAGTGCTGGGTCCCGAGCGAACTAGCCGCTGTCTTCTCAACTGTCCTTGCTGCTTCACTTCTTGTACGAAATCGCCAATAAGTTATGGAGGAACAGTGAATTTGGCCACTTGGTAGTGTTAACTGTCCCGAAAGTGTCGCAAGCAATCCCAAAGCAACGCGAGTTACTCCCCAATTTCATGCTATTTGTGGAGTCGTATACAATTCCTCCGCAAAAAAGTGGCGTTTTCGTACAAAAAGCCCAGTGCTCTATGTTAAACCACCGTTGACATGTCGGCGATCTGCCTGGTCCAGTAGACCATGGCGTCGCCGCATTCGAGGTG
>NZ_CAKTTZ010000052.1 GCF_934617235.1 uncultured Ellagibacter sp. | reverse complement strand
CTTCGAGGGTGTCGTCATGCCCAGGCCCAGAAACTGCGTCCAGAATCCGAGAAACGTTGCAACGCCGATAATCATGCCCGCCTTCAGCGTTTTGCGACAAAAATTGCGCTTGATATGGGAAAACAAGATGATAAGCAAGACGATGCCTGCCCCAAAAAAGCGAATGGCGGTGAACCATGTGGCGCCAACGGTGCTGATGGCGCTTTTGCCGATCACGAAGCCTAAGCCCCAGATGGTGGCAGCTGTCGCAAGGATGACGCGATAAACGTTCGTCGGATATTGCTTGTCGAGGGCGCTCATGATTGCTTGTGCTCCTGGCAACTCGGAGAAATGAAACGGCTAGCGCAATGGACCTAGGATGCCGGCCACCTCGTCAATCGAGCTTGCAAAATGAATCCTCTGGTGCTTGCGCGACGAGGAGGCCTTCATGTTTCTCGTGCGGTGAGGAGAGCATGTGAGCTATCGAAGAAGCCATTCGAATTGAACATTATGCACGACGCGCCAAACAGTTCAAGGGATATGAGCGAAACGACCCCGCTTGCGATCGGTGAGCGAGCGCATGGCCTCCCGCGCAGGCGACTCTTGCCGCGCGCCCGCACGGGGGGCGCGTTTCGTCGCGGCTTTCGAAGCGGCGAAGGCGAAGGCGGGCACGATGAAGAGTTGTCTCCCTTTTGCCGTCTCTATAGAGCAAACTCATGAGTTGGTGGTCAACTGGACGAGTTATGCGACACTCGGGGATACGATAATAACAATCTTTCGCTCTTCGAAGGGGCGATTGGGTTTCTGAGCGAGCAAAATGCCTGGTCGCAAAATTTCCGTGCGACCGCGGGGCAAAAAGAGGAGCGCACAACTCGCTCAGTTGACCACCAACTTGCCTTCTTGCTCTACAATCGACCAGAAAACGAAGAGGAAGGCGGTTTGAGATGCCCAAAATCGTGGTGGTCGACAATGATTTCGAGAATTCCGATTTCGAGGAGCGTATGGCGCGGGAAGCCGGGGTCGATATCGCAGTGTTCCACGAACGCGACGCCGATGCGGTCATTCGGAACGCCGCCGATGCGGACGGCATTGTGACCTCCTATGCGAATTTCCCGCGCCGCGTGTTCGAGGCGCTCGCCCCTCGCCTGAAGGTGGTTAGCCGTACGGGCGTGGGCTACGACAGCATTGACCTTCCCGCCGCAACCGAGCACGGGGTGGCGGTCTGCACGGCGCCCGGATACGGCACCGAGGTCGTCAGCGACCACGCGATCGCCCTCACGCTGTGCGTACTGCGTCGCATCAACGAGATCGACGCGGACATGCGGGCGGGGAAGTGGGACTACGCTTGCCGTCGTCCGCTAGGGCAGGTGCGCGGACGCACCTTCGGAGTGGTTGGCATGGGCGAAATCGGTCGTGCCACGGCTCGCAAAGCGGCAGGGCTCGGTTTCCGCGTGGTGTGTCAATCCCGGTCGCTCGTGCCTGGTCGTCGTACCCCCGAAGGCTACGACATCCTCTCGCTTGATGAGCTCTTGCGCACGTGCGATGTGGTGAGCTTCCATACGGCTCTTACGCCCGAAACTCACCATCTGCTGTCCGCCGAGCGGATTGCGACCATGAAGTCAGGTGCGGTCGTCGTGAACACGGCGCGCGGTGCAGTGATCGACACGATTGCTCTCGCCCAGGCGCTTGAAGAGGGGAAACTATGGGGAGCGGGAATCGACGTGTTCGAGGACGAGCCGCTTGATTTCAGCCACCCGATCATGCAGGCGCCGCATACGGTGCTCACTTCGCACGCGGCGTACTGGTCGGAGGAGTCGGGGCGCGAGCTGCGCGAGCGCACGATGCAAAGCGCCATCGACGTCGTGTGCGGGCGCCGTCCAGCCGATTGCTTGAATGCCGAGGTTTTCGATAGGTTATGATGGGACACGCCCGCCCGACTCGCGACGTCGCGTCCCGCGGGCTCGTATTCCCACCGCGCTGGGTTGCCCAACGCCATGAGCCTGCATCAGGAAAGGATGTCCTATGAATGTGGTTTGTTTGGATTTGGAAGGCGTGCTCGTCCCCGAGATTTGGATTGCATTCGCCAAGGCGAGCGGCATCCCCGAGCTTGAACGCACGACGCGTGACGAGCCCGATTACGATAAGCTCATGAACTTCCGCTTGGGTATCCTGCGCGAGCATGGCCTTGGGCTCGCCGAGATCCAGAACGTCATCGCGACAATCGAGCCGATGGAGGGCGCGCGCGAGTTTCTCGATGCACTGCGCGAGAAGACGCAGGTCATCATTATTTCCGACACGTTCGAGCAGTTCGCGCAGCCGCTTATGCGCAAGCTCGGCTGGCCGACCATCTTCTGCAACTCTCTCGAGGTGGCAGAGGACGGCGCCATCACCGGTTACAAGATGCGCTGCGACCAGACGAAGCTCACGACCGTCCGCGCGCTTCAAAGCTGCGGGATGGAAACTATCGCCGCAGGCGACTCGTACAACGACTTGGGCATGATCCGCGCAAGCAAGGCGGGCTGGCTGTTCAAGGGCGCGCCGTCGACGAAAGCCGAGAACCCCGATGTGCCTACGCTCGAGGAATACGACGAGCTCCTCGCTGCAATCGAGGCCGCGCTGTAGAAAGTTGCCACGTACGGTCGGTGCGAACGCGAGGTTCGGCAGCGTGTTCGCACCGATGGGTTAGCGGCCCCAGTCCCTTAGGTTGCGAATAGTTCGTGTCGCTTCGACGGGTCAACTCCGCCGCTTCGCTGGGCAGCCTTGTCGCGTCACCTCGCCACGCCACCGCTCCTCGTTGCCGCTCGCGCCGCCCCGCTATTCTGCCACGCGCAGGTCGAGCTCTTGGATGTAGGAGCCGTTCTCGTCAGACTCGAGCACGGCATACGCGACGGCGGGAGTGATGTTCACTCCGCGCAGGAACTCCAGGAAGCGCAGGGGGAAGGTGGTCGAGTCCTCCTCGTCGTTGTCGACCATCGTGTTGCATCCAGCCGTGGCGAGGACGGGTTTTGCCACTTCGCGGTCGGCGCCGAACACCTTCGCTGTCTTCAGGAAGAAATCCCCCTCGTCAAAGGAGAAGCACGGGTGCGCGTGTGCCGCGCGCTCGTTTCGCTGACGCATCTCGCTTCGGTGCTTGTTGTCGAGCGAGCAGTAGTGCATGCCGAACGAGAACCCCTGGTCATACGCCCAAATCATCAGCGAGAGTGCAAGTTGCTCGCTGCCGGCGATGGGCAGGCCGCCCGAATAGCCGTAGTCGTACATCACGTCGAAGGGCGGGTTGCGCACGACAAGGCCGCGGCGGGCGAACTCTTCCCAGCTGTGGAAGGGGAAGCAGAATTCGAGCATGTTGATCCCGCGGATGCCGATTTCCTCGAAGCTTGCGAGCAGCTCCTTCATGCGCGCTTCGGTGCCGGGAATGATGGGCATCTCCACCATGACGTCGGGAATGAAGCGCTTCGCCAGGCGCATCGCGTCGAGCACGCGTTCCTGCATGGGCTCGGGGTCGAAGTCCTTCACGCTAAAGCGGATTTCCTGAAGGCCGGCGTCGCGCAGTTCGCGTGCCATGTCCTCCGTCAGCAGGTCGCCCGAGGTGTACATGCGCTTGTGCGCTTCGGGGAAAAGCTCGCGCGCGCGGTTGAGGAACGCAATCGACGCGTCGAAGCTCAGCAGCGGCTCGCCTCCGGTAAGCCCGATGACGGCGAGGCCGTTTTTGTAGGTTTCAGCCGCGCGGTCGAGGCCTTCCTCCCATGGGCAGCCCTCGCGGACGAACTTGTCGTAGTCGGCCTGGTTGTGGTTGAAGCAAAAGTAGCAATCGCGATGGCATCTGAACGTGGTGGAAAACGTTTCGGACCCTTTGTTTCCCGTGCACTCGATGCACGCCTTCGAAATCCAGCCCATGCGGATCGAAGCGCCGGCGTTGCGGAACTCGGCCCCGCGTTTCGCAAGCTCACCCCGAAGTTGGGCAATTTCGGCATCGGAGGACCCGGCGGGTGCGAACTTTACGCCATGCTCGGCGAGCGCGTGAAGATACGTGTCGCGTACTTCGTCGTAATGGCGAAGTGCCGCGAGGAGGGCGTCGTTTTCTGCCGGGTTGCTAGCGTTCATGAGGTCACATCCAAGTCGTTATTGTCCGATTGCGTCTGCCTTGCGATTATAGCCGACCTTGCTTGCGCGCGTCGCGGTGCAAGTGGCTTCCCGAGTTGTTCGTTTTTCGACCAATTTGGTGTCCCTGAGACAAGTTTGGGACGGGCAAATGTCATAATCGACGCATTTCTTGTAATGAACGCTAGTTCACCTGGGGAAACCAGGAAGTATAATCATGGGGTACCTGCAAGATAAAAAGGAAGGGTGTCCCGTGGCCGCCAACTTGCAAAAACTGAAGCTGCTCTATATCGCGAAGATGCTCGTGGAGGAAACCGACGCTGTTGCCGGCTTGACCATGGCCCAGATTCTCGATCGGCTCGAGGCTCACGGCATTACGGCGGAGCGCAAGTCGGTGTATCGCGACATCGAATCACTGCGGGAGTTCGGCCTCGATATCCAGACGTTTCAACGGGCTCCGCTTGAATATGCGCTTGTCACGCGTTCATTTGAGTTGGACGACTTGCTGCTCATTGTGGATGCCGTGCAAAGCTCGCGCCACCTGACGCAGCGCAAGTCCGATGCGCTTGTCCGTTCGATCAAGCATCTCGCGCCCAAACGCGAACGCGATCTTCTCGATAGGCACCTCTCCGTGAAGGGGCGCATCAAGATCCAGGGCGATTCGCTGCTCTACAACGTCGACCATATTCAGGAGGCGATCGCGAGCAGGCGCAAGGTGTCGTTCCGCTATTTCAGCTATAACGCCGCGAAGGAAAAGGTTATGCGCCACAGCGGCGAGCGCTATGTGGAGACGCCTGTCGAGATTGTCGTGAACCAGGGCGTGTATTACCTGATCACCTACAACTCTGAAGCCGATGCGTTCGAAGGCTACCGCGTCGGGCGCATGGATTACGTGGAAGTTGCCGAGGAACGGGCGGCGAAGGTGCCCCGTCCGAGCGATTTTTCGGTTGAGCGGCTTGACAATGCCGTCGTCGGTGCCGTGGACGGAGGGTTCGTCGATGCGACGCTGATCGCCGAGGGGCGTGCCATGAACGCTGTTATCGACCGCTTCGGCCGCGATGTCTCGTCCACCGATCTTGGCGATGGCGAGGCGCGCATTGAGGTGCAGGTCGAGGCGGGCCCCGCATTCTACGGATGGGTCGTCAGGTGCAACGGCATGGTTCGCATCGAAGGGCCGGAATCGCTTGTGGAGGGATACAAGGAACATCTGCGTACCATTCTCGAGCAGTACTAGCATCATTCGGGCGGGCTGCGCTACACTGCGAAAGACTGAACGCGAATTCGCGACGACTGAGTCGGGCGGGCCAGCAGGTCCGCCCGTTTTTGTCGTATGCGACCTGATATGAGGAGCGACTCCCTTGTCTGAACGAACCAATGATGGCGCATCTGCACACGATCAGACCCCCGAGAACGAGGTTGCGCAGCTTGCGGATGCATCTCGCGCGCATGAACCCGGCGAGCTCGGCGCGCTGGCATGCAAGCTCTACGATGAGAACCCTAACCTTACCGAGGAAGAGGCCTATGAGGCGTTCATCGGCTGGGTCGAGTCGCGCGGAATCGACTTGTGGCCCCACCAGGAGGAAGCGCTTATGTCCATCATGGTGGGCGACCACGTGATTTTGGGCACGCCAACCGGGTCGGGCAAGTCGCTTGTAGCGCTTGGCATGCACTTCATCGCCATGTGCTTTGGTGAGCGTTCTTACTACACGGCGCCCATCAAGGCGCTTGTGAGCGAGAAATTCTTCAACTTGGTCGATATCTTGGGGCGCGAGAACGTCGGCATGATTACAGGCGACGTGCACATCAACACGTCGGCACCGGTCATCTGCTGCACGGAGGAGATTCTCGCGAACCAAGCGCTTGCCGAGGGCAAAGACGCCCCCATCGAGAGCGTCGCGATGGACGAGTTCCACTTCTTCTCGGACTCCGATCGCGGTTGGGCGTGGCAGGTGCCGCTGCTTGCGCTTCCCAATGTGCAGTTTCTGCTGATGAGCGCCACGCTCGGCGACGTCGACCAGATTGCCGGGTTGCTTGAGCGGCAAACGGGCAAGGACGTCTCCCGCGTCATCGATGCGTCGCGCCCGGTGCCGCTTTCCTACGAATATGCGCTCACCTCGCTCGAGGGCACCGTCGAGCTCGCGCTGCGAAAAGGGGAGGGGCCGCTCTACATCGTCCATTTCTCGCAGGATGCGGCGCTTTCGAGCGCGTCGGCGCTGGCGAGCTATGGCGTGGCGACAAAGGAGCAGCGCGAGGCGGTGAAGGAGGCCATGAAGGGCGCGCGTTTCACCACGGCGTTCGGCAAGACGTTAAAGCGCCTGCTCGGCTGCGGCGTCGGCGTTCACCATGCGGGCATGCTGCCGCGCTATCGCCTTCTGGTTGAAAAGCTCGCTCAGCAGGGCGTTCTCCCGGTGATTTGCGGCACCGACACGCTTGGCGTGGGCATCAACGTGCCTATCCACACCGTCGTGCTCACCGCGCTCACGAAGTTCGACGGTCACAAAATGCGTCGTTTGCGTTCGCGCGAGTTCCACCAAATCGCGGGGCGCGCGGGTCGTTCGGGCTTCGATACCGAGGGCATGGTCATCGCCGAGGCGCCCGAGCACGAGATCGAGAACCACAAGGCAGAGGTGAAGGCCGCAGGCGATGCGAAGAAGCTTCGCAAGATAAAGAAGAAAAAGCCGCCCGAGAACTTCGTCAACTGGAACGAGGACACCTTCAACCGCCTGGTGGAATCGGTGCCCGAGAAGCTCACGCCCCGCATGCGCATCACGCACTCGATGGTGCTCGCCGAGGTGGAGCAGGGGGGCGACGCCCGCGCCCGCGTGGAAGAGCTCATCGCCGACTCGCTGCAGTCCGACGAGGAGAAGGTGGGCCTCTCGCAGCGCGCCGACGAGGTGTTTGCGACGCTCATCGCTGCGGGCGTAGTGGAGAAAGAGAAGATGCCCGACGGCTCCGCAAATTACTTCGTAACGGTTGACTTGCCTGAGGATTTCGCGCTTGATCAGCCGCTTTCTCCCTTCCTGCTTGCGGCACTGGAGCTTTTGGACCCCGAAGACGAAGACTACGCGCTCAACGTGGTGTCGATGGTGGAGGCAACGCTCGAAGATCCGCGGCAGGTGCTGCGCGCACAGGAGCGTCGTGCGCGCGACCGAGCCATGGCGGAGATGAAGATGGACGGCGTGGAATACGAGGAGCGACTCGAGCGCATCGCGGACGTGACCTACGACAAGCCGCTTGAGGACCTGCTCGACGCCGCCTTCGAGAAGTATTGCGAGGGTGTGCCGTGGGCACGCGATTTCTGCCTGCGCCCGAAGTCGGTGCTGCGCGACATGCTGGAAAGTGCCGCCGATTTCAAGGGGTATATCCAGAAGCTGGGGATCACGCGCTACGAGGGTGCGCTTCTCCGGTATTTGTCCGAGGCGTTTCGCGCGCTCGATCGCACGGTTCCCGAGGGCAAGCGCGATGAGAGGCTCGAAGACATCGTCGCCTGGTTGGGGCTTGTCGTGCGCTCGGTCGACTCGAGCTTGGTCGACGAGTGGGAAAACGCGGGTGCCGCGCTTGATGCCGCGCCGCCTTCGCTCGAGGATGAGCCGGTGGTGCGAGATCGCCGTGGGCTTACTGTTCTCGTGCGAAATGCCCTGTTCAGCCGTGTGCGTGCGGCCGCGCACCGCGACGTTGCAACGCTTGGCGAGATGGATGCGGACTGGGGCTTCGGCGAGCGCGCCTGGGCGGTGGCGCTCGATGAGTTCTACGAGGCCCATGAAGAGCTGCTGCTCGATGCGGACGCGCGCTCGAAGGCTTATCTCGTGCTCGACGAGTCCGATGAGGAATCGGCGCATGTGTGGCATGTGCGCCAGATCTTCCACGATGCGGAGGGCGACAGCGACTTCGCGATTGCGGCCGACGTCGATTTGGACGCCACGCAGGCAGGCGATGGCGTAGTGTTCACGAACTACCGCGTAGGATTCGCCGAGGACCTAGGGGAATAGGAAGACGCGACGCTGTCAAGAGGCCAGCTTTCAGCGCATGTGAACAGCCTTGAGTAAAGGACGGATGCTATGGACGATCAACAGTACACATGGATAAGCTTCTATGGCGAGCTGGCAGACAAGCTGCTCTTGTTCAAGGATGACCGACGGTTGCTCATAGAGAAACTGCAGAAGGTCTACGAGGACATCGGAATACCGTTCCCCAAGCTCGACAGCGAATCAGTGCCTGCCGATATCGATCCTTTCACCGTTTTTGGCCTTTTCAACAAGGGTATCTCTGAGGTCAATAGAAAGGCGATCATTGCCGGCATTGCTGAAGCGTTCGACGTCAATGCAACCCAGCCCATGGACTTCGACGGCATCCCCGTCGTGAACAATCTCAATGCAACGTTTTACGCGTTTGGCAGCGATTCAAGGCGCGGCAAGAGCGATATCGACAACCTTTGGCGCGTATTCGAAGCGGAGCTTGCTCTGGCAGGTGACGACAACGAGAGCACCAGGGAGTCATTCGTTGCTGCCTTTGAGACGACAATCGTGCAGTTCGGCATTGGCTGGAAACTCACTATGGGCCTCTACTGGACTAGGCCGCTAAGGTTCATCAGTCTTGACTCGAGAAACCGCTGGTATCTGGGCGACATGGCGAAGGCGGGCGCTCGTATCGCCGAAGTGATGCCTAAGGAGAAGGACGCTCCAATTCACGATGGAGCACAATATCTTTCGATCTGCGACACTGTGCAAGGCGCGCTCGATACCAAGGGCTGCCCGCAGAACAGCTTCCCAGCGCTCAGTAATGCAGCCTTTATTGAATCCGAGCGTGTCAACCAGGAGAGGAAGGCTGCTTCTTCGGGCGAACTCACCCTCAAGGATAAGTGTGTTCCCACCATAGGCACACGGACGGGTAGCAGGAAACAGGAGGGCGGCGCCCTTGGTGATGCGGACGTCGAAACCGTTCATTACTGGCTCTACGCGCCCGGCGAAGGCGCGGGAATGTGGGATGAGTTCTTTGACCGCGGCGTGATGGGCATTGGCTGGTCCGAGCTTGGCGACCTCTCCTCGTACGATACGAAGGAGGGTGCGCGCCTCAAGTTACAAGAGGTTCGCGACAGCGATACCTCCCAAAAGAACTCGGCGCATGCGGTCTGGCAGTTCGTTCATGACATCAAGCCCGGCGACGTCGTATTCGCCAAGCGTGGGCGCACTGAAATCTTGGGGTGTGGAGTTGTTGCTGGCGATTATTCCTACGATCCCGACGGGGGTCTATACCCGAATCTCCGCAAGGTCGAGTGGGGCAGCAAGGGTAACTGGCGAATGGATGAGATGTTCGCTATGAAGACTCTGACCGACGTCACGGACTATCCCAATCTCATTGGGAAGATCGAAACGTTCTTCGAGCAGGATGCGGAAGGGCAGGAAGAGGCGGAAGAACTGGCAGTTAAGTATCCGTTGTACAGTGTCGAGGACTTCCTCTCCGAGGTCTATATGAGCGAGGCTGCATATGACACGCTCACGGGCGTGCTGCGATCCAAGAAGAACATCATCTTGCAGGGCGCTCCGGGCGTGGGCAAGACTTTCGTAGCCAAACGCCTCGCATACTCGATGATGGGCGTGAAGGACGCGTCCCGCGTTATGATGGTGCAGTTCCACCAGAGCTACTCCTATGAGGACTTCATTGAGGGCTTCAGGCCCAGCGCCGATGGCTTCGAGCTAGTGAAGGGCGTGTTCTATACCTTCTGCAAGCGCGCCGCCGAGGACGAGAACAACGACTACTTTTTCGTCATCGACGAGATCAACCGCGGCAACCTCTCTAAGATATTCGGCGAGCTGTTCATGCTCATCGAGAACGACAAGCGCGGTAGTAAGAACAAGCTGCAGCTGCTCTACTCGCGCGAGCTATTCTACGTGCCTTCCAATGTCTATCTGGTAGGCATGATGAACACCGCTGACCGTAGTCTCGCGATGCTCGATTACGCGCTGCGTCGCCGCTTCGCGTTCTTCGACCTGAAGCCGGCATTCGCTTCCGAGGGTTTCCGCGAGTACAGGGCGTCACTCGATAGCTCCAAGCTCGATGCGCTTGTGCGGGTCATCGAGCGGTTGAACGAGACAATTTCGGGTGATGAAAGCTTGGGCGATGGTTTCTGTATTGGTCACAGCTACTTCTGCGGTATGGAACCGGGCGACGTCATCGACGCGAAGCTTTCGGCCATCGTGGAGTACGAGCTCGTGCCGATGCTTAAGGAGTATTGGTTCGACGAGCCGGACAAGGAACGCGAGTGGGCTGACCAGCTGCGCGGTGCGCTCAGGTGATTCGCGTCCAGAACATATACCATATGCTTGCCTATGCCTTTTCGGTGCTGACCGAGCGGGGCTGGCGAGATGTTGCCGCCGAAGACTTCGACAATGCGGCGGAGCTCTGTGCGGCGATATTGGAGCGCGGCATTGCAAGCCAGGTTAAGCGAGGCCTCGGGCGCGAGTACGTGGGGCGCACTGAGGCTCTCTCGTCGCTTCGGGGAAAAGTGGAGATCACCGAGTCGGTAAAATCGCAGGTGCTTCTGCGACGCCAGATGGTGTGCTCCTATGATGAGTTTTCAGTTGACTCCAAGATGAACCGCGCTATCAAAGCGACTGTATCCGCACTTGTGCGCTCGGATATCTCCAAGGCTCGCAAGAAAAGCCTGAAGAAACTCATGGTCTTCTTTGCCGACGTCGAACAGGTTGATTTGCATGCGGTCGACTGGAGCATGCGCTATGACCGCAATAATCGCACCTACCGCATGCTCATGGCAGTGTGCTGGCTCGTGGCCAAGGGACTGCTGCAGACGCAGACCGACGGCACGACGCGCATGATGGATTTCCTTGATGAGCAGCGCATGTGCCGCCTCTACGAGAAATTCCTGCTGGAGTACTACCGCAAGGAGCACCCAGAGCTTTCCGCCAACGCCAGTTACATCGGCTGGGCGCTCGACGACGACTTCAGTGGCGCATTGCCCACAATGCACAGCGATATTATGCTCTCGCAAGGCGGCCGCGTGCTCATCATCGACGCGAAGTACTACGCGCATACGATGCAGCAGCAATTCGACAAGCGAACCATCCACTCCAGCAATCTGTACCAGATCTTCGCCTACGTGAAGAACAAGGAGGCGGAGCTCGCTGCCGCGGGCGCTGACCACGAGGTGTCGGGCATGCTGCTCTATGCAAAGACCGACGAGGATGTCCAGCCCGACGGCACCTACCAGATGAGCGGTAACCGGATAAGCGTGAAGACGCTCGACCTGAACCAGCCTTTCGACGTCATCTGCTCCCAACTCGACGCCATAGCTGAGGCCCACTTCGGAAAGCTTGCAAGGTAGCGGCGTCTATCTCAGTATGCTTTCACGCCTCATTATTGTGTGTTGTCAAGAGCTGCCTGATTCTTGTAATGTGTTGGTAGATGGCTTGGAGATGAAGAGATTCATAGTGAGAGAGCGGAGAGGATTGCCTTCGCGTCTTCGCAGCACCGTGCTAGTTCGATGCCCGTTGCGTACGGGTTCTTCTTGGCGTATTTGGCCCAGAGGGCCAGCATTGCCTGGTCAGAAGCGACCGCGCTGAGCACCTGCTCCCATTGGGCCATTCGCGTGATGCTCTCGCGCTTGGTGCAGGTTGCCTCTACGGCCTCGCGCAGCGTCGCTGGATCGCACTCGTCGCCTCTGAGCCGCCACAGTGTGTGGATGTCGTAAAAATCGCGCGGGCGGGTGTTAGTGACGCCGCGCGACACTAATGTCTCGAGTTTTTCGGCGAGCACCGTTTCGATGGTGTAGGACATGAGACTAATGCTGCCCTTGTCAAAAAGCAACGGGTACTCGTATTCGATGGGGCCAGGGATAATCTTGTCGCCGGTGGTGACATCGACCGTCAGCGGCACCGACATGGGCGCGTAGTTTGCCTTGAGGTGGACGCGGATTCCGGGGTAATCATCGGTTTCGCGGATGTCCTCGGTGCGGGTGAAGTCGAATTCCCAATCGTCATCCACCTCAACTGTGGAGATTTGTCTGAAAACAGTCGCTGCCGTCTCGTGCGTAAGGTCGAAGCCGCGGATGGTGGTGTCGAGGTCCATGGTGGTCCTGGAGGCGACGCCGACGAGCGACGATATGAGCATGCCGCCCTTGATCACGACGTTGTCACGCCACTCCGACTTCGACAGGCGTTCGAGCAACCTTTCGAACAGGTAATTCTGCATCATCGATTGCGCCGGGATGCCTGCCTCTCGGGCGCTGTTCTTAATGCGCGCCTTAAGTTGCATGGCGTTCGTCGTTCTCATAGAAGCACCTCCAGGTACGTCCGAATCTTTTTCTCTACGCCGAGTTTCTTAGCGAAGCGCATGAGCTTTGCCGGGTCGCGGTCGGGCTTTCTCGCGTAGGACCGCATGGCGGGCGTCGCAAGCTGGGCGTCCACGACTTTCTGGCCGCGAACGATATCGCACAGCGTACGTTCGAGATCGTAGGCGCGGACGGTGTTGCCATTCGGCGTCTCCAGCTCGCAAAGCCCCAGTTCGAGGACGTCGTTCGCGCAAGTGCGGCACGTGATGCCCTCCTTGCGGGCGCCTGTCGCGTTGTACGCACGAGGGAAAGTCATCGTGAGCGAGAAGGGCGCGCGGTCGGTCATACCGTGCAGGAAAAGAGCTGTGTCGTCGGAGAAAACCCCACGTGAGAAACGGTGCTGCGCTACGAGGTAGGGGTCCTCCCAGACGCTAGGAAGCGCGTACAAGCCGCGGTCAATTTGGATGAGCTGCCCTTCTGCGATCGCTTTCGCAATCTCTCGCCGGGGAATTCCTGCAGCTGTTGCCTGGCGGGAGGTGCCGTAGCCGTTGGCCTCCGTGGCCAGCTTGAGCAATGCGTGCATAGTCGCCTCCTTCCGATGGCATACTTTCACGCTTAATATTATTGCAAATTCAGCGTGAAAGTACAAACAAATAATCAGCCAGATTCGCTGCTTGTGAGGTATGCGATTGCCTGCTACCCAAACTTGCGATCGAAGGAATCGAGATTTAGATTCGCTTTGATGATGGATGCCCAATTGCGTAAACCTGCTGCGCCATTGCTCAAGCGAAAAACGTGCCTTAAGAAGCGATGACCCACTTACTCCATAAATACCGCCTGATTCTTGTACTCTGACAGCATTAAGAACTGCCTGATTTTTGTAATGTGCTGGTAGATGGCTTGGTGATGCCGACTAGTCTACCGTGCCAGCCCTTGCAATTCCCGATACCCCCAGAGGGTATATGAATACTCTGTGACGCCGCCTTCCTCGATGGTTTCCTCTCGCTAACTTCTCGTGCTACACTGGCGATAGTATCAAAAGGAAAACTTCTTTCTCATCCAAGAAGCGAAGAGGGCTTTCAGAGGAGCTGTCGCATGAACGCACCAACCGTCATCATCGTTGCCATCATTGTGGTTCTTATGGCCATCGCGCTTCGCCGTGCTTACCGCGTGTTCTCGCTGAAGGACGATTGTTGCGGTGGCGGGCCTAAAAATCCCAAAGCGAAGAAGGTGGCTGCGGTCACGGTGGAAGACACCGACGAGGCGAACTATCCTTACTCGCTCGACGTGAAAGTTAAAGGAATGACCTGCGAAAAGTGCGTCGAGCGCGTGCAAAATTCCCTCAATGCGCTGCCTGGAACATGGGCAAAGGTCGACCTGGCGTCGGGCAAGGCGTGTGTCCTGGCGAAATCCCCCATCGAGCGCGATGTGATCGAGCGAGCGGTGGAGGACGCAGGTTACTACGTGTCGCATCGCGATTAACCTTCGTTCGCTGAGTCTTCCGCATAACCGAGAAGGGGTTCCGCTTCGCTTTGGTGTCGCGCTGCGACGAGACGACGCGGGTAGCGGCCGCTGTACCGGAGGCGACGATACCGCTATCGTTGCACCAAAATGGCGGGGCAGCTGTTTCGCGCTGACAGGGGAAGACCGCTACAGCAATGTTGGGGTAACGCAGATGACGACATGTAATATGGAGTGGTTTTATAGTTTGAATGCTATTTAATACATTGCTCTTGTCACATGAAGCGGGTTTTGCAAAATAATCCAGCAGCGAAAATGCCAAAGGTTTGTTCGAATTCACGGAATTGCCTCTATCACGCAATTCAATCGAATGAACGAGGGCCTAACGCTGCATTCGTGCAGGGCATGACTCGAAACGCAACGAGTCGACAAAGGGTGGGGAATTGAACGAAATAGAGCAGGAAGATAACTCGCGCAAAAAGAAGCGGCGCATCATTATCCTCATAGTTCTTCTTCTCCTGCTTCTTTCCATCGGCAGCTGTGCGATGTGGCAATTCGCTCAGCCTAAGGCTGACCCTGGAGCGACCGTGCAAACTCAAGAGGGCAAAAGCGACGAGGAGATCATTGCCGAGCTTAATCGTCAGGCGGAGGAGTCGCGCATGACGGTCTCTGTGTCGGCGAAGCCCAAGCTGGTCGATGGGAAAGTGCGCGTGAACGTTTCGAACGTGGCTGAAAACAAGTTCGCGCAGACGTTCACCCTCACTCAGGACGGCATCGAGCTGTACAGCTCTGGGCTTATCGCCCCCGGTGAAGTCGTCGAATGGTGCGAAGCGCCGGATGCCCATGAGGGATCCGCTACCGTGACCGTGCAAGGATGCGACCCCGAGACCGGCGCGCCGTCGGGAAATCCCCAGTCCGTTGCCGTCGATATCGTAGCGGCCGACTTAAGCGGAAGCCAGTAAGGCCAGGTAAGACACACAATCCGAAATCAACAAGGTATCAAGCTGCCGAAATATCTTCGGCAGCATAAACAGATATGGGGCGGGAAAGCCCCGATTCGAACAAGAAAGGAGTCCTTCAATGGACGCAAACAGCAAGAAGTTCAAGACGCGCGTGGGTGCGCTGGCTGTGAGCCTTGTGATGGCCACCGCCATCGCAACCCCCGCCTTCGCCTACGCCGACGGCACCTCCGCTCAGTCGACGGATGTGACCATCCAGTCCGTGACCCCCGAACCCGGTGGTGACGATCTGTCGTTCTCGGTTCCGACTCAGATTCCCTTCGTCGCCAAGGCCGATGGCACGATGCTGGCTCCTTCTGCGGATGCCCTGCAAATTCAGAACAAGTCGGTTTTCCCGATTCACGTGGTGAACATGGCTGTCACTGAGCAGTCTCCGTTCAAGCTCGTCGCTGACGTGACGGTGGGCACCGACGCGAACGCCTTCCAGTTCATGGTTAACGGCTTGCAGGCCGCTGCATCTGTCGATACCTCTGCCAATACGGCTTGGAACATGGGCTATGCTGGCTCTGCGAACGATAAGATCTCCCTCGACATCACCAATGCGAAGATTGCGCGCGTGACCGCCGACATCTCGACGGCGCAGAAGGCTGCGACTGTCACCTGGACCGTCGCTTCCGGCGCTGCGCAGTAACAAATAGCCGCATCACATGTATCACGTGCGGGGAATAGCGAGAATATGCCATGCTGCCGCGGTTGCAACCGCGGCAGCTTTTGCAGTGGCTTGGTGCCTTGCTTTCTCGCTTGCACCCGCTTACGCTGACGAAACAGGAGAAGGCGCGGCTGCGGAAGACGACACGATCGTGGTGACTATGCCCACGACTGTGCCGTGTGCGCTGCTCTCCGACGGGACGGTCGCGACACCGACCTTGTGGAAGATTGAAAACTCGGGGAGCACCCCGGCGCGTCTTGCCATGGCCTCGGCGAAAACCGACTACGACGACATCTCGATTTCGGCGAAGGTGGGCGGGTCGACGCTGCTCAACTACCAAGGGGGCTTTGCGTCCTACGACCCGACGCTGATCGTTCCTGCTCAGGGGTCGCTCGACGTGAGCTGGGCGGTGTCCCAGATCGACCCCGCAACGCACGCCGACCTGTTCGAGCAAGCATCCCAGCACCCTGTGACGCTGCTTTCCGCGTCATTCCTCTTCTGCGCCCAGTCGACGGAACCCAGCGATCCGGACTCCGTCCCGTTCGCCGTTTATTCGGAAGACGACGCCTCGCTCACCTTCTACAAGCGCCGCTCCTTGCCTGTTCAGGGAAGCGTTTTCGAGGGGAAGACGGCGACGGCAGTGTACGCAAATATCAAGAACACGAAGAGCGCCCCGCCGTGGAAAGGCATTGCGCGCAAAATCGAGCGCGTCGCGGTCGTCGATGAGGGGGTCGCCCCGCAGACGATGTACGCGTGGTTCTTCGAGTGCAACAACCTCGTATCGGTCAACATCTCCAAGCTCGACACATCGAAAACGACGAACATGGAATATGCCTTCTCAAGGTGCAAATCCCTCACTGAGATCGATCTTTCCGCGCTCGATACAAGCTCAGTCAGGTCGTTTGCCGACGCCTTTCAGGATTGCTCGGCGCTTCGGAGCGTAAACCTCACAGGTTGGGACACATCGAGCGGGAATAGCTTCAGGCAGATGTTCTATTGCTGTGCTGCCCTTGAGGAGCTCGATGTTTCGTCGTTCAAGACGTCCAGTGCAACTACGTTTGAGCAGATGTTCTACGGGTGCCGCTCGCTTCGATCCCTCGACTTGTCTCACTTCGACACGGGCAACGCAACCACCTTCGCCTCGATGTTCTACAATTGTGCCTCGCTTTCTATCCTCGATGTGTCAATGTTCGATACCGCCTCCGCCACCGATCTCTCGCAGGTGTTCTACGGGTGCAAGTCTTTGACCGAGCTCGACCTGTCGAGGGCGTCAACCGCCAACGTGGAGAGGTTCTACGGGATGTTCTCGGGTTGCTCGGGTCTTAAGCGGATCGACCTTTCACTGCTCGATACATCATCCGCAAGGAACCTCAGTTATCTGTTCGCAGATTGTTCGAAGCTCGAGTCGGTGAACCTTGCCGGCATTAAGACGTCGACCGTCACCGATTTCAACCATATGTTTTCAGGATGCAGCTCGCTGACGTCGCTCGACCTTTCATCATTCGATACGTCGGCCGCGAGGGATATAAGTTATCTCTTCAATGGCTGCTCTTCGCTTCGGGCCCTCGATCTGTCCTCGTTCGACACATCAAGTGCGGAGACGATGGCGAATCTGTTCTCCAGCTGCTCGAAGCTTGCGGAGGTGACGCTCGGCGAGTCATTCACATGGGTTGGTTCAAAGTGCTTCCTGCCTCAGCCGAGCGCATCGAATATTCCTGGGGCCGATGGCTTGTGGCATGCGGTGTCAGACGGTGCGGCCTACGCGCCCTCTGCAGTGCCGGGCAACAAGGCTGACACGTATCGCGCCGTCGCTTTGACCGGGGCCGGAGATACGTCGGGGGAAGACGAGTCCGCTGGGCCTGAAGAAGCCGCGCGCGAAGATACGATCGCTCGGCCAGATGAAGGCGAAAGCGGTCGCATCATGGCTTCCCTCCCGTAGGGCGTGCGAAGACGAGCGATAGTCGATCAAAAGTTCCAAGTAACCTAACTTATCAAGGGCTGGCATCGCCCCGATCGAGGGCTAGAGAATCACACTTGCGAGGGCGAACCCTACCGCCGCAGCGCCGAGGGTGCTCACGTAGGTCGCGGCAAGATATCCTGCGCCAAGTGTGCGCTTGCCGCCCAAGACGAGCTCCACTGCCTCATAGTTCATGGTCGACAGGGTGGAAAACCCGCCGAGGAACCCCATCGTTGCAGCAAGATAGAATACCTCGTTCAAGTTTGCCTGCACAGCCAATGCGATGCCGGCCAAGGTGCAGGAACAGAGGTTGATGATGAGCGTGGCCGCCGGGAAATCGCTGTGAATGCGCGCCTTCAGGAACCCCGTGGTCTTGCTGCGGCAAAGCGCTCCTAAGGCCCCGCCGATTCCCACGGCAATAAGCAGAAGCGGGCTCATCGCTTTTCACCCTCTTCTGCGCGAGAGGAAGACGTGGCGGCATCATCCGTATTGCGGGTGGCCCAGTCTTGCGTGAACTTGGTTCTTGCTTGGCCTTTCGCCGGGTCGACCTCGCGCATCATCCTTGCACGTCGCGCAGCGTGCGCACGATGAATGGCGTCGCGGCGCCGTTCGATGCGCGCAAGGCGGCAGGCGTCGAGGCCACGGCAAGTGGCGTGCCCCGCAAGCGAGGCGAGAAACGTCGTCGCAAGCGTCGCTGTGATATAGGCTGCCCACAGGCCGACCTCGCCTGCCTGCAGAAAAGCGAGACACTCGGTCGAGAACGCCGAGATGGTGGTGAAGGCGCCCACAAGCCCTACGCCAAGCGACTTCACCAGGGCGCCCGGCAAGTGCATGCGACGCCCGACGTATTGGTTCACCAGCTCCAATACGAAGCACCCGAAAATGTTGATGACGAGCGTCGCTAGGGGAAAGCCGCCGTTTGCGGGCATCGCGCATTCCAAAAGGTAGCGAAGCGACGCGCCGATGAACCCCATAACGAGAATGAGCGGCGTGAGCGCACCCCTTCGGCGAAGCAGCGCTTGGGCGCGAGCGGCGGTATGCGTTTGCGCGGACATTACCCTAGGTGGCCCATCATCTGGGTGACGAGTGCGGCGCATTGGCGCGCGGCTTGCGCCTCGAAGGTGGGGTAGTCGATGTAGTCGGTGCCGTCCGCTTTGTCGGAAATGGCGCGCACGATGGCGAAAGGAACATGGTTCAGCCAACAGACCTGGGCGATTGCCGCGCCTTCCATCTCGCAGCAGCTTGCTTCAAACGTGTCGGTGATGCGTTCCTTGTCGGCCTCTTCGCGCACGAACACGTCACCCGAGGCTACGCGTCCTTCCCATGCTTGGATGTTGAGGGCGTCTGCGG
>NZ_CAKTTZ010000051.1 GCF_934617235.1 uncultured Ellagibacter sp. | reverse complement strand
CGTCTGCGGCGTCCATCGCCGCGCGGCGAAGCGTCTCGTCGGCAGGGAAGGCGAGCGTGGAAAGTCCCGGCGTTTGCCCTGGGGCATAGCCTAGGTTTCCCACGTCCATGATGTGGTTCACAGCGTCGGTCGCCACCACGATGTCCCCGATGTCGATCGAGGCGTCGAGCGATCCCGCTACGCCCGTGTTCACCATACCGCGAACGGCGAAGCGGTCGATGAGAAGCTGTGTGTGGGCAGCGGCGTTCACCATGCCAACGTCGCATTGCGCGACGACGACGGGCACCCCTGAAAGGGTTCCCGTGAAGAATGAAAGCTCCGCTATGTGGGCGACATCGACTACGCCTTCTGCGGCCATGCTTTCTTTCAGCAGTTCAACCTCGATGTCCATTGCGCCGATGATGCCGATTGGGTTTTCCATCAATGTGTCCTAGTCCAGAAGCGCCGGATAATGCGTGTGCGCGTCGTCGAGCACAGAAAGCGTGTCGGCCACGTAGCGCCGCGCCCACCATTTCGCCTGAGCCAGATCGGAGTCGTGGTAGTTGCCGCACTCCTCCGGCTTCGCGCCGGGAATCTCGCCTTCGAAGTCGCGCGCGAACTCGAACAGGCGAAGCACCAGGTTGGCAACATCGGTAGATTCATAGGCTCCGAACAGTACGAGATAGAACCCGGTGCGGCAGCCCATGGGCCCGAAGTAGATCACGCGGTCCTTCCATTCCGCATCGTTGCGAAGGAAGGTGGCGCCGAGGTGCTCGATCGCGTGCACGGCAGCGGTGTCCATCACCGGCTCGCGGTTCGGCGCCGTCATGCGCAGGTCGAAAGTGGTGGTCACGCACCCGGTTTTCTCGTCGGCATCGCTGCGCGAGACGTAGACGCCGGGCTCGAGCTTGGTGTGGTCAACGGAAAAGCTTGCGATTCTTTCCATGGATTCGCTCCTTTGAAGATGGTCTTAATTGGAAGGATATACGATTCGCCGACGTGCGCAAGCGCGCTCCCCGTCGTTGGCGTTGCTGGGCACGGTACGGGGGCGCCTCGCCACAAAATCCACTTGTATCGGTTGGCTCTGGTGCGGGGTGGCGGATGGCTCACTTTGCGCCTGGCGCGAAGAAAGATGAGCCCGATGTCCCAAAAAGCGTTCGCCTTGGGGCTTCGCCCTTCGGTTTTCGCGCGAGCTCCTGTATCCTTAGCGGATAACAATGGGAAAGTGTCAACCGAGAGGGGTCGTATGAAAACTAGTTCTCAGACAGCGTTGAAGGTTCTGTCGATTATCGGCATCGTCGTGGGAGCGATTATCGCTGTTGCGGGAATCGTGCTCACCGTGGGCGCTAACGGCATCGCACTGTCCCAGTCGAGTTACTCGGGCGCTGGTGTTGCGGTATTGGGCACGATCGGTGGCGTGATTCTAATCGTTGCGGGCGCTTTCGACATCGTCGTCGGCGCATTTGGCGTGCGCGGTGCGAACGACCCGTCGAAGATCGGCGTGTTCTGGGTGCTGTGCATTATCGGCATCGTGTTCAACGCGCTCGGTCTCATCATGGAGGCGACTGGTTCGGGAATCAGCGCTAGCAGCCTGATCGGCACGCTGTTCGTGGTCGTTTTGTTCATCCTCGCGAACAACATCAAGAAGCAGGCTTAAAGTCCCGCCGTTCATCTTCGGCTGACATAGTTTTTCGCTCGAGCGAAGCCCGCAGGCAGTAATGCTGCTAGCGGGCTTCCCTCGTTCCGGGAACTAAAGGTGCAGCTCGCCCGCATCTCGGGCATTTTGATGCTCCTGGAGGAATATTACTTTTGCAGCTAAGGCAAGGGGGTCGATTATCAAAAAAGACCTGGACGTCCTTGTGCGGTGTAACCCCCTCACATCGCCCGCACTTCATGCAAATCAAGCACATGGGATCATCTCCTATGAAGCGGCTCGAGCGATTCTTTTGATTGCTTTGTGACTTTGATTCTCTGGAATCATGACGCCATAAGAGCTTTCTCCGTCCCTGATAAGTACGACTAGCTTGCCGATTACTGCTTGGTTGTGCGTAGTCATATCACACGCAGCCCACTCATCGCAAAGCGCAATCTGATACATTGGACCGCCACCGAAATCGAGCATTTGCCGTTTCCAGAGATTCTGTACTCTTCCAGCTGCCCAAGAAAAGTTCCGGGTTTCGAGAATGGTGCAGGTTTTATCGTAGCTGCGCCAACGGAGAATCATCCATGTGAGAATGAAAGCGACTGTGATAAGCCCACCCAGAACGACAGTCCACTCCCTCGAAGCGAAGAGAAGTGCTGCTGTGAGTATTAAAGCTGCGGCTATATAACGGGTTGTCGATTTCGCGCAATCATGCTTTTTGCTTTGGAATATCTTGACGAGTGCTTCGGGATTCGGGTAAGTCGATCCTTCGTGCCAGGTAATCATATCTTTCTCCTTTCGAAACGGTTGTACTTTCAGGGTAGGTCCAGCCCGCCGTGTGCTTCATCCCGTGAAACACACCTATCTCTTATGTGATCCCGAAAGAATGTCGCGTATTTCACCTGATGCCTTGAAAGGCTGTCTCAGGTGCTCTTAGGTCGATTTCGCTCCAATCTTGTTCGAAATCAGGACATAACAGCGATGAATGGCCTTCAGCCGGAAGGCATTATTCCCATGAAGCGGTTAGGTAATGCCTCAGTTTTTGGGCCAAGCTGATGGTTGAACCTGGCGCTGTTGGTAAGGAGGAGGCTTTTCTCCCTCGCCCATTCACTTGCTCTACTGAGGTTTTAACGGTCGAGGGGGGGGGACGTTCTCGTAATGAAACAAGGAGGTTGGTAATGGGAGGGAAACCAGTTGCTGCGAATGCCGGTTCAGGAGAAGTGAGCATCCAAGCTGCAGCAGTCGAAAAACCAGCGCAATCGAAAAATGAACGCCCTGGAGGGAAACCGGGTGGAGGGCCTGGAGGGCGCCCGCCAAAGAAGTTCCTAGGGAAGACGTCGGAAAAAATCGGCTTTGTTTTAGGTATCGCAGCTCTCCTGGTTCTTTGGTTCTGCCCGCCAGTATGGGGCTTGGAACCAGTTGGCATGCATATGCTTGGAATATTCGCCCTATGTTTGATCTTTTGGATTTTTAACCCAATCCCTGCTGAGTTGACGGGCTTGCTCCTCATGATTTTGCCCGTTTTGACGAAGACGGTCAGTTTACAGGTTGGATTCAGCGGTTTTCAAGCTTCAACTACGTGGTTTATTTTCGGAGGATTGATCATTGGCCGATTGATTCAAACGTCTGGACTTGATCGGCGCATCACATTGAACATCGTGCGTATCTTTGGCGGAAAGAACCTATCGCTGTGGAAGGTTATCTTCTGCGTTATCATCCTATCTTTCGTTCTCACGTTGGTCGTTCCTTCAGGTACTGTTCTTGCGCTGCTTTTGGGTGCTCAGATTTACCCATTGGTCAAACTGTACGGTGTTGATGAGAAGAGTACTGTTGCGAAAATGCTTATGGTGACCATTCCCGTATTCGTTCTTCTGTGCGGCAATGAGTCTCTGTCGGGTTCGTCTCACAACCTTGTTCTTCTCGGATGTCTGGAAAAGGGCGGCATTTCGATTTCGTGGCTCGGTTGGTTCCTTGCGATTCTTCCGGACACGATAATCATCACTGTTTTCGTGCTCATCTTCTTCAAGTTGTACTTTAAGCCCGAGGTTCTTACGGTGCCCGGTGGTCAGGAGGAGATCAAAGAAGAGCTGGTGGCTCTTGGGAAGTTCAGTGTGGACGAGAAAAAGTCGCTTGTGTTTTTCCTGGTCGCGCTAGTGCTTTGGGTTACCAATAGCTTGACTGGAATCCATGTAGCCCATACGGCGCTTGGTGTGGCTCTTCTGGCTCTATTTCCTGGAATTGGCTGCTTGGAGTTCAGGAGCACGCTTAAGAACATCAACTGGGCGATGATTCTCTTCGTTGCCGCAGTGCTTGGCATCGGCAGCATGATGGCAGCTGTTGGTCTCGAGGATGCGTTCACGAATTTCTTCAACGCAATTTCGCCTTACTTTGGCGGTTGGCTTGGCTTTACGGTTTTGCTGTGGCTCTTGGCGCAGATTACCGCATGGCTTGGTCTTGCTATTGGTTCGCCGATGTTGTTCGTGCCGTTCATGTTCCCCATTGCTTCCGGTATGGGGATGCCGCCGGTCTATGCCGCTCTCATGCAGGGCTACATGCAGCCGACGGTGATGTACTACCATGCGCCTGCTCCGATGGTGGTTGCCGACTACGGGTGCTACACGCAGGGTGATTACATTAAGACTCAGCTGGTTGTTTGCCTCGGGAAAATCGTTGCAACGCCGCTGCTGGTCTGGTGCTGGTGGCCGCTTCTTGGCAGTATTGGAATCCTGTAGCTTTCCTAAGGCTAATTAATAACTATCGGCATTACTTATATGGGTCAATATGCGACGGGCGCAATTGGATACGCTCGCGTCCGTCGCGACATCCTATCAGCATTTTGCTTAAGGAGGAGATATGACGGCAGTTGAAACTCCGAATACGTACGATGCTCTTATGCAGACGTTGAAATGGCGCCGCAGCATCAGAAAGTTCACGGATGAACCAGTGTCGGATGAAGAGCTCTACAAGATTATCGATGCCGCACACTATGCGATGTCGGGTGCGAACTCCCAGCCATGGGAATTCATCGTCATTAAGGACAAGGAAACGATGCAGAAGTTGCGTTTCGTTTATGAGAATGACGACTATCAGTTTACTTATTGGTTGGAACAGCAGCGAGATCCCAAATATCGTCATCCATACTTCAACTATCCTCCCGAGGAGATGGAGGAGCAGATGAAGAGGGCAACTGGATGGGCTGATGCACCGGCGATGATTGCGATAGTGTGCGATCCTCGAAAACAATTCGGTTCCGTACTGTCCGCGCGCGCAAATCTCGCAGATGGTTCCGTGAGCGTTTTATCGTGCACGATGGGCCATGTCTCTATGCTAACTCAGCTTGCAGCTGCATCTTTGGGTTTAAGCTCCGCTAGAATAGATACCAATTCTCAGGATGGGTATCGCGAAGTGCTGGGTCTTCCCGAGCCGATGCGCTTGTACACCATGGTTCCAGTTGGACATCGGGCATACCAACCTGGTCCGCCCCGCCGTCTTCCGACCGAGGATTTGATTCATTACGAGCGATATGACGCCAATCGCCTTATGACAGGTGCGAAGTTCCTTGAGCATCTCGATATGATTCGTGGAGCGTCTAAAGGAAGCTATGGCGGCGGTAAGCCTAAGGACTAGGTGATTCGAGCTTGTATATTTTAAATGGCGGGAGCTGGTCTCCCGCCATTTTTATTCTAAGCTTTCGCTTGGGTCGGACTCGAGATGTTTGTCGTGCTGGTCGCGAATCGCTTCCGCTAGAGCATGCATATCGACACGCTCTTCCTCGATAAGGTCCATGACTTCTTGTCTAGAATGGACATCGCATTTCCGATAGATGTGCGTGACGTGCGAATCGACCGTATGAGGCGAAATAACAAGTCGTTCCTCGATAAGCTTGTTAGAACGGCCTTTCGAGAGAAGAAGGAAAACTTCGAATTCTCGCTTTGTAAGACCGTATCTTTGGGCAACTTGGTTTGTCTTATATTGGAACACGTCTTCGGGTCCGGATATGGGGAGGGGCTTCTCGGGTTCACTGGCGGGGAAAGAGATGGGTTCTTCGTCGCCATCTCCCTTAGCGCTGTCGGGGAATAGGCCGCTTTCCCTAAGAACTATCGTTGTAACGATAACAAGAATGACGACACCGCCAAGGCAGAGCGTAGTGAAGAGATCTTTGTCCTTGAACAGGCCGTTATGGGACATGAAAAAGCCGCATGAAGTTCCAAATAGCAATCCCCACGCATAGCATATTCGGCTAGATAAAAGGGCTCTTGCTGGTGCGATGCGATTCCGAAGTGCAGAATCGTATATGAGGACCCAACAAATAACATCGAACAGCTTAAAGCTGAAAGCGCCCAAAAAGCCGGCGGCGTTAAGTGGCAAGTTTTGAACGAATGGGAGTATGACAAGGGTTATGACCATAAGGGGCAAGACAACGAGATACACGGGGCGGAGTTTATCGATCCGTGATGCCATTCTTGTTGCCACGATAATCACTGCACCTGCTATAAATGACGCGAGGAGCATAAAGCCGCCGTCTGCTTCGATTTCGATTCCATTACGCGTAGTAAGTGGATTGACGAGTGCGGAGAAAACGAGAGCGTAAACGAAGATGCCGACCAGAATCCTAATGGTTGGGCTTGGGATGCCTCTGTTTCTATGCGCGTATGACTCTTTGACATCGAGATTCCCGATAAACAACGGGAATTCTTTAGCCTGATAAAACAGCACAAATGAGGCTGCGGGCAAGAGTGCTGCAACAGTACGTGCGACAGGCAGGGGCAGGTAGCAAAGAATATACGTGATGGCTGCACCGAGAATGATGGCGCCAGAGATGCAGAGACATAGATCAGAGGGGTCGATTTTGCAGAACAGGCGTATCCAGGCAAATGTGCATATTGCTCCGGTCGTACCGCAGAAGAGCCACCCTAGGATGGTTGCCGCAAGTGCGGGCCCTCCCTCGAAGTGGACTGACAGTAAAAGCAGTCCAACGCTCGCAAGTCCGAGCGCGGAGCCCGTGAACGCCAATGTATGATTCTCCTGGAGTATGTCAGATGCTATTCTCTGGCAGAGGTATGCCAATAGCAAAAGGGTGAGCGCGTCGGAAAGGTAAGCAATCAGTCTTGGTGCAGCGATAATTGTTGGTGTACTGCCAGCAAGAGGGAAGACGATGGATGTTGAAAAGCACAGCCAAATCCACGCGAGGAAGAGCCCATAACCTGCAAGGCTTAAGTAGATAGCGTTTCGCGATTTGCTCGATGCAACCGCCTCCTGCATGGTTAATGCCATGAGCGGGCCCCCTTCTCGTATGGATGCTGCGGACTTGTAGCAGTGCGTATGCAGCAAACGCGCTAGCGAAAGATCCCCATTTTGCATCAGGTCTATGCGGCAATCATTAAAATGCCAAAGACAACTCATCCCTCGTAATTCAGTGTAGCAGAAAAGACAACGAACCTGTTGTGTCGACAAGTAATGGTCTATATTCATTTTGCCAGTTCACATGGCCGAAATAACGACTAATGCGAACATTCAGGTGTTTTACCTGACATTGTTTAGGGTCAAAAATCGGGTTCAATAAGCGATGCATTGGCATCTTCCTATCCGTAGCATTCCGAATAGAGACGCGGCTAGTTTCCCGAGCAGCTTCGAACAACCTTGGAGCAAGGCCCATGCGAGGGTCCGCGAATCGACAAGCGCAAGAGGAGCGCTCAAAGGAGAGGAAGGAGCGAGAAATGCCTGAAATGACCGGAAAACCTCCGCTGACGAAGAAGGAGGATATCATTCAGGTTCCCCACGTCCACAAGGAGTATCAGTGGGAGGAGGACGGCTATATCGTCACGCGAGGAAGCGCGTGGTCAGGCCCTGGTTGTCACGACGGATGCGGCGTACTCATGTATGTCGACAAAGAGACGGGAAAGCTCGTGAAGGTCGAAGGCGACCCCGAGAATCCGTACAACCAAGGGCGCTTGTGTGTGCGATGTCTCGACGTTCCCGAGGTCGTAAACAGCCCCGACCGATTGCTTCACCCTATGAAGAGGGCCCGTGACCAGCGCGGAAACCCCGATGCGTGGGAGGAAATCAGCTGGGACGAGGCGTTCGACATCGTCGTGACGAAGCTCAACCAGATCAAGGAGGAATACGGCCCGGAGACCGTTTGCTTCTATCAGGGCACGGGTCGCGACATCAGTGCCTACCTCACACGTATCTGCTATGCGTACGGAAGCTCGAACTACTGCTATGCCCTTGACGGCCAGTCTTGCTGGATCCCCCGCATGGCGGGCGGATTCGCAACAGCGGGCGGTTTTTACGTCATGGACTGCTCGCAGCAGTTCCCCGATCGCTATGACAATCCCGAATGGCGCCCGCCGCAAACCATTCTCCTGTGGGGGAACAACCCTGTCGTCTCCAACTCGGACGGCTTCTACGGTCACTGGTTGACTGACTGCCTCAAGCGTGGTTCGAACATGGTCGTCATTGATCCCCGCGTGACCTGGCTTGCCACTAAGGCGAAGATCTACATGCAGATTCGCCCCGGCACCGACGCCGCGCTGGCCCTCGGCATGCTCAACGTGATTATCAACGAGGATCTTTACGATCACGACTTCGTTGAGCGCTGGACCTACGGCTTCGACGAGCTCGCTAAGCGCGTTCAGGAATACCCGCTCGACAAGGTGTCGGAGATTACGGGCATCCCCCAGGAGAAGATCCGCGACGCTGCGCGCATGTTCGCGACTGAGGGCCCTGGTGCAATCCAGATGGGGCTTGCCGTCGATATGACGCGGGTGGCGATCCCCTGTGCTCATGCGATTTGCGCAATCTACCAGATTTGCGGGTACGTTGATGTTCCGGGCGGCATGACGCCAGTCGTCACTTTCCTGCTCCCCGACCAGTCTTCCGGAAATGAGTGGGTCACCGAGAAGGCGGCCGCCGCTCGACTTGGAAAGGACAAGTACCCGCTCCTGACGTACGGCGTTCAGCTCGCATCGACCGAAGAGGTCCTTCTCGCAATCGAAACGGGCAAGCCGTACGTGCCGCGCGCTGCATGGTTCATGCAGACCAACATTCTCGCATGCACCTCTGCCGAGCCGCGCCGCGTGAAGAAGGCCTACGAGAAACTCGACTTCATCCTTGCCAATGATCTTTTCATGACGCCCTCCATCCAGGCTCTCTGCGATTTGGTTCTTCCGGCCCAGACGTATCCCGAGCGCAATGGCATCGTCGCGGGATGTGGGATGCAGCGCGCCGAGGCCATCAACAAGTGCCCGATCAAGATTGGCGACACGAAGTCCGACCCCGAAATCGTGCTGGAAATCGGCCGTATGCTCAACCCTGCCGCCTTCCCCTGGGACACGGTCGAGGAGATGTTCGGCGCGATGTGCGTGGAAGGAACGAGGGATTTGACCTTCGATGATCTCCGCGAGGTGTCTCCTGGCTTCCTGCCGTTCACCTACAGGAAGTACGAGAAAGGTATGATGCGGCCGGATGGGCAGCCTGGATTCATGACGGCTACAGGTCGAATCGAGCTCTATTCCAATTTCTTCCAGAATCTCTGCCACATCGATCCGATGCCTTATTACGAGGAGCCTGTCCCGAGTCCCATCTCGACTCCCGATCTTGCGGAAAAGTACCCGCTCATCCTCACGACCGGCGCGCGCACGTGGTCAATGTTCCACTCGGAGCATCGCCAGATCCCCCGACTTCGTGCGATGCGCCCCGACCCGCTCATTGAGGTGAACCCGAAAACCGCCGAGGAGTTTGGCGTTCGCGATGGCGATTGGGTCTGGGTGGAGAACCATGTGGGTCGCGCGCAGCGCAAAGTCAAAGTGACGCCCACTATCTCAGAAGGCGTTGTCAGTACGGACCATGCTTGGTGGCGTCCCGAGGAGAGCCCCAATAATCTCTACAACGTCGACGAGCTGAACATCAACAACCTCATCGTGCACAATCCGGGCGATTCCGGCTTTGGAGCTAACTACAAGGCCATGATTTGCACGATTTACAAGCTGAAGGAGGGCGAGCGTCATGCCTAAAGGAATTCTCGTCGACTACGAGTGGTGCTCTGGTTGCCATACGTGTGAAATGGCCTGTCAGGTTGAGAAGCAGCTTCCTTCCGATCAGTACGGCGTCAAGTTGGCTGATGTCGGGCCGTACAACATCGAGGGCGATGATTGGGTGTGGATTCACATGCCTATCTTCACGAAGCAGTGCGATCTTTGCGCAGAGCGCGTGGGCAAGGGGAAGGCCCCGAGCTGCGTGCAACATTGTCAGGCTGCGATTATGAAGTACGGCGAGGTCGATGAGCTCGCAAAGGAGTTGAGCGTCAATCCCAAGCAGGTTCTTTACAGCTTCGATTAATGTGCCATCCCCGTTACGCAGATTATCCTCCACTCCCCTGAAAAGATAGTCTGCTGCCGCAACTGCCCCGAAGTGTCTCCCTCAATACCCTTTCGGCACTTCGGGGCACACTTTAAGCAATCACCATCAATGTAAGGAGGATGATTAGATGGGCATTACCGACTTGCGGGGACTTATCAAGGAGCTTGAAACGCGCAAGCAAGTTGTTCGCATCACGGACGAGGTTTTTCCCGAGCCGGATGTGACTCGCTTTGTTAAGGCGGCCCTTGATGATCCCGACAATGGCCCAGCGCTTATCTTTGAGAACATCAAAGGGTATAAAGGGCAGAAGCTGGTCTTCAACACCCTTGCGAGTTGGAAGAACTGGGCAACTGCGTTCGATGTCGATACGAGCACATCTGTCTACGACAAGTACAAGATTATGGAAGAGCGCTGGCCCGAATGCGCGAAAGGCGAGGTCGAGTTCGTCGACGCAGCCGATGCGCCGTGCCAAGAGTGCGTTATCGAGGGCGATGACATTAACATGTACGATCTCCCTATGTTCAGGTCGAATACCGGCGACGGTGGGTTTTTCATAGGGAAGCCGGCCATCGTGACCGTCGACCCCGACGCCCCCGACGACCTGAATATGACCAACGTCGGTATGTATCGCATCCAGATTATGGAGAAGGACACTACCGGCCTGCAGATTATGTTCGACCATGATGGCGCGAACCATCTGCGTAAATGGGAAGCGCGGGGGGAGAACATGCCCATCGCGTTCTGCGTCGGCGCCCCCCCTGCCGTCTCGTCTCTCGCATGCATTCCCCTTGACTACAACCAATCGGAGTTCAATTATGCGGCGGGTTTGCAGGGCGAGCCCTTGAAGCTGGTCAAAGCCTCAAACGGCATTCCCGTCCCTGCGTATGCGGAATACGTCTTCGAAGGCGAAGTGCTTTGCGGAGTCCGGGAGCCAGAAGGCCCTTACGGTGAGTTTCCAGGCACTTATTCCGGGGTTCGAAACCAGTGCATCATCAAGATCAAGCGCATTACTCATCGAAAAGATCCGCTTTTCGAGGGTATGTATCTTGGCGATTGCCATTGCGAGGGGAATTGCATGTCGAATTTGATTACATGCATCTCCAATACCGAGGCGATTCGGGAGCGGACCCCCGAGGTTGTTGCCGTGAACGCAATGGTGGCGCACGGTATGGTCCTGATCATTTCCGCGAAGATGAAGTTCGGTAACTTTGCGAAGATCGTTGCATACAATGCCGCCTCGTCTTCGGCGGGAATCGGCCATGGGAAGTTCATCATTGTCGTCGACCCCTGGGTCGATCCGTTCGACTACGAGATGGTGCTTACGAAGATGTCGTTCAGGGTTCGCCCGGACAAGGATATTACCATCATCCCGTACGATGTCGGGATGGGGCTCGACCCCTGCAATGACCCCGTCGGCGTTTGCGGCCGAGTCTTCATTGACGCAACCACTCCTGTGGCGCCCGATCATATGCGGGATGTCCAGCAGATCGAGATCGACTATGCCGAGCAGGCGTCCGTCTTGAAGCGGCTGCTTGCCGAGATTCGATAGGAGCTCGCTATGAAGTGTGTGAGATGCCTCAACGACCAAGCCTATGCCGTATCAGAAGCGCCTGATGGAAGCGGGGCGTGGGAGGTCTATGCCTGCCCAATCTGCCACTATAACTGGCGCAGCTCTGAACCGGATTACATTACCGATATCGAAAAGCGCGATCCGAGGTTCCAACTTACAAACGAGGAAATCGCTGGTTTGGGTCGATTCATTTAAAAGCCTTATCCCCTTCTTGTTCTTTTTTGCCAGCGTGGAAGGGGATAGGCTGCCGAATGCCAATCCCTGGGTTTGTCCTTCGGCAGTGATGGCCTTATGCGGCCAGGGCTGTTCGGCGGCCCCGATAAAGGGGGTATTGTGAAAATCATCATAGGAATCAGCGGAGCGACAGGCGTTCAGATGGGCGCGCGACTTCTTGAGGTGCTGAAAAGCATGCCCGAGGTCGAAACCCATCTCATTGTGAGCAAGGGTGCGAAGCTCACCTTCGAGAAGGAGGCGAACCAACCTCTTGAGGAGGTGATAAACCTTGCCGACTACTCATACGACGACTCGGAGTTGTCTGCCTGCATATCAAGCGGTTCTTTTAGGACCGATGGGATGATCGTCATCCCCTGTTCTATGAAGTCGCTTTCAGGCATTGCGAATGGTTATGCGGAAAACCTGCTTCAGCGGGCTGCGGATGTGTGCTTGAAGGAGAGTAGGAAAGTGGTGTTGGTTCCTCGCGAAATGCCGTTAGGGAAGATTCATTTGCGGAACATGCTCACTTGCGCAGAACTGGGCTGCTCGATCATTCCGCCAATGCTGACGTTCTATAGTGATTATCCGACAGCGGAAGACCAGATCGACCACGTGATTGGTAAAGTGCTCATGCAATTTGGAATTGAGTACGACCGAATGAAACCGTGGGATGGGCGTTAGGGAAAGGACCTCGAAATGACGGAAGGGGATTGCGCCACAAGGCGCGTATCGATAGGGGAAGGCTGTTTCCGGGTTGAGCTCACGGTGGTCGAGACTTTCGGCAGGGGGGCGTGTGCTATGCTCGTGGGAGGTGACTCGCCTCACGTCGGGGGAGTGGCTGTCGCTATTCCGAGAGCGAAAACCAATCGTGCTGGTATCACTTGTGATATTTCCCAAATATGCCTTCCTGGTCACAAGGACGTTCATGCCGCCTCGAAAGTCGCCGACATTCTCGCAAAGGGCATCAATGAGCCTGTTTCGGTCACCGCCGGAATCCATATGGACGGAGCGGATGAAGAGGATATTGCTCAACTTCTTGATAATGCGAAAAGTTGCGCCGAGACCTGGCTTCGCCAGCATCGCCTTGTGTGACTACAGTCGCGCTTTCGCTTTCTTGCATAGTTGTGCAATGGGCTCCTCCATGTGCGACCTGAGCTCTCTTGCGGCTGTGGCAGACGCGGTGTCCTCCAAGTGGTCGAACACTTCCGGCAGCTTAATGGGGATTTCGTCTGCGTAGAGCGTCATCAACTCGACACATCCTTCAACAGTGATTCCGATATCGTCAAGGCGCGACTGCTTCACGAGTTTGCTCAGGTTGTTGGCCGTGACGCATCCCGCCCGGTTTTCTCCGCCTATCGACATAGCGAGTTTCGGCGGCTTTGTCTTCCATGTGTTGGGCTTTACGTAGGGAGCGATTGAGGCGACATCGTACATGGGTGCCAGTCGATGTTCCCCATTTGCATCGATCATAATGGAGTAATTCTTCGCATGGGCATCGGTCGCGGCGATGAGGTAATTGAAGAAGAGCATTTGCAGAAAACCCGCTATGTTGTTTTGGGCCGCATTGCCGGTCGACTTCAAAAGCTCAAGGACGTCGGCGCAGCTAGGGCCGCCGGAGTCGGTGTATTTGTTTTCTGGCAGGCATCCAAGCGCTTGGCAGAGGTCTTCCTGATGCAACCGTTTCACGACGTTGCCGCTGGTTAGACGATCGTATCGCTCGATTACTATTGCGGGCTCGATTCCTCCCGCGCCTTCAAACTCATGGTACTCGACTTGGGCAGTGTTGACTCCGCAGGCTACGGCAAGGCGCATGCATACATACTCGTTTAGGGCCTGATGGGAAAGGCCCCTTACGCCGCTTTTGAGAATGTGCGTGGTTGCTGCCGCGCCTTCGCAGGAGAACCATTTGCCGCCTTGTCTTCTGAGCGCGAATTTGCTCTGTTGGCCTCCAAGGCTCCAATGCTCGTTATTCGCGAGCCATCCAGAGCCTTCCTCGCGACCAGCTGAAAGCCTTCGCGCGATATCCGCATTGTCGATGGGGACGAGCTTCTCTTCTTGCGCCGCATTCTCGTCTGGCGAGCAGAATTGAACGGCACCGGGGCAGTCCAGGCCGATGACGCTCAAGAGTGCAAAGGGGTTGTTCGGAGAAACTTCTGCATTTGCAGCAACGGCTTTTCTTGCAGACTGATCCTCGGGGAGGAGACCCCAGAGATATGGCCGTACGGTTTTGTCACGATAGGTTCGAGTCGACAAGGGCATTGCCGATGAGAGCGGTACGCCGCGGTATCCCTGAAGGTAGGCGAACGAAAGCTGGCCGGAGTCTTCTTGCGAGAGCACGCCGGCCTGCTCTCCTGAAATGATTACATCCAATTGGTTGCGCATTATTTTGCCTTTCCCGTAAGAATCGCCAGGGCGTCGAAGGTGTTATCGCAATGCGGAAGTGCGTCGGCCGGCTTCACGCTCGGCGTTTCTGTCTGGGCATTAAAAATTGGGACATCGCCTTTGTCTATTCGCAGGTCGAGTCCGAGCGCTCCCAATACGGCAGTCAATTTGTCCAGTTGAACTCCAGGATTTTGGCCCAGCTCCAACGACCATAGGCATCGCTTCGAGACCCCGGCCGCCTCGGCAACCTGTGCCTGGGTCATGCCAAGCTCTGCTCGCCGATCCTTGATCGCATAGCCTACCTCGAGAGCGTCTATCATTTGGCTACCTTCCGTCTGGGTGCGAAGCGTCGCATGTTCGCATAATTTTGCGATAATGATAACTCGCAAAATTATGCGAGTCAATGATTTCGCAAAATAATGCGAACATGGAGATTGCCGCGATCCCCCTCGCCCCTCGTTGCGCTTCCCCTCTTCCCCTTACTTTGAGGTGAGTTCTTGTCCGACGCATTTTCGGCACCTATCGTTAAATGCAAACTGGGTGTTCCCGAAATCAATCGCTCGGACGACTTCAAGGAAGCGAGGGCTCGTTCATGCAAGAATCGTCTTGTCGGCGCGATCGCGTCACCTTCTTCGTGGTGCTCGCGAGCGTCTTTGTGGCGAACTTGGCGTATAACATGCTCACGACCGCGCTCCCCTCGGTCATGGCGGATTTCGAAATCGACGCGATAGCCGGCCAGCTGCTCACCACAGGCTACGTGTATGCCTTGGGCGGCGTCAGCGCCATGATCGCGTTCTTCACAACCCGATACAGCATCCGCAATCTGTTCCTGGTGGCGATGGCGTTTTTCATCGCAAGCTGCGTGATCGCCGTTTGCGCCCAATCGTACCCGGTGCTTCTCGCGTCGCGCTTCCTTCAGGCCTGCGGAAATGGCGTCCTGATTCCCCTCGTGCAATTGGTCGCTGTCGCCGTCTACCCAGAGGAGCGGCGCGGGTACGCCCTCGGCCTTTCGGGAATGGTCATCGCATTCGCGCCGGTGTTCGGCCCCACCATCTCTGGAATCGTGACAGACCTTTTGGGATGGCGCATGAACTTCGTCATGCTGGCCTGCGCGGCGTCGGTGGCCTGGGTCGTTGCCTTCTTCACCATTCGCGATATCGGCACACACTTCCCCGTGAAGCTCGACCCTCTCTCCTGCGCGTCGTTCGCAGGTGGCCTTACGTGCCTTTTGGTTGCGGTCTCGATTGCCGAGCGCGAAGGCCTCGCCTCGCTCGGGTTCCTGCTGCCCGCCGCAGGCGCTATGGCGTGTCTTGCCCTGTTCATCGTGCGGCAGCTTATAATTCCGAACCCGCTGCTGAAGCTTCGGTTGTTCAAGCGAAAGACGTTCGCGCTCGGCGTGATCCTCGCTGGACTGGCTCAGATTGCCGTTTTAGCAGGTCCTTTGCAGGCATCGCTGTTCATGCAGAACGAATGCGGGAATATGGCGCTCGCTGTCGGGTTCGTGTTGCTCCCTGGCGCTTTGGCGAACGCCTTCGCGAACACGCCGGCGGGCAGTTTCTACGACAGGTTCGGGATGGTGCCCTGCATGTCAGTGGGATTGAGCTTGCTTGCATTCGGCTCGGGCATGTTCGTCGTGTTCGATTCGTCGGTCTCGGTCGTGTGGGTCGCAATCGCGCACGCCATTCGCATGATTGGCCTGGCGTTTCTTGTGATGCCCACAACGGCGTACTGCATGACGGGCTTGGACGATTCGGAAACTAAGCATGCAACCGCGATTATCAACGCCGTACGTCAAGTTGTCGGGTCGATGGGCTCGAATCTGCTCATCGCCTTGATGGCAGTGGTGACCGTGCGGTGGGCTCCCGGCGACATCGCGGCGGCAGAGGGCTTGTCCTTACTTGGATTCCATGTGAGCTTCGGTCTGCAGGCGGCGATATTTGCGATCTTGATTGTTGTGGTTGTTGCGTCGATAGGCGGCAGGGGAAAAGAGAATAAGGCACCTTTGAAATAAAGCCTCCAAGGTGCGTCTGGGAGAGTCGTCTAAAAATGGACAAGTGTCCAGCATCGTTCGTGTTTTCATTTCGCGAATCCCTTGACGTTGTCCACGTGTTTCCTGTCGCGCCTCCGTCTGAAAGCTGTAAGTGTCCCCTTTTTGTCCTGTTGGACGGCTTCCAACACTTGCTTCATACCCCTGTGACCTGCCATAAAAAGTGTCAGTTCCTTGGCAACAATTGCTCGATGTCGATTTGCTACTGACGCGTCTTGCGCTAAAATACTCAATTCGGATATGCAATTTGGAATTGCAAAATGCGCAGAGCAAAGGAGACTGCAACATGCTTGAAAAAGAAGGGGACTTCAAGTCTTGCGCTCTTGGTTACACGATTTCCCTGCTGAAGGCTAAGTGGGAGCCGTATATCGTTTGGTACCTCGATCTCATGCCAAGCAAGCGGGCAGGGTATAGCGAGCTGCGCAAAGCGATTCCGTATGACCTTTCCCATAAAATGTTCATCCAACATCTCGGCAAGTTGGAAGAAGAAGGCGTGGTGGAGCGAATCGTGACGGACACGAAACCGCTTCGCGTCGACTATGCGTTGACGGAAAAGGGAGCGAGCTTCGCAAACGTTCTTGCGTTTCTGCGAGATTGGGGCTCCGTCTATGGGGACTTTTCGAATGACGTCGTCTTGCGTTCGAAGGGAACGAGGAAAGACGACTTCGTCATGTTCGGCCACCCCGAGGAAAAAGACGACCGCTTGGGTGGCGGGGATTGCATCCTCTGGTATATGAAGGGCTTCAGCGATTACTACAATCCGCCCAAGATCAGGCCGGACGCGGCGGAAACAAGCGACGACCAATAACAAAATAGAGCAGGTATCGAACCGACTTCAAAGTATTCCGACGCCAGCGTTTTCGGCGTGCGTCTAAGGCAGAGCCATTACGGCGACTACCAGGGGAATAATCGCGAATGCGGCGGCTGTTGAGAGCACGGTGCCCTTGGCAGCCAGCATAGAATCGTGGCCGAATTGCTCAGCGAACGATGGGGCGAGCGCGCCGATTGGCATTGCGAACATGATGGTGAAAACGACGACCAAAGACTCGTTGACACCGAGGGAGCGCAGCGCGAACAGCAGGGCGATGGGAACGATGAGCTGACGGAAGATGATCGTCGGGTACAGGCGGGCTTCCTTCACGATGGAGCTGAAGTTTGCCTCGGCGATAATGGAGCCGACAATCATCATCGCGATGGGGGAGGTGATGCCGCCTAACGTGCCCATCGCACTGGCCAAGACGTGGGGAATCTTGATCCCCAGAAGAAGCAGTGCGATCGCAATAAGGCAGGATCCCATCGAAGGGTTGCAGATCGATTTCCAGGGAAGGTCTGTGATGCTGTCGGCGATTCTCAAGATGATGTTATCGCGGCCTCCCCTGCTCTCGCCAGCCTTGTTGCTGGCGAGGATCGCGAACCCCGCACTGTACATGAAAAACGCGAGAACCATGACGAAGATGCTGGCGAACAGGGTGGTTTCGCCGCCGAACATAGACGAGATGATAGGAAGGCCGATGAAGGCGGTGTTGGTGCATATTGCCATGAACAGATAGAGCGAGCGCTGGTCAGGCGGCGTTCGAAGTAGCACATTGCACAGCCAGCCGCAAAGCAGAAGGAGCGCGAACTGGGCGATGGCGAGCAGGAACGCCAGCAGAATCAAATCGGCGACCTGCGAGGCATCGAGGTTGTTTCCCGACACGACGATCATGCACGGTAGCGTGACGTTGACGAGGATTTTCGTCAACTTTCCGCGCGTATCCGCGTCGATGTAGCCGACCTTCGCGCACACGAAACCCATGCATGCGATCAAGATCAAGATGATCATTTGGGAAATGGCCCCGGAAATACTGCTCATGTACTGAAAACTCCGATGCAAATAACGACAGAAAGGATGAGACGGCCTAGCAGCCGCCCGAATTTCTCAACGAAACCACGATAGGAAAAGTCGAATCCAGTGACAATGACGCACTCCAAAGTAAGTCTTTTCCCCGCGCGCCCACGCAAGGCACTTGTCAAGGGGGGCCTTACCTTTGGGTGCGTACCTAACTTCGGGGTGCGTTCCTAACTTTGAAGTGCGTTCTTGAGGGAATGCATCGATATGAACATTATGTGTAGAAGAAACCCAAATCGAGGGGTTTTGGGCATTGCATTCGGAATAAACGGTCGATTGAAACGGTGACTGGCAAAGAGGTAGGGGTCCGAATGCAGGCTCACGTGTCAGATTAACCAAGGAGGATGATCGCTATGATCAGCAGGTGCGGATTGATGCGTAAGAAAGACGATATGAGCATGGAGGAGTTCCAGGAGTACTGGCTGAACGTCCATGGTCCTATCGCGGCGAAGATGGAGCATCTGCGCCAATATGACCAGCATCTCGTTATCGACAACGAGCATCGTCATCCTTTGGGCCAGGGCCCGATCGTCATCGATGGCTACTCCGAGCTCCAGTTCGACAGCTACGGGGACATGCTCGAAGGTGTCGCTTCCTTGAATGGTGAGGGGGCTAACGACGTTGAGAAGTTCGCTGACCCCAACGTCAACCTCCTCGTGCTGGCGAAGCGCGAAGTCATTCGCATTCCCGAGCATCTGCGTGGCAAGGAACTCATCCAGCGCGTGTCCTTCCTGGGTCGTGCCGACGGCGTGACTAGCGAGCAGTTCAAGTACGAGTGGTGGAACGTCCATGATCACATGGTGCAGACCGCTCCCGGCTGCTGCGGCTACAACCAGAACCTCGTCATCGACCGCATCGTCGGCGGCAAGTCGGTTTCCTACGACGAGCTCCCCGTCGAGGGCGTTGTCGAGATGTGGTTCGAGAACCAGGATGCGTTCGACGAGTTCTACGCCTCGTCTGAATTC
>NZ_CAKTTZ010000050.1 GCF_934617235.1 uncultured Ellagibacter sp. | reverse complement strand
CACCACAGGCGTGAGGTAGAGATAGGCGCTCACGTTCACGACACCGACAATCGACGCCGCCTTGTTCCACATGACATAGCAGGTGGCAGACGCAATCAGCCCCAAAAACAGCAGGTTGCCCAACATGATGGGGTCGAGAAGCCCCACAAGACCTGTCCCCTCGGCTCCCTGACCGAAGCCCATTACCGGCAAAAACGGCAGCATGAACACGAGGCCCCACGCAAATGTGCGCTTCGTCGTGGCCACCGTCGAGAGCCCGAGCTTCGCAATACGCTTGCCGATAGTGGAATAAACCGCCCAGGCAAACGCGGCGAGTACGGCAAGCAAGCAGCCCGCAAGCCCCACTTCACCTGCACTCGCACCCGTGAAGCTGATAAGCGCGATTCCCGATATCGCCAGCGCAAAGCCCGCGAAGAATTGCACGCCGACGCGCTCCTCACGCGTGGCGAACATGGCGATGAGCGCGATGAACAGGGGAGCGATGGCTACGATCACGCCAACGTTCGAGGCGCTCGTCATGGTGAGCGCGATATTCTCCATAAGAAAGTACAGCGTCACGCCCGTCGCGCCCGCCAGCGCGAACAACGCCTCGACGCGCACTCCCATGAAGGGCGTCACGCGGTGGTGGATGATGCACAGCGCGAGAAAGCCCAGCGAGAAGCGCAAGAAGAGAATCTCAATCGGGGTGACGACGGTGAGCAGCACCTTCGTGGACACAAACGTGATGCCCCAAACGAACACGGTGAGGAAGGCAAGGAGGTGGCCTTTGACGCGGCCCCGCGCACGCAGGGAGAGTATTGCTTCTTGCATGGTTTTCGAAAGGTTCCTTATCACTCGTGAATCGCTCGTCTGCGGCATTATAGCAAGCCAGGCGCAGCGCAAACACGATGCAGCGACAGTCGGCGGGGCAGCGTCGAGCACACTCCTTTCGCCCCCTCCGCCAATAACGCATCGCGGTTCGTCGGCGAGCCCCGCAACCTCAACTCCGCCTCTCCGCCACAAAGATAGCCGGGCAGTCGCTTTCCCGAAGGTAACCCCTATTGTTTCTGGCAATTGAATTATCCCAAACCCGTCGCTTTATTAATGCCATCTCGAAGCTCATCTCGTTCGTCAACGTTAGAACTTCTTTGAGCCTATTTGGGGTTAGGCAACAGAAAACCCTCTGCGTAACGAGCATTCTCGTTAATAAGCGAATCAATCCTAGCAGCCAACCCTGTGTCTCCGTCGATTCTCTCTCGATAGCTGTTGACCATAAGCAGCTGGGCGTAAGGGCTAGCTGCATCAAACTTAACGTTGCGCGGTCTGAGCTTCTTTTGGACGGGACACTGGATACTCATTCTCCTATTCCACAGCTGTCGATGGTGCGCGCAAAGGTTTCTCAGCACGCAGAGCGAATGCAGAACCTCCGCGAAGGGCGCCCATTGGATGCCGAAGAAAGATGTCGCCCTTTTGGCGGGCTCCATGTCTTTAACATAGGAGACGAAATTAGTGACCCTGCCGAAAGAAATAGCCTCAACGGCAACCCAAATAGGAACCTCAGCATACCGACTGCAGCGGCTTGACAGAGCGCACCCCGTGACAGTCTCGTTAACATAACGAGAGACCATGGGTCCCTTATCCCGTTCCAAATCGGAAAGAATGCCATTTACAATCTCTAAAGGCTTGTCTTTCGTCGCATCGTTTCCGTCTTTATAGAAATCGGCATTCAGATAAAAAGCGCTTTCACCATAATCGCGTCCGTACTCGTACGCCAGCATAGCCCGCACGGCGATTTCCACAACACTGAGCTGCTCTAAAAGAAGTGCGCGCATCCTGCTGTCGATTTCAGCGATTTCCCTTATCTCTTCGAAAGAAGCGCCTGAAACAAAGCGATTATCACCGTAGCGAGGATCAATCTGAAATTCTCGGGCATAGCCTGAGAAGCGATAGTAGTTCGTTCTAGACAAAAAGCGTTTCAACTTATCGCGATCGCGGCAAGTCAACTTACGCTCGTCGACGAGAAGCGAACAGAGGTCGTCCAGCGACTTGAAGCGCTTATCGGACACGGGGCGACCTCCTTTGGAAACAGAAAGGCCCACCGCATTTCAGCATCGTTGAGAGGCTTGGGTGGGCGCTGATAAATATATACTACAACAAAATACAGCTCGTAAGCCATGATTTTGCGCAATTTAACACGCTTTTTGTTTGACCGAGATTAGCGCATGAACAGTTTCGATTCGATGAAGATTGACATGTTTGCACGCCACCTATCGTTATATTCCCTTATCTCCGCTACTCAGGCGGGCGGGCAGTCGCTTTCCTGAAGGTAACCCCCTTGTTTCCGACCGTTGAAATGTCGCAAACCCGTCGCTTTATAAGCGGAAATGAAATATCATGGACGATGCAACCTTTATTCATATCGGTTTTCAGGATATCGCGGGGAAGGGGCATTGATGCCAACTGGATTCGAACTGATCAAGCAGCAAGTTGAAACGAAGAAGCTCGGGGAAGAGCTCCCCATCGTGGGATGGTTCCATTTCCCCTTGGCAGACCCTGTCGCCGACGACTTCTACGATGAGACCGTCAATACGGCAACCGCGGGGCATTGGGATCTCATCAAGATTATGACCTGCGGAAACTACATGCCTGTCGCATACGGCGCAGACTATGAATTCTCCACGAACCCGCATAAGTGGGACGGCGTCTTCCACTCGCACCCCATCACCTCCGCCGAAGATGCCGGCAAGCTCGGGATCCTCGACGCGACGAACGAGACGCTCGCCGCCGAGGTCGCCGTCGACGGGCGCATCGTCGACACATACAAGGGCGAGAAACCGGTGCTCGCGACGCTGTTCGACCCGCTGTCGTGGGTGCAGGAGCTTTCCACGCCGATGAACCCTGACTGGACCCTCGACCTCATGCGCTCCGACCCAAAGGCGCTCACACATGCGCTCGAAGCTCTGCAAGAGACTAACGACCACTTCCTCGACGCGCTCATCGACAAGGGCATCGACGGCATCTTCATGACGACGAAGTTCTCCCGCTCGACGCTGATCACACCTGAAGAGCATCGCGAGTTCGTCGTGCCGTACCTTGAGCACATGGCGCAGAAGCTCAAGGGCCGCACCTGGTTCTCCATGCTGCATGTCCACGGCGATGAGGGCCTCTACATGGACGATCTCATCGACCTTGACTATCAGGCGTTCAACTGGGAATGCTGCGGTATCGTGCCGAACCTGACGAGCGTTGCCGACATGCGCAGGAAGACCGACAAGGTGCTCATCACCGGATTCGATCAGAACCGCGACTTCTACGGCACGCCTGAGCAGGTCAAACGCCGCCTGGCAACCCGCCTTGAGGACACGCTCGCGCAAAACGACGGCGGAGCGCTCATCTTCGGGCCTGGCTGCACGCTTCCGCTCGACGTCGACCGCTCGCTGTTCTCCCTCGTCTACGAAGTGGTTCACGAGGCTGGGCTGCGATAACCCGATTGCCCACGCCAAGGACAAACACCTAACAACGAGCGACAAAAAAGGAATAGCCGCAATGAATCAGAAAACCTACGATGCATACGTGCAAATCCTCAAAGATGAGCTCCTCGTCGCAACCGGCTGCACGGAGCCCATCGCTATCGCCTTCGCATCGGCAAAGGCGGCGCAGGTGCTCGGCAGCGAACCCGAGCGTATCTCCATCTCTGTCAGCGGGAATATCATCAAGAACGTCCACAGCGTCACCGTTCCAAACACAGGCGGGCAGCATGGCGTGAAGACCGCAGTCGCGGCAGGCATCGCTGCGGGCGACGCCGACAAGGGCCTCGATGTACTCTCCAGCCTCGACGATGACGGGCGCGCCTACATGGCCCGCTACCTGAACGAACGTGAGATCAGGGTTGAGTTCGCCGACACGAGCGAGCCCTTCTACATCGATGTGCGTGTCTTTGGCGAAAACGGCGGGTCGGCACGCGTCGTCATGGCGAAGAACCACACGAACGTGGTGCTCATCGAGCGCGACGGCGAGGTACTTCACGACACGCGCGCCGCTGATCCAACCGACGGGGAAGATGCGCTGACCAAGCTGCTCAACGTCGCCGACATCATCGAGTTCGCGGACACCGTCGATTTGGCCGACGTGGAAGAGGTCCTCAGCCGCCAGGCAGAATACAACTACGCCATCTCGAGCGAAGGTTTGGAAAACGATTGGGGCGGACGCGTCGGCAAGCTCTACGCATCCGACGCCTACCCTGATGACCTGCTCACCCAGGCAAAGGCAGCGGCGGCAGCGGGCAGCGACGCGCGCATGGGCGGCTGCCCCATGCCGGTCGTCATCGTGTCGGGCAGCGGCAACCAGGGCATCACCGCCTCGGTTCCCATCGTGGTATACGCGCGTGCCCTCGACATCCCACGCAAGAAAATGCTTCGAGCGATTGCCGTGTCCGACCTGATCAGCGTTTATCAGAAGTCGGGCATCGGATGTTTGTCGGCGTTCTGCGGAGCCGTAAGCGCGGGCACCGGTGCTGCATGCGGCATCGCTTACCTCCTTGGCGGGCGCATGGAGGAAATCGAGCACACGATTGTCAACTCACTCGGAACGGTGTCGGGCATGGTGTGCGACGGTGCGAAGCCTTCCTGTGCCGCCAAGATCGCAATGGCCATTGAGTCGGGTGTGTTCGGATATCGCCTGTTCAAGAATGGAAATGAGTTCTACGCGGGCGACGGCATCGTCACCATGGGCGTCGATGAGACCATCCGCAACGTAAGCCGCATGGCACGCGAAGGCATGAGGGAAACCGATCGCGAGATTCTAAGCATCATGATCGATTCCGAATAGCCGATAAATAGTTCGGGGCCGCAAGGCTGTGGGTTGCGGAAAGCGATTCGCAACCGACAAAACACCCGGCAGCCCCGATGCGGCAATAGCAGAACAACAACGCAGAAAGCCCTCGGAGGAAGCCCGCTTAACGCGGGGAAACAACCCTCCGAGGGCTTTTCTCTACTCGGTAAGCGACAGGAACTCGGCGACCTGGGCCTCGATCACCTCAAAGCTGCTTTCCCAGAATTCCCGCGTCGTCACATCGACGCCGGCGACTGCCGTCGCCCCTTCCACGGTGTCGGTCGTCGTCGCATTCAGGAACGACTTGTAGCATTCGACGAACGAGGGGCCGACCTCCTGATAGCGCGCATACAGCCCGTGCGCAAGCAGCAGTCCGAACGTATAGGGGAAGTTGTAGTAGCTGAGCGTCGTCATGTAGTAGTGCACTTTGTTCACCCACATGTAGGGGTGAAGCGCGTCGGCGTCGAGGGCGGACCCGTACGCCTTCTTTTGGGCATCCACCATCAAGCGGCAAAGATCCTCGGCGACAAGGTACTTCTCGGCGCGCTGCTCGAAGACCGACTTTTCGAAGAGGAAGCGCGAGAAGATATCGCACACCGTCTGCGCAACGTCCGAGAGCCTCGCGTCCAGAAGCGCGATGCGCTCCTCGGTCGTCTTTGCTTCCTCAATAGCGGCATTCATGAGCAAAAGCTCGTCGAAGTTCGATGCCGTCTCGGCAACAGGCATGGTATAGCACCTGTTGAGAGGGCGCTTCATCTCGATCTGCTGCCCATGGAAGGCGTGCCCGAGCTCGTGTGCGATCGTATCGACCGCGCGCAGCGTGCCGTCGAAGTTGGTGAGCACGCGGCTTTGGCGCTGGTTGGACAGGTTGCGGCAGAAGGCGCCGCCGCTCTTTCCCGGACGAGGGTCGAAGTCGATCCAACGCTCATCGAAGGCGCGCTCGATAAGCTCACCGAGCTCAGAGGAGAAACTTCCCAGATGCTTGACCAGATAGGCTCGCGCGGACTCGATGGTGAACGACCGAGCGTCGGAAGACTCGCTCACGACTGGTGCGAAAAAGTCCCACCACGGAAGACCATTCTTATGACCGAGAAGCTCAGCCTTGCGCGTGAGGTAAGCTTGGAGCGACGGCAGGTGCTCCGTCACGACTTCCCACAGCACATCGAGCGTCTCGCTTTTCATGCGCGACTGGAAGAGCGCCATATCAAGCGGGGAAGAGAAGCCGCGCATCTCCGCCTGCAGAATGACCTGCTCCTTGATGCCGTTAAGCGATGCGGCGACGCCGACAGAAATTGCTTCCGAGCATTCGATTTCGGCATCGAAGGCCTTCTTGCGCGTCTCAGCATCAGTCGATCGGGCAAGGTTGCGTAGCTCGGTGAGCGTGAGCTCCTTCCCGTCGAGCTGCGCCGTTGCGAAGCCGACCAAGCTCGATCGCAAATCAATCCATGCATCTCCCGCGCATCCCTGCATGCGAGCGAAAACGTCCTCCGCATCGGAACTTCCCTGGCAAGCGCCTTCAAGCTTCATCTGCCCGATCACAAAACGATAGTCTTCAAGAAGGGGAGATGCGGCAAAATCGTCCTCACTCAAATCAAGACCAGCCACACATCGGCGGACGAAAAGGCTCGGGCGTGCCATCTTCCCGTATCCCTTGCGCAGGGCAGCCATCGCCGAGAGGGCCTGCTTGTCGCCCGCATCGACAGCGCTGCGAAGGTAGGTGAACTCGTGCAAGTCCTTGCCGATCAGCCACAGCTTCTCCTCACGCTCGAGGAATTCGCAGAGCGCCTCGATGCCAAAGGCGCGATCGCCGCGCTCAATCGGCGCGAGCGCAGCAATGTACTCATCAATAAGCTGGGAAAACTTCTTGCAATCCTGCACATACGCCTCATCGTCGAAGCCCTTATAAAGCGCGTCGAGGCTCCATTGGCGCGAGGCGTCCGTATTCAAGTCAGTGTTCAGTGAAGTCATCGGTTGCTCCTGTGCTCGATTAACGTCTTGAAAAAGTCGACCCCTGATGGCAGCGCGGCGCAGTCGATGTTCTCATCGATGCCATGGATGGTCGCGGTTTGCTCCGGCGTGAAGACCATCGGCGTAAAACGGATGCAGCACTGCGCAACATCGGTGAAATGCTTGGTGTCCGTTCCGCCCGAAAGCAGGACTGCGCGCGGGCGAACATCGGGATACACCGAAGAAATAGCTGCTGTCACCTGGGTATATGCAAGTCCACTCGTATCCGAGACGGGGCTAGGCGGCGTGCTCTTGCTCACCGTCACCTCAACGTCATGACGATTACCCACTTCCACCATGGCATGGTGAGCAGATTCCACAGTCCTGCCAGGAGCAAGACGCACGTCGCAGATCGCCCACGCCTCGCGCGGAACGACGTTGGGAACGTTCGATGCGCCCGCCATGGTGAAAGCGACCGTGGTGCCCGTCTTATCGAAAAGGTCAGGACGCGCATCGCCTTCGAAAAGATCCGCAGCATCGACCTCAGCCATAAACGCACCCAAGCGAACAAGCGGAGAGTTCTTCTTGACGCTCATAGCGTGACCACCGGGTCCGAAAGCACTGCACTTGAAGATGACCTGGCCCTTCTCAGCCACAGCAACTTGCGCAGCAAGCACACCGTCATCACCCTTGATAATGCAAGGACCCTCATCAACGAGTAAGTCGATATCAATCTGTTGCGCCCTCAAGTAATCCGGCACAAGGTCGTTGCCGCCGATTTCCTCGCAGTCGCTCGAAGCAACGTAGACGTCGGTGGCGGGGGAGAAACCGGCCTCGATAAGCTCCTCAACTGCCTGCAAGATACACAGGAGGTTGCCCTTGATATCGAGCGCACCGCGCCCCCAAACGCGGCCTTCCGCGATTTCCCCGCCAAACGGCTCATGGGTCCACGGGCCCTCAGCATCGACAACATCTTGGTGGCTCATAAGAAGCAGCGCGGGCTTGCCTTCCCCCTCCGCACACGCAGCGCGCCAACGGAAAAGCAAGCTTCCCCCGTCGTTCCCGAACACCTTGATCTCACAATGCGCAAAAACGGCAGGGAACAGCTCTTTCAACAGGGCGTGGAAGTCCTCGAAGGACTGGGCGTTTCCCGGTTCCTGAACCGTTCTCACACGAATCATGCGCGAAAGCTTCTCAGCATACGTGAGCGCTCGCCTCGAACGCTCATCACTTTCCATCATTCAATTGCCTCCTTCAGCAATAACGCATCAACCAAAATGTCGCCGCTACCGAAGAAAGTCGAGCGCTATTCCTCGGGTTTCACGAACTTCTGCACGAGAACGACGAGCATGTCGGAAATCTTCTGAAGCGCCTGAACGGAGCAATGCTCAAAGGGCCCATGCGCATACTCACACCCAGCACACAGGTTGGGGCAGGGAAGGCCCATGTAGGAAAGGCGTGCGCCGTCCGTGCCGCCACGTACAGCGATGATAAGCGGCTCGATGCCCGTGTCCTCCATCGCCTCGCGCGCGAGGTCGACAAGCTCCATATGCGGCAGGATCTGCTCTTTCATGTTGTAGTACTGGTCGGTGATGGAAAGCTCGACGCAGTCGCAGCCGTAGCGGGCGTTCATAAGCGCCGCCGCCTGCTCCATAATGCGCTTGCGCTCCTCGAAGCGCTCGCGATCGTGGTCGCGGATGATGTAGTCGAGCGTGGCCGTCGCCACATCGCCCTCGATGGAGCCCAGGTGGAAGAACCCTTCGCGGCCTTCAGTGGTCGCGGGAATCTCGGTTGCGGGAAGAAGCGCGGCGAATTCGCAGGCCAGAAGCGCGGCGTTACGCATGCGGTTCTTCGCGGAGCCAGGGTGCACCACCTTGCCCGTAATCTTAACGATGGCGCTCGCCGCGTTGAAGTTCTCGTACTCCAGCTCGCCCAACTCGCCGCCGTCGACCGTGTAGGCAAGTTCGGCACCGAACCTTTCCACATCGAAGAGATCCGCACCGCGACCCACTTCCTCATCAGGGGTGAAGCCGATGGAGAGCGGACCGTGGGGAGTGTCGGGGTTCTCGTGCAGGTATTCCACGAGCGACATGATCTCTGCCACGCCGGCCTTGTTATCGGCACCAAGCAGGGTAGTGCCGTCGGTCACGATGAGGTCGTCGCCGATATGCTTCGCAAGCGTGGGGAAGTGCTCCTGGTCAAGCACCATGCCGAGCTCTTCGTTGATAACGATGGGGCCGCCCTGGTAGTTCTCGACGATGCGGGGGTTCACACCCTCGCCGCTCGTTTCGGTGGCGGTATCCATATGGGAGATAAATCCGATTGCCGGAGCAGTGGTTCCTTCGGGAAGGTTTGCGGGGATATGTCCCATCACGTAGCAGTGCTCATCGACGCTCGCGTCTTCCACACCGAGGGCACGAAGCTCCTCGACGAGCAGGTTCGCGAGATTCCATTGGCACGGAGTGCTCGGGATAGCCTCTTGACCAGCGCAGGACTGGGTATTGATTCTTACATAGCGCAAAAACCGCTCTTCAACCGGTTCCATAGGTCTCCAATCTTTGAAGCGGCCCCTACCCGCAAAAGCAGGGACCGCCGGATACATCGAACACTTACTCGTACAAGAAACAGGCAACCTTATGCCCGGGCCTTGCCTCGACCAAGGCAGGGTGTTCCTTCCTGCAACGCTCCGTGCAATGCGGGCACCTCGACGCGAGCGGGCATCCCTTCATGTCGCCAATGGGGCTCGGAATATCGCCCGTGAGCGCGATGGTATGCTTCTCCTCAAACGGGCTCGTGGGAGGAATCGCGGAGAGAAGCGCCTGCGTGTAGGGATGAAGCGGCTCCTCGTAAATGCCCTCGGCGTCGCAGAGCTCTACCACCTGACCGAGGTACATGATGGCGATGCGATCGGAAATATGCTTGATGACGCTCAGGTCGTGCGAGATGAAGACGTACGTCAGGCCGAGCTCGCGCTGGAGCCTTCCGAAGAGGTTGAGCACCTGGGCCTGAATGGACACGTCAAGTGCGGAAACCGGCTCGTCGCACACGAGCAGCTTCGGTTCAAGTGAGAGCGCGCGAGCGATGTTGATGCGCTGGCGCTGACCACCCGAGAACTCGTGCGGATAGCGGTGCATGTGCTGGGTATCCAAACCGACGAGCTCCATCAGCTCGCGAACGCGAGTCTCGCGCTTCTTCGGGTCGGTCTCCGTCTTGTGGATGATCATCGGCTCTTCGATGATCTTCGCGCAGGTCTTGCGCGGATTGAGCGAAGAGTAGGGATCTTGGAAGATCATCTGCACGCTGCGGCGCTGACGGCGCGCGCGGTCTTTCTTGAAGTCGAGCGGCTCGCCTTCGAACGTAACCGTTCCACTCGTCGGCTCATGGAGGCGAACAAGGCAGCGTCCGAGCGTCGACTTGCCGCAGCCAGACTCGCCGATGATGCCGAGCGTCTCGCCCCGGTACACCTCGAGGTTCACCCGCGAAAGTGCATGCAAGTACTGGGATTTCTCGCCGATCTTGTCGGAGCGGATCTCGAAATCCTTCGAGAGGTCGCTGATCTTCAAAATGACATTCGGGTCGACAGGTGCTGCCGCATCGCCCGATTTCGGGACAGGCTTGGTTGCAGCCGCCTCCTCATTGGCGTTGATGCTCATTACTTGCCTCCTTTCACGCGTTCGAGATGCGCATCGAGCGTCTGTCTATGGCAGGCAACGAGATGCCCAGGCTCGATTTCGATGAGCTCGGGAACTTCCTTGCGGCAAATGTCCTGCGCATAGGGGCAGCGGTTGGCAAAGTTGCACGCCTTGCCCGTAAGGCGCAGGTCAGGCGGCGTTCCGGGAATCGTGGAAAGGTCGACTTTGCGCTCGGAGGAAAGCGAGGGCATCGAGTCGAGCAAACCCCAGGTGTAGGGGTGCATGGGTTTGGCGTAGAGCGACTTCACGTCAGCCGCTTCGACCACCTTGCCCGCGTACATGACCATGGCGCGATCACAGACATCCCACACCACGCCCAGGTTGTGCGTGATGATCATAAGCCCGATGTTGTTCGTGCGCTGCAGCTCTTTAAGCAGGTGGAGCACCTGAGCCTGAACAGTAACGTCAAGGGCGGTCGTGGGCTCGTCTGCCAAGATCACCTTCGCGTTGCAGCAAAGCGCCATGGCGATGATGACGCGCTGGCACATGCCGCCCGAAAGCTCGAACGGGTAGGAGTTGAAGCGCGCCTCGGGGTTCGGGATGTTCACCGAACGCAGGGCGGCAATCGCGACCTCGCGGGCTTCCGCCTTGCTCATGTTGCGATGGATGCGCAGGTTCTCGGTCATCTGCTGACCGACCTTGAACACCGGGTCGAGCGAGGTCATGGGGTCTTGGAAGATCATGCCGATATCGCGCCCGCGGTAGTCGCGCAGCTCTTTCTTGCCGAAGGAGAGCACGTCACGGCCCTCGAACTCGATCGAGCCTTCTTCGATGCGCGCATTGGCCTCGAACAGCCTGATGATGCTTTTCGCCATCATCGACTTACCCGAACCGCTCTCGCCGACCACGCCGAGCGTTTCCCCACGAGAGAGGGTGAACGATACGCCGTCGACAGCGCGGGCCGTGCCACTCGCAAGATGGAAATAGGTCTTGAGGTTTTTCACATCGAGAAGCACCTCGGAGGAGGGGTTGGCGGCCGAGTCGACCGTGTTCTCCTGTCCGTTAACTTCGTTTGCCATAAATCTCACCTACTTCTTCATCTTCGGATCGAGCACGTCGCGAATACCGTCGCCGAGCAGGTTGAACCCGATAACGGCCACGAAGATGAACAAGCCCGAAATGGTAGCGATATGCGGAGCGATGGCAAGGCAGGTCTGGCCTCCTCGCAGGATGTTTCCCCAGGACGGCGTCGGGATGAGGATGCCCAGGCCCAAGAAGCTCAGGCCGGCTTCAGCGATAATCGAGCCGCCGACGCAGAGCGTGGCGTAGACGACAACCTCGGACACCGTGCTCGGAAGGATGTGGAGTACCATAAGACGGAGGTTCGATGCGCCGAGCACGCGCTCAACGTTGCAGAACTCCTCGTTCTTCGCAACGATAACTTTGCTTCGAACCACGCGAGCGAACCGCGGCACGTTGCCGATGCCGATCGCGAGAATGACGTTGAACACGCCCGACCCCAAGATGGTGACCAGAAGCAGGGACAGGAGGATGAACGGGAAGGCGAACAGGCCGTCCATGACGCGCATGATAATCGAGTCGACGATGCCGCCCATGAAGCCGGCGACAAGGCCCAAGATGATGCCGATAACGCCGCCGAGCACCGTCGAACCGATGGCGACGACGATACTCATGCGCGCACCGTAAACGATACGGCTGAACAGGTCGCGGCCCAAATCATCGGTTCCGAAGATATGGCCGTTCACGCCAGGCTCGAGATACGTCTCGGTAATCGAGGTGGCGTTCGGATCGAACGGGGCGATGAACGGCGCGAAAATGCCGATCGCAAGCATCACGATAACGATGATAAGGCCGATGACCGCCGACTTGTTCCTGATGAACTTGCGCCATGCGCTGTTGGCCTTGCGCTCCTTCTGGATCATCGCCTCTTTGGCGGCCTCGGTGATGGCGCCGTCAACGACTTCCATCTCGGCCCCGGAAGTCGCCACAGCTGCCGATTTCTCTTTAACCATTGTTGGCCCCCTTCTTCGCCTCAGCAGCAACCTTGGGGTTGATGACCATGTACAGCAAGTCGGTGATGAGGTTGATGACGACGAACGCGATGGCGACGACGAGCACCGTCGCCTGGATGAGCGAGTAGTCGCGATTGTCGATCGCCGACGTGATCATGGTTCCCATGCCAGGCCAAGCGAAGACGTTCTCGGTAAGGACAGCGCCCGCAAAGCAGCCGGCGAACTGGATGGCGATGACGGTGATGATGGGCGGAAGCGCGTTCTTGAGCGCATGCTTCCACGTGATGGAGGCCTCGCTCACACCACGCGCACGCATGGCGCGCACAGAGTCGCTTCCGAGCGTCTCGATCATCGAGGATCGGGTGATGCGCGTGAATGTGCCCATCGGGATGATGGCCAAACAGAAGCAGGGGAGCACCAAGTGGCTGATAAAGCCTATGAGGCCGTCTTTTTCTATCGATCCCATGCCGTAGCTCGGCAGCCAACCAAGCGTGACGGAGAAGAGGAGCACGAGCATGATGCCGACCCAGAACACCGGCGCGGAAACGCCGAACAGGGACAGCACGGTCAAGACGTAGTCAACAATGCTGTTCTGCTTCCTCGCGGAGACAACACCGAAAACGACGCCGAAGATCACCGCGATGATAAGCGCGATGACTGAGATGAGCAGAGTGTTCGGGAGACGTTGCGCAATCATGTCGATAGCGGGCTGATTAAAATAGTACGAAGTCCCGAAATCACCTTGGCATATGCTCACAAGGTAGTTCCAAAATTGAACGATGATCGGATCGTCCAACCCAAGTGACGCACGCATCTCTTCGACTTTGCTTACGTCATATTGGTCGCCAACCATAGCGGCTACAGGGTCGCCTGGGATCAGGCGCGTCGCAATAAACGTGAAGGCAACGACAACGAAGAGCGTTGGAATCAGTTGAAGCAGACGCCGCAGGATGATTTTCGCCATGAGCGGTCACCATCTCCCTTCAAAAAGGTGCGACCCGGCAAACCGGGCCGCACCCCAAAATCTCGTCTAGCAGGCCGATATCCTACTTCTCTTTCCAGATGTTGATGCCAGAGCCCTCAAGTCCGCAAACGCGCATGACGGCCTTGTTCTCCTGAACGTAGCCGTGCACTTCCTTGCGCAGGCCCCAAGAGAGCTTGGTCGTCGCGTAGAATGCGGCGATGGGGGTCTTGAGCGCGATCTCGTTGAGCTCCTCGTAGAGATCCTTGCGCTCCTGCTGATCGGTAAGGGTCAGCGCCTCGTTGATAATCGCATCGGTCGCGGGATCGCTGTAGCAGAAAGCATTGTAGTTGGTGTGGATCTTGTCGGAGTTCAGGAAGTAGCCGACGAACGTCGCCGGGTCGGCAGAGCCGCCCTGGCCGTTGATCCACATCTGCACCTTGTTGTTGAGGTAGCGGTCGGTAACCTCGGTCGAGGAAACGCTCTGGATCTCGACGTTCACGCCGATCTGCTTGAGCTGTTCCTGGACGAGGGTCGCTGCCTGCACGTAGGCGTTCTGAGTGCCCGTGGTGAGAACAACGTCGAAACCGTCGGGATAGCCGGCCTCAGCGAGCAGGGACTTCGCCTTCTCGACGTCATATGCGGGAACGAGCGATTCCTGCTCCTCGCTGTAGCCCCAGGAGACCTTCGGCACGGGCAGAACCGACAGCTCGCCGTCGCCGTTGGCATACACGCCGTCGACGATGGTCTTACGATCGATTGCGGTCGAGAGGGCCTCACGCACCTTGTCGTTGGACAGGATGGGGTCGGACAGGTTGAAGCCGATGTAGGCAAGACGCGGCTCGGTGTTCTGGGAGAGCACGAGCTTGTCGCTTGCGGAAACCTGCTTGATGAGCTGACCGGTAACGTTGAGGGAGATGTCGATCTCGCCCGTGGTCAGCGCGTTCACAGCCTGCGCGTCCTCGGTGATGATGTGGTACTCGATGCCGTCGAGGTTCGGCTCGACGCCCCAGTACTTATCGAACTTCGAGAGCTTCGTCGTCTGGTCGGGGGTGTGCTCGTCGACCTTGAACGGGCCAGTCGAGACGGGATGCATGCCGAATTCCTCGCCCCAGCCTTCGACTTCCTCTTTCGGGACCATGAGGACGGAAGAGGAGGTGAGCTCATGCAGGAAGGTCGCGTTTGCGTCCTTCAGGTGGCACACGACCGTCTTGTCGTCGGTAGCCTCTGCGTAGTCGAGGAAGAACAGGTAGTTGCACCAGTAGTCCTTCGCGCGGTTCACCGAGTAAGCGACGTCCTCGGAGGTGAGAAGGCGGCCGTCCTGGAACTTGCCAGGCTGGAAGTACACGTCGTCGCGAATGGTGAACGTGTACGTTTTGCCGTCTTCGGAGATCTCCCACTTGGTGGCGATGCAGGGCAGATACTCGCTCTGGTCGACGTTCTCCTGCACGAGCGTGTCGCCGTAGTTCTGGCAGATCTGGTCGGCAGTGGTGGAGTCAACATAAAGCGGATCGAGCGACTTTGCCGAAACCGTGCGGTTGAGCGCAACCTTGAGGACGCCGCCTTTCACGACTTCCTCGGAGCCGCTCTGGCTCGATCCAGAACCAGACGAAGTCTGGGAGCCGCCGCCCGAGCAACCGGCCAAGCCGAACAATGCCGTGGTCGCAGCGGCAGTTGCGGTGACGCCGACGAACTGTCGCCTGCTCAGAGTACTCTTTTCCATCTCCATGACCTTCCGTTCCTTTCCTTCCCACATGTCCTTCCCATTTGAGACATGCCCCAAGGCGCCCTTACGCCGTGGTAAGTTCTGCGCGCCCGCTCGCTCGTTTCGCCCCCGTGAGCTTAACGTCACTCGCATTCCTTTAACGCGCATTGCGGTTACTCTAAGCGTCGAATTATTTCGACGCTGTTTCAACCGATGCAGATTTTACCGTATTCCGCCATATCCACAAAAACTGATAGGTTTTCGGCTAAATCTTTTCGATTTCGTAACCGTTCGACTACTTTATCATGATATAACCATACAAGTTCTAGAAACCTAGGAGAAAGGAAGCTGTACGCATGGCAACTATTTTTGCCGCCACGTCGCTCGACCTGACGGAAGAGCAGAGGGATTCGCTTGCGGATGCCCTCATCAACGATCTGGGCACGATTTACAAGCACGCGCTTTCGTTCAACCTGGTTCAGATTCCCCAAGACAGCTGCCGTGGAGATTCGATCAACCAGACGACGTTCTTCGTTTGCGTACCGCCTTACGCGACGCTCGAGAAGAAACGCGAAACCATCGAGCTTCTGCACAACACGATGGTCCGCGAAACCGGATACCAGGGCGAGTTGAAGAACATCGTGCTTTTCCAGTACCACGATGACGACGGGGTCGGAAAAGACGGCGAGCTGTTCGCCGACATCAAGGCTCGAAAGGCGCAAGGCTAAACCGAGAACCCGGACAGCCGGAAAGCCAGAGCTTTCGCGCCGCTCATGCGGGCGCAATCCCAAAGCAACAATCACATCGCAGAGTTGATTTCGAAAGGAATTTCCATGTCTACCATTTTCGTCGCAACCTCCATCAACCTTGAAGGCGAAGAGAAGAAGCAGTTCCTCGACACCATCGAGGGCGCTGTCGCCAAGGTGTTCAAGTGCTACTCCATCTACTACACGCCGGTCCCCAAGGAGAACTGCTCCGAGTGCGCGAAGGACCAGATCACCTTCTTCGTCTTCGTGCCGCCCTACATGGAGATCGAGCGTCGTCGCGAGCTCATCAAGGTGCTCGACGAAGCCGCCAACGAGGCAGTCGGCTACCGCGGCGAGCTGAAGAACATCGTCATCTTCAAGTACCACGACGACGAGGCATGTGGTGTCGACGGCGTGCTGCGCGCCGATGCGAAAGCCGCTGCAGAGAAATAGTTGTAACGGCCCTTCGTTTGTAGGCAGGTCACTATGAAGTACATGAATATCGGAAACTCCGACGTCAAGGCTTCCATCATCACGCTGGGAGCATGGTCGATCGGCGGCGGAAGCTGGTGGAAGAACACCGAGGACGAGCTGTCCATCAAGACCATCCACCGTGCGCTTGAGCTGGGCATCAACACGATCGACACCGCTCCCATCTACGGTCTTGGCCACAGCGAGGAAATCGTTGGCAAGGCCATCAGCGGCAACCGCGACGAGTACGTCATCTCCACGAAGGCGACCTTCGATTGGGACACCGGCGTGGGCCGTTATTGGAACGACGTCGACGGCCACAAGGTCTATGTCGATCACAGCTACGAGGGCATCAAGAAGGACTGTGAGAACAGCCTGAAGCGCCTGGGCACCGACCATATCGACATCTACTACGCGCACAATCCCGCGAAGGACACGAGCGTGTACCCGGTTGAGGACACCGTGCGCGCGCTCATGGATCTGAAGAAGGAAGGCAAGGTTCTCGCGCTTGGCCTTTCCAACGCCCAGCCGGACGTCATCCAGGATTGGCTTGACCATGGCTGCGAGCTGGACATCATCCAGCGCAAGTACAGCATGCTCACCCGCAACGTTGAAGAGGGCGTGCTGCCGCTTTGCCGCGAGAAGGGCATGTCCTACCACGCGTACTCGCCGCTCGAGCGTGGCATTCTCGCGGGTACCGTTCCCGCTGACCGCGTTGTGCCGAAGGGCGATGCGCGCGACGGCGAGCTGTGGTGGAGCCCCGACCGTCTTCCGAGCGCCGTCAAGTTCGTCGACGGGCTGGCCGACATCTGCGAGGAATACCAGTGCACGCGCGTGCAGCTCGCAGTTGCGTTCCTGCGTGCGCAGGGCGATTTCGTGAACGTCATCTGCGGCGCTCATAAGCCCGAGCAGATCGAGGCAGACGCGCCGGCTGCTGACGTTGAGCTTTCGAGCGAGACGGTGGCCGATATCCGCAAGCGCCTCGCCGCGCTTGACGCCGAGTTCGAATAGGGTTCGGCTGCGTTTCGCAAAACGCATTGCTTTTCGAGGGCCCCTTCAAGTCGCTCGGTCGCCGAAACCGGCCTCGGCTTGAGGGGGTTCCTATTATGATGACCCTGGTCGTGGGGTCGTATCGCTTGCTGCTGGAAGTCGGCAGGCGATACGATGGGAGAGCGCCAGGGGAGAGGGGCGGCGCAGATTCAGCATTTTCATGCGTCGCCGAACAATAATCAAGACGGGAGATATTTCATGGCAACTGACAACGAAACGGCAGCAGGCAACGACGCGATTTTCTCACTCGAGCAGATGCGCGGCGCTTATGAGCATCGTGCGCTGTGGCTTCATTATCTGGCCGAAAAGGCCGTCGAGGACGGGGAGAACGGCCCGCTTCATCAGGCGATCCGCAAGTGCGGCCTTTATCACGCCGACGTGAGATTCGCGCCCTTCACCACGATGGACGCCTTCGACGAGGTGTTCCAGTCGGAGCCGGCGAAGAGCGTCTTCGAGATGGAGACCATCGAGAAGAACGACGACACGCTGTCAATCGACTTCCACTATTGCCCGCTCGTTGAGGCATGGAAGAAGCTCGGCCTTCCACAGGACGAGATTTCCGCGCTGTGCGACATCGCGATGGACGGCGACCGCGGCATCATCGAGGGGCTCGGCTGCCTGAAGTTCGACCTCCCGAAGACCATCGCCAACGGCGACGACGTCTGCCAGATCCGCATCACCAGGAAATAAGGCCGGCGAAGCAGCGCGCACGGGCTGCGAGCGGGCTGTTGCGGGCCACAAGCGGTTGCGAACACAACCCGCGAAGCGCATCCCGCTTGTGTGAAACAAGCACAACGATAGAGCGACGTCACCCTTAATGGCGCCGCTACAACGGGGGCATCTTCAACGAGAGGATGCCCCGTCTTAAAAACGGCGTCGTCCATGGGCCTGCGACCTTCTAGCCCGATTAAATTCGAGAAAACTCGCAAAGCCAAAACGAAAGGACACACCATGGCAACCATCGTAAGCATCACCGACGCGACCATCCCCGAGGGTAAGAGCGAGCGCGAGCTCATCGACGGGCTGGGCGAGGCAATCGGGACTGGGCTTGGTCTCCCGCCGAAGCTCAAGAGCGTGTACAACACGATGTTCAGCCCCGATCACACCACCATCAAGGACAAGCCCGAGCTCACGACCTTTATCTACACCGCCCCCGACAAGACCACCGACTAGAAGCGCCAGGTCCTTGCGAACCTGAAGGAGTTCACAGACGGGTTCTTCGGCGAGGACGCCATCAACCTCGTCACGATCTTCAAGATTCACGAGGACCACAACGTCGGCGTGAACGGAGTGCTGCGCCTGGACGCAAAAGCTGCCGCCGCAAGTAAATAGGAAGGCTCTGGCGCAGGCCAACCCATCATGCGAGTTCGGCCTTGGCAAGAAGTCGTTCAGCTGAATATGCAGGCAGCAAGCGGGTAAATTTCATAGCAACCGAAGCAAAAGGACAACGGCTCATTATTTGACGACGCCTCGCATCTACTCAATCGGGCAGAAGCGAGGCGCTTTTGCGCATTGAGCGTCTGGGTCCACTGCCTGGTTAAAAAATGACTTTCGCAAACGACGACAATGTCTGTCGAATCCGCATCATCAGGAAATTCCAGAGCTCTCCCCAGGACTCTCCCCCCTAGATTGACATCTCAAAGTACGTTCAATGTGACATAAGCCTGTCAAAAACCAAGAATGAGCTGGTAATATTCAAA